>JAJFJB010000005.1 GCA_021774435.1 Alphaproteobacteria bacterium
CGAACACGGTCACGGCCATGTTGAACTGGAAATTCGTTGCGGCTATGACAGCGAGCTCGCCTGGCTGGGCACCAACCGTGAAAAGGTTGCCGGCTACTGCGAGGCGCTGACAGAGGCACGCGGCGCCGAAGCAGCCAAACGCATCCTTTGGGATGGTCCGCCGCACGCGCTGATATTTCCCAACCTCTTCCTCGGCGAAATGAATTTGGCCATCGTCCAGCCGACTGCGGCTGGTGAAACCCTTCACTATCATACGCCGCTATTGCTCGACGGGGTCGATGAAGAACTGAACCGGCGAATTCTAAGACAGTCGGAGGCGGCGATGGGGCCGGCTTCCTTTCTGCTGGCGGATGACGCTGTCGTGGCCGAGCGCATGCAGGCCGGCTTCATGGCGGGCCACCAGGCCGAACATGGTTGGATCGATCTGACACGCGGCCGCCACCGTGAACGTGAAGACGCGCACGGTAAGGTAAGCCATGTTAGTGACGAGACCACAAACCGGGGGTTTTGGCAGCATTATCTTCAGGTGATGACGGCGAAGGCATGAGAAAGGTGAGTACAGAGGAGTGGCTTGAGATTGAGGCGTTTATCTATTTGGAGGCGCGTCTGGCCGATGAGTCCGATTATGCGGGCTGGGAAGCGTTACTCACCGATGACATGCACTACTGGGTTCCCTTCGGCAAAGCAGACTACGAACCCGCGACCCGGATGAGTTATATCAATGATAACCGTAATCGCGTGGCGACGCGGATCCGACAGCTTCAAACCGGTCATCGACACGCGCAAACACCGGCATCTCCCATGCGGCGCACGATCGCAAACCTTGAATTGCTGGAAAAGTCGGACCGGGAATATGTGGTCGCTGCAAACTTCGTCCTGTACGAGCACGCAGTGCAGGCGACACAGGACGTCCGCATCTGGGCGGGACGCGTGACTTATGGGTTACGCCGCATCGGCGCCGGGCTTAAGATGTCGCGTAAGGTGGTCGAGTTGGTGAATTCAACCGAAGCGTTGCCCTCGCTTGCCTTCATTATATGAAATCGAAAAAACGCGAACGGATATGAAAGAAATCAAGGTCATTGAAACGTCGTTGCGGGATGGGCAGCAATGCCTGTGGGCGACGCGTATGAAGACGGCGTGGATGCTGCCGATCGCGGAGCGGCTCGACGATGCCGGGTTTTACGCGCTCGACTTCATGAGTTCGATCCAGTTCGACGTCGCCGTACGCTATCTGCGGGAAAATCCATGGGAGCGGCTGCGCCTCATGAAAGAACGCATGCCAAAGACCACATTCAAGACCGGTGTCCGCGGCCGCAGCCTGCTGACCTTTCACATCATGCCGAACGACATCATCCGGCTCTGGGTTCGCATGCTGGTGCTCAACGGCTTTAAGAATCTCAAGGTTTTCGATCCGCTGTTCGACAACGACAACATCATCGAAACCCTACAGGTCGCGAAGGAGGAGGGGGCCAATACCGGCGCGTCCTTCGTCTTCTGTGAAAGTCCGGTTCACACGGATCAGGTCTATGTCGACAGTGTGCGTGACCTGATGGGGCGTATCGAACTCGACCATGTGATGATCAAGGATTCAGGTGGGTTGTTGACGCCGGACCGGGTGCGGACGTTGGTGCCTGCTTTGAAACAGGCGATTGGCGATATTTCGTTGGAAATTCACAGCCACTGCCTCACCGGGCTGGCGCCGTTGGTCTATCTCGAAGCCGTAAAGGCCGGTGCAGACGTGGTGCAGACGGCGACGGCACCGCTTGCCAATGGTCCCTCGCAGCCGGCAACTCAGACGATCGTGCGCAATTTACGGCAGATGGGCTACCACGTGCCGGTCGATGACGACGTGATTTCCGATTTCAGCGATCACCTGACCGCAGTGGCCCATGCGGAAGGCAAGCCGCTTGGCGTGCCGATGGAATATGATGCCTACCACTATCAGCACCAGATTCCCGGCGGCATGCTGACCAATATGGAAGCGCAACTTGAAGAGGCTGGCATGCCGGATCGCTTCGACGATGTCGTTGCTGAATGTGTCCTGGTCCGTGAGGAACTCGGCTATCCGATCATGGTGACGCCCTTCGCACAGTTCGTCATGACCCAGGCGGTTTACAATATCATGTCGGGCGAACGGTATAGCATCGTACCCGACGTGGTGAAGCAGTACGCGCTCGGCCATTTCGGCCGGCTGCTGGCACCGATCGAGCCGAATGCACTCGACCGCATCGTCGCGAACGGATCCCGGGCAATTCCCGAAAAGCCGCCGCTGTTGGAACCGGCCGTGGACAAGATGCGCAAAGATTATCCGGACGCGACCGACGAGGAACGCATATTGCGCTTCATGTATTCGCCTGCCGACCATGTCGAGAAGATGCTCGGCGCCTCGCCAATCCAGACCGATTACGTCGCCGACAGCGAGCCTTTATCCAATTTGATCAAGGATATTGCAGAACTGGACCGTATTGGGCGCGTTTCGATCAAAAGCCGGTCCTTGCATCTGGATGTGAAGACGCGAAACTTTTCCTAGATGACCGTCAATCCGCGGGAATGGCCTATGTGTTTACGAAATAATTAGGAGAAGTGGTGATGGAGGTTGTCCCCCTGGCGCACGCGCTTGGCGTGGAAATTCGCGGCGTCGATATTGCGGGTGTGCCGAGTGACGCCGAGATCGATGAAATCCGGACGGCTTGGCATGGGGCCCATGTCATCGTTTTCCGAGACGTCGAATGGACACCGGACCAGCATCTTGCGTTCTCCAAACGGTTTCGCGATCTCGACGATCACGCAGCGACACCTCATGATCGTTTCGACGGGTATCCCGAACTGCTCGAAGTCACGAATATTCCAAAGAATGGGCACCCATCGCAGACCCGCAATGCGGGCCGGAACTGGCATTCGGACTACTCCTACACCAACCGGCCGGCAGCCGCGTCGATGCTCTATTGCACTCAGAAACCGCCCGTCGGTGGCGACACGATGTTCTGCAATATGGCGCGGGCCTATGACGATCTTTCCGAGAAGATGAAAGGGATCGTTGCCGACCTGCAATCGGTCTATGATTTCAGCCTCGTCTCGGGCATCGGAAAGCGCGATCCAAAGAAAATCGCGGAGCTGCTGAAGATCAACCCTCCAATCGCGCATCCTTGCGTCCGCGAGCATGATGAAAGCGGTACGAAGGCACTCTATGTAAGTGAGCGCACATCGCATTTTGAGGGAATGACACGCGCAGAAAGTGCACCGCTTATCAATTTCTTATGCGCGCATGCGACTCGGCCGGAAAATGTCTATCGGCACCGATGGCGCATCGGCGACCTTGTCTGCTGGGACAACCGCACGACCATGCATTTGGCGCTCGGCGACTTCGATGAAAGCCAGCCCCGTCATATGTTGCGCACGACGTTGCGTGGCGAATTGTCAGGCTATGTCGTGCCGCCGGCGGTTTAGCAGGTGTCCGCCAGGATCTTGACGAGTTCGATTTCGAAAAAGAGGTCTTCGCCCGCCAGCGGATGGTTGCCATCAAGTGTGACCGTATCGCCTTCGACCGCGACCACGATCAGCATGTGCGGTTGACCTTCCTGATCGGTGGCCTGGAGCTGCTTGCCGATCGTCAGTTCGGTGTCGCCGGGAATGATCGACCGGTCGACGGTCTGGACGGCATCTTCATGGCGTGGGCCATAGGCTTCCTCGCATGTGATTTCGACCGAGGCCTTGTCGCCTACCGACATGCCGATGACCGAATCCTCGAGCTTTGGAATAATAATGTGTGCGCCGATCTTGAACTCGATGGGGTCGCGGTCTTCGGATGAGTCGAAGACGGTGCCGTCCTTGAGCTTGCCCGTGTAGTGAAGCTGAACGGTGTCGGCATTTGCCGCTTGCGTCATGGTATGTCTCCTTGCCTTTCAAGCGCGAAGGTGCGTCTTGGTTGATCTGGCGACGTACCGAAACGATAGTTGGTCGACAGAAGAATGCCTGAGTGATTCCCAGCCATCCCTATTGGGGCGCGCAAATTATCAGCGGCCGCGGCCAATCACAATGCGGTTGCGTGCGCTGAGATGGGATGCGTTATCCAGTCAAGCTACGTTCGCCATCGGCGGGTTCGATTTGCCGGTCGGGGACGATCGAGTTGCGGCCAAGATACTGGTAATATTCCTCGTCACTGGCACGGCAAATGTCGCGTAGCGTCCAGAGCGCCCGGCCGAGCACCGTTTCATTGAACAGCCAGTTTTCAACCCTCAAACTGGTGCCGTAGCCGGGCTGTGCGGTGATTGCCTCACCATAATAGGCCTTGAGATCCTCGTAGGCGAGCTTCAGGACGCGGCCTTTCAGCAAATCCGTCCGCGGTGCAAGTGTGTCCTGATCTTCGAGGAAGGCTGCCAGAAACTTGCCGGCGGCTTTGATCTCCAAACCGCTGGGGCCAACGGTCGTCCGGCCCCGCACGCGTACCGCTAGGTCGTACCAGGGGGCAAGGTCCTCAACCTCTTTCATCAGAGACTGCCCAAGTTCGCTGGTTGGGGCATCTGGATCGGGAATTCGGGGTAGGTCGATGGGGCAGACCATGCCTTCCATCGCACTTTTGTCGAGACCGCCGTTGTCTTCCGGTGCCTCTTCGGGATAATCGACCAGCACGGGACCCGACTTGCGATCCAGTAGCGCGAAGGCCGCCATCAGGACGCGATCCTGAAACGCCTTGTCATTGGGCACGCCAACAGGCCGTCCGAGTTCGAACGGCACCCAGAGCGCGCGCGGCGGGTTGGTTTTCTCGGTATGAATGCGGATTAGGCTGATTTGTGTCGTCGCCAGCCCTTCTTCTTCGAAAATAATGGCAAGCCCGCCCACGGCGCGCGTGCATTTCGGTCATATGGGAATCAGCAGAACCGTATCGACGCCGTCGGCTTTCATCGTCCGTGCCATCGCCCGCGCCGAGTCTTCAAGGTCGCTGGGGTGTGCGGCGCCGGATACGGTAAAATGAAAGTTCGAGACCGAACCGATGACGCCGTCATTTGCCATTTCGTGCAGACGTTCGATGGGGAAACAGACATTGAGGTCTTGTTGAAATCCAGTACGGTCAAAATTGACGGACACATGGCTCATCACCACGTCGCCCGGATCAACATCGCCCGGGATAACGCGGTAGTCAGTCGCATTGCGCTGATAGACTGCGTCGCCGCGCAGATTTAGCGCCGCAGTCGATAGAATTGCGACGCGCCGTTCGCTGAGTGGCTTGGGCGCCACAAACGGAGCCCGTTCTTCGAAGCCCGAGCAATCGAGCTCGACCATCATTTTACGTTCGCCGAGCGGTATGGTTTCTAAGCGCGCCATGGTGATCCTTCTGTTTTAGGATAAGCACTGAAAGTGATTCATCGCCGTCGAAGCAGACAAGTATCGATGCGCGGTGCGGTCCTGTCTAGGGTGAGCCGGTTCAATCCTTGCGCACGAACAGGAAGTCGTCGCCCTCGTGCCCGGCGCGGCGGATGTCGGAGTATTCCGGAGTTTGGTCGGCGTTCAGAACAACTGTTTGCCGGACCTTTTCGAAAAGCTGGGTGCCGTCCAGTACGTCCTCATTGTTGTGAAGCGCTTTGAGAAACTGGGCGGCGAAGACAGAGTGTTTACCGCCGCCCGAGTCGGCGACAGGTTCCAACCCGCCTGACGACAGGACGACGCGGGCTCGCTTTTCCGCGATCCGTTCAATATCGACGTGTCGCCCGCCGACTTCGACGCGAGCCAAATGACCATTGTCTCGCGCGATACCGACGATCCGCACTCTGCCGTGCGCCGTGGCGACGGTTTCGGTGGTTTCGATAACGGGCAATGTTCTATCGATAGAAGGCTGTTGCTGTTTGAAGGCCCGCGCTTGCTGTTCGAGTTTTTGCTTCTGACTTTGTAGTTCAAGCCGCAATTTCGACAGCTTCACCTCCGCTTCCAACCTCTCGCGCTCCATTGTCAAACGCTGGGTTTCCAGCTCGCGCTTTTGTGCATCGGTCTGGGCTGGCAGGCTGGTCGAAGCGGTAGCGAGACCATTTCTCTTGGCTTGCGCAATCACGTTTGGTTTAGGTGTCTGTGGCCGCAGACGAGAAAATGCGCCGAACGCCGACTCCTTCATGATGAATTTGTCTAGCTGGAGTTCCGAGACCTTTGCTGCAATCGTACCGGCATTACGGTTACGACGACGCTGAAACAGCCTTCGTACGGCGCTTTCCATTCCATGGAACCGCCTTTGATTACGACGCAAACCTTGTCACCTTCCACATGCCATGTGCCAAAACCCTCCGTTGATGTGCCGCCATGAACGAAACCTTCCCAATTGCCATCCGGTTGGAAATTCATCCACCAGGCGTCGGAATTGGTGGCCCCGTCGTCGGCTGGATATTTAACGTCACTCAACCCTTGAAAAAGACGCTCGGCTTCTTGTCCCGATAATCTACGAAACTCGGCAGACCCGTCCGCTTCGGCTTGAATTGAGCCAGACACGAAAACGGGTGCAAAAATCAAAGCAATCAATATTGATCGGTATGAGCTATGCACTGTTGTAATCTCATCGTTCCATATATGCTAACAACCACAATATAACGATAAATCAGGGCTCTAAATTACCTGTTTGCGTGACATTTCTGCTTGGAACGTCTGAAGGGTACATTATTTGGTATCTTGAATGCCAATGGGGATGTTGTGGCCAAACCGTCGCGCCCCATATAGAGACAATGGCAACAAAGGAAACCAGTCGATGAGCGACGATTGGCAGTTTCAAGTTAGAATAAATCTCGACGATACGCGCGCGGCGGTAGCGCGCCGCAATCCGGACGATCCGGCACTGGAGGCGTTAGCAGCGGTTCTCGCCAAGCATAACGCTACGCTATCATGTCAGTTCGATGCCTTCGCCGGTTACGTCGCGCAAGCGGAAGAAGAGGGGACCGAAAATTACCCTCTCTACGCATGGACCAAGGCGACGATCGAGGACCCCGCGAAGAAGGCTAAATATGTTAAAGCCTTTACACTCTACGTGGACGGCGACGAGGTATACGACCGGGAAAAAGCAGATCCGCTCGAAGCCGATCTCAAACCGCTGCTTGAAAGCAAGTTGATCGCACGTTTGTCGAAGCACGATACAAACCCGGCGAATAATCCTCAGCCGCCAAAGAAATACCGTTCGCAGGGCTGAAGCCTGGCGAGAGAGGAGAAAGTTTCCTCACGGGTCGAGAACGGTACGTATCGATTGTGCGAGGGCGGCCCGGCGAAATGGTTTCCGCAGCAACGTGATGCCATCGTCACTGTTCTCGTCTTTCATAGCGTCGGCAGTGTATCCTGACATATATAGAATTTTCATATCGTGGTGACGAGCCGCCGCATCGGCTGCTAAAGCCGGTCCGCTGAGCGTTCCCGGCATTACGACGTCCGTCAGAAGCAGGTCTATTCCGGTTGGTCCATCCAGGAGATCTAGCGCTGCTTCGCCATCATTTGCCTCAAGGACGGTATAGCCAAGGCTGGACAATAAGTTCGCGGTCAACGTCAATAGATCGGGATCATCTTCGACGACAAGTACGGTTTCGCCATTTGCGAGGGGCTGGTCGTCGTCACTTGCCGGATTTGATTCCGAATCTGATTCGACGTGTGGCAGATATAGCCGAACTGTCGTTCCGGATCGCGGTGAACTCTCGATCACGACATCGCCACCGGATTGTTTTGTAAATCCATACACCATGCTGAGGCCAAGGCCCGATCCTTCACCAACACCCTTTGTTGTGAAGAAGGGTTCGAATGCCTGGGCAATGACTTCCGGAGGCATACCTGCCCCCGTATCCGTAACGGCGAGCATCACATATTCGCCTGGTTGCAGGTCCGGTTTCTCCAAAGTGCTGTTTCCATCAATTCGAACTTTTTTCGTTTCGAAGGTGAGCATGCCGCCCTTCGGCATCGCGTCGCGTGCATTCACGGCGAGATTAAGCAGTGCACTTTCGAGCTGCGCCGGATCCACCTCCGCCGTCCAGGGGCCGAGACTGGATTTTACCTGGATTATTACAGATTCTCCCAAGCTTCTTTGGAGCAATTC
>JAJFJB010000041.1 GCA_021774435.1 Alphaproteobacteria bacterium
ACTCCTGCAAATAGGGTGCGCTGAAATTAGCAAGCGTTAACGAAAGCTTTCCCGAAATGCCGTGAATTCGTCGGTTGAGATACTATCGTCGTGGTTTTGATCCGCGTATTCGAATTTCACCGCTTGGTCAAATTCGGTTAATGTTATTTGATTGTCACCGTCTTTATCGACAGCATTGAACGTAGCCGCGCTGACATCACTCAGTTCTTCTCTACTGAGTATTTGGTCTCCATTTTCATCCTTGCGGGTGAATGCGTCCAATTTCATGTCTTTGAATTCAGCGCGGTTTACGGATCCGTCCTTGCCGGTCCCTTGGAGTGCTTCGGTAATCACGCTGGAAATCGCAGATCCCACACCTCCGAATTGTGCTTGCGCGCTCCCGACAACGCCCTGCGCAAGTATCAAAACGGATAACAAAATCGCAAATTTCATAGTCGCCTCTTGCCAGTATATTTAGCTAATTTTATCACGATAACGGTTTTAGAGCGAATACTATACTCGCTCCCTCAATTGTAATTAAGAACACCGAAATCAGCACAGGCTAACCACGCGTTCGAAGACACCGCGCAGCAGACCGGCTTCCTGAAAGTGTTCATGCCGGGCGCGGGAGAAGACCGAATGATCAGGGATAGCATCTTCAATCGAGAGGCCGCAGAACCAGCGATAGGCCATGTTGACCTGGACCTCGGAACAAAGCTAACGCTCAGAACGGATCGCGAAGATATAACCGACCAACATCATCCGGATCATCAACTCGGGATCGATCGAAGGCCGTCCCGTATGACTGTAATAAGGTGCAAATTCCTCACGCAGCCAACTCAATTCCAGCATCGCAGCGAGCTTGCGCACCAGATGATCGCCAGGAACCAGTTCATCAAGATTGTAGCGGTAGAAAAGCTGCTCTTGATCCCGTTCCAAACGACCCATCATTGACCCAAGCTCCCGCAACGCGTTGGAAGGATCGAATCACGCCTTCAACAGTCAGGCAAGACGGAGTTTTGCAACACTATCGGAGAGTTAGCGGAAGACGGTTTGGATCGGCGCGAGTTCGTTTCATAGCCACATCCGGACATTGCGGCTCGTCACTTGATGCCGGAATATTGAATAATTCGGATGCGACGGTGCTGTAGACAGCTGCGTCACAATCGGCGTTCATACGGTCCATTGTAGGAACCAGATTCCCAAACTAAAGTTCGGTTCTTATGGCTTTCTGATCGTCGCTTGTAGAGGATAGGCCAAGAGGATCACTGGGTATTTGAAAGGTTGATTAATTCTGCGTAGCTGTAAAACGCGGCGCAGGAGGGGGAATATTGATGACTACCTCAGACGAACAGGAGCGTGCGGACGCGCACAAGACCAAGAAGCAGCTGATCGAGGAGTTGCAATCGCTCAGACACCACTTGGGGAAGCTGGAAGAGACGGGGCCAGCGGGCGCGGAAAGCGAACATCTCTTGCACGAAATCCTCGACAGTAGTCCGATCGGCATCGACGTGAGCCGAACATCCGACGGCGCCATAATTTTCTTCAATACCCGCCTGGCCGAACTCTTCGGCCTCGACCCGGATACCGAACAGCCGTCCTAATTTGCCTCCTACTACGATGATCCGGATTTAAGGGATAAAATTTACGAACGGCTTGAAGCTGAAGGAGCGGTTAGCGACATCGAGTTGGTGATGCGCCCGGCCGACAGCGTCCGGTTCTCGGCGCTTTTCAGCGCAGTCGCGTTCGACTACGACGGCGCACCCGCCCGCCTCTGCTGGTTCTACGACGTCAGCAAACTGAAACAGGCGGAGCAAAACGCAATGGACAGCGAGGCAGCGGCCCGACAGCTTCGTGAAGCCGTGGAAACTTTCTCTGATAGCATTATTCTTTTTGACAAAAGCGAGCGTGTCGTTTTCACCAACGACCAATATCACACTCTTTTCCCAAAATTTCCGCCAAAGAATGAGATCATCGGCTGCACGCATGAACACTTGTTGCGCCTCACGCTGGAAGCGGGGCGGGTTGACGACCCGTCGGCAAAATCCGATCCGGAGGCGTGGCTTGCTCAGACCCTTGAGGATCGGCGGTCAGGTCATGCCATGGACGGGGAAAGAACACACACAGATGGTAGGACGATGTTGTTCCGCTACAGCTCCGCCTCTGATGGCGGGCAGATCATCGCGTATACCGACGTCACCGAGCGCAAACAGCAGGAAGAAGCGTTACGTCGAAGCGAAGCGGAATTTCGGAGCGTGTTCGAGACCAACGCTGCCGGCATGGCCCTTCTCGATATGCAGGGCCGGTATTGCAAGGTGAACAAGCGGTTTTGCGAGATCGTCGGTTACGACGAGCACGAACTCCTGGAGAGGACGTGGCGTGACATCACTCTCACTGAGGATGTTGCCCGGGTCGAGGATCTGGATCGGCAAATAGCTGAAGGTGGACAAGCCAATTTCATTATGGAGCGGCGCCTCATCCACAAGAACGGGTCCACGATCTGGACGAGCCTAGACTCGTCGCAACTCAGCGACGAAAACGGCGATCCCCACAAAATTTTCAGCTTCGTTCAAGATATCACCGAACTCAAGGAGGCCGAGAAACGACTACAGGATAGCGAGCGCGCGTTACGGGATAGGCAGCTCTTTCTCGAAACCGTTCTGGACCATATGCCGGTCCACACCAGCATTCGCGATCTCGACGGTCGATTTCTCGCCGTCAATGCGCAGTATGAGGCGCTTTTCGGTCTGAAGCGGGATCAGCTGATCGGGAAGCACTACGACGAGGTCTTGCCGCCGGAATACGCGGCAGTTGCCAAAGAGCGTGACAAGCTGGTTCTTGAAAGCAGAAAACCGATAAAAACTGAAAGGTCGATGTTGTCGGAGGAAGGCGAACAGACGTTTATTTCGACGATTTTCCCGATCTTCGATTCGAGCGAACAAATGATTGCAATAGGCGGTGCCAATTTTGACATCACCGACCGTAAACGCGCTGACGAACGCCTGCGTAGCCGCGAAGCGTACCTCACCGAAATTCTCGACAGCAGCCCGATTGCGGTTTCTATCGCTAATGCAGACGGAATATTCAAATATGCCAACGTACAGGCCCAGGAGTTGGCGATGCGCGATTTGGAGGACATAAAGCGAACGCACGCGAGCGACGTTTATGCCGATCCCGAGGAACGCAAAGCCATAACGCGGGCGCTCCAGCAGGACGGCGAAGTCAAGAACCAGGAAATACAGTTCCTGCGACCTGACGGTTCCATTCGATGGGCCTTGGCGTCTATGAAAACTGCGCATCAAGACGACGAAACGGAGCACATCGCCTGGTTTGTCGACATCAACGAACGCAAGAGAGACGAAAATCGGTTCCGCGCCTTGTTGGAATCAGCGCCGGATTCCATGGTCATCGTGAACGCGGAAGGCATGATTAAGCAGATTAACCGCCAAACCGAGAGTCTGTTTGGATACAAAAGCGTCGAATTGATTGGCAGGGAGGTTGAGAGACTCATTCCGAAGAGCTATCGCGCGCAACATCCGGCGCACCTTCGAGACTATTTCACCAATGCATCGGTGCGACCAATGGGCAGCGGGTTGGAACTGTTCGGTGTCAAGAAAGATGGCATCGAATTTCCGATCGAAATCAGCCTCAGCCCAATTGACACCGAAGAAGGTATGCTCGTTTCGGCCGCCATCCGCGATATCTCTGACCGACGCGAGCGGGAGCGTGCACTGCAAGTTGCCAAGGTGCAGGCGGAAACAGCGTTGAACGAACTACATCGCACGCAAGGTCAACTTGTACAGTCCGAGAAATTGGCGTCGCTCGGGCAACTGACGGCGGGTATCGCACACGAAATCAAGAATCCGCTGAATTTTGTGAATAATTTTTCAGAGACGTCGGTCGAACTTCTGGCCGAGCTGAGCGAGGTTCTGACCCCTTTGCAAAGTAAAATGGATGCAGACACGAAAGACGATATCGTCGATCTGATTGAGCCTCTTTCAGGCGACCTAGAAAAGATCCATCACCACGGCACACGCGCCGACGGTATCGTCAAGTCGATGCTGCAGCACGCTCGTGGCGGGGACATGGACTGGGCGGATACCGATGTGAACGGGCTCGTCGACGAGGCGTTGAACCTTGCCTATCACGGCGAGCGGGCGCGGGACAAAAGCTTCCTGTGTGAAACGTCATCGGATTTCGATGATGCGGCGGGCACCGCTTTGGTCGTCCCGCAGGAGATAACGCGGGTGCTGGTCAACCTGTTCACCAACGCCTTCTACGCTGTCAAGCAACGCGCCAAGGACGCGAAGGCGGCGGGCGAAGACTATGCGGCACGGGTCGAGGCGACGACCAAAGATTTGGGCGACCGGATCGAATTTGGTGTCCGAGACAATGGCACCGGCATGTCGGATTCGGTGAAGGCAAAGCTGTTCGACCCGTTCTTCACAACGAAACCGGCCAACGAAGGTACCGGATTGGGGCTCTCGTTGAGCTTCGATGTTGTCACCCAGCAAAATGGAGGCCATATAAGCGTCGACAGCGAGCCGGGATCGTACACTGAATTTGTTATTGAATTGCCGCGAAAAGCGGCTGGCGCCGGTAGCGTCTGAGGAAAGGCTGCGATGGCAATTTGTATCATGATCGTCGACGACGAACCCGACGTCGTCGACCTCTTCAAGCGCCGATTCCGGCGTGAAATCAGGAAAGGCGATTATCTCCTGGTCTTCGCGCAATCCGGCGAGGATGCCCTTCAGAATTTGAAAGGTACCACGCAGCCCGAGGTGATGTTGATCCTATCGGACATCAACATGCCGGGCATGAGCGGCCTCGAACTGCTGCGCGAAAGCAAATCGCTCTGGCCGGATTTGCCGGTGGCAATGATCACGGCTTACGGCGACGACGAGAACCGCAACGAGGCCTTGGCCGCTGGCGCGGCGCATTTTCTTACCAAGCCAATCGATTTTGTCGAACTGAAAGCGACGATCGCGGGCATGGCGGCAGCAGGAAGGAAAGACTAAGTGGCCGCGAAAATTCTTGTCGTCGACGACGAAATAGACCTGCAGGAGCTGATTAGACGCAAGTTTCGCCGGGAAATACGACGTGGCGAGTTCGATTTCGAATTCGCCAATGATGGCGTCGATGCGCTGGAGAAGATCAAGGACGATCCGGACATCGAGCTCGTGATCAGCGACATCAACATGCCACGCATGGACGGGCTGACCTTGCTCGAACATATGGAGGGTTTCGAGGAGCAGCTGAAGACGATCATCATCTCCGCCTATGGCGACATGGACAATATCCGCGCGGCGATGAACCGCGGTGCGTTCGACTTCGTTACCAAGCCGATTGATTTTCAGGACCTGCAGATCACGATCAAGAAGACGCTCGATCAGCTCGACCTGTTGAAGGAGGCGATCGAACACCGGATGGCAGCCGAACGGGCGCGTGCCAATTTGACGCGATATTTTCCGCCACACCTGGCCGAAATCCTAGCGACGCGCGATGAACCGTTCGGCCTGCCGCTGTTGCGCAGCTTCCATGGACGCGTCGAGGGCGCCGTGTTCGAGCATGACGGGACACTCGACAACTATATCGGCGACGAGGTGATGGCGACCTTCGGCGTGCCCGATGTGGGGGACCGGGATGCGTGCAACGCACTGGACTGCGCGCAGGCGATACTGGACGACATTGGAGTTTGGAATGCGGAACGCGTCGCTGGAGGCGAATTGCCGGTCGGTATCGGTATCGGCCTCAATTTTGGGTCGGTAGTTCTAGGTGATACCGGCAGCGAACGATCAATGGCCTTCACAGTGATTGGCGACACGGTCAACACCGCAAGTCGTCTAGAGCGCCTGACCCGTATCATCGAAACCGACCTGGTGGTAAGCGAAGCGTTAATCGAAAAAGCGCGGCAAGAAGCAGGAGCGGATCAGCCCCCCCCTTCTCTGTAAACTGGAGCCTGCCGGCGAGCACGAGGTGCGAGGACGCAAGGGCAAAGTGGCGATTTGTGCGTTACCAAGGGGCACGAGTTAGTTCGAATAAAGTGTGGTTTTCGTGCCGCTCGACCAAGTTTCGGATCGCGGGAAAAGTTGCTGAATTCAGTCCGGCAACAACAATCGGAGCAGCCCGCCGAAGCGGCTTCGAGACTTCCGGAACGGGTCAAAAGTTATAAAACCGCAGTATCGTCCGGCAGGTCCGAAGCTGCGTTGCCATCTCAACCGATCGCCGCAACACACGCGTTAAATCGTTCTGCTGCTGTTTCGAACCCCAGCGTTTTGCGCGGCCGTTCGTTTAACTGACGCGCCACTTTATTCAGATATCGGATCTTCATAGCGAGCTTTCGCCGTTCTATTCCCATACGGGCCGGCCTTCGATTGATCCTGAACTGATGCTCCGCATGCTGATCGTCGGATATTGTTACGGCATCCGTTCCGAGCGCCGGCTCTGTGAAGAAGTCGGGCTGAACTTGGCCTACCGATGGTTTTGCAGGCTCGACCTTGAAGACGAAGTTCCGGATCATTCGTCGTTTTCCAAGAACCGGCACGGGCGTTTCCGCGACAGCGATATTCTTCGCCACTTGTTTGAGCGTGTGGTCGCCGCATGCCTGAAAGCCGGTTTGGTCAAGGGGGACGGTTTCGCCGTCGACGCCAGCGTCAGGGAGGCCGACGCTAGTCGCTATCATGGCGAGGCGCCCGCCGCGCGCGGTTCGAGAATATCTCGACGCACTAGATAGTGCAGGCGACCTTAAACCTGGGCGTAAGCCACCAAAAGTTATTTCGCGCTCCGACCCGGCGTCTGCCTGGACGGCGAAGCCGCGCGGGACCACGCCAGATCACTGGCCGATACCCTGGAATACCAGACTTCATCCGATGAACGTAAAAAGGTCGAGATGCGGTCTGGCCACTTGAAGACCCATCATCGTTTCGAACGAATGCGCTTGCGGGGCCTCAGCGGCGCACGCGATGAGTTCCACCTCGCCGCCATCGTCCAAAACCTGAAAACACTGGCGCTGAGACGCCCTTGGTCCGCGCCACCAAATTAGAAGCTTGGCAAGGAGAGGTGATGCCAAAAACAACGGCTGCCGAAGAAACAAAAGCCCCGCAGCAAAACCAAAAAACTATTCAGTGGGCATAAAACGGCGGCATACAGAGTTTTTCAACAGTATCGGTCAAAAGTTACCAAAACGCGGTATCGTCCAACACGTCTGAACCTGGGCTGAAGCATACCAAAATTCGAGCAAATGCGGACATGCAGTTAGACCAATTGATTTTACCCCCCCTAGAATTTTTGATCCGCCGCAAAAATATGACTAGCCCACCGGTCTAGAGCGATCAGGCTGCAGAGAATTCGACCCCCTACCCCCTAGGGGGGCCTTAAATCCCTACACCTTTCGATCTTGTAGACCGTTGCCCAGTAAAATATTTGCAGCCGCATAATTAAAAGTAAAAGACACATATTGTGCCTGATTACCCGTTGTCGCCCCAAAAAACATAGTCAAGATGTGTGCACGTTCCCAAACGTACACACATACATAAGTATGTATGGGAATGGCGGGAACGTAGATTAATGTTGTTTATCAGTAAGTTACCGTTACTAAGCTGAATATGGGAACGTTGGGGATGGGGGCACGTTTCAATCTGAATTCAATCAGTTAGCATTTCCATTCCCGGATTCCCAATTTGGGAACCTGGAAACGGGAATGAGTGCCTTAGAAGGGCGGCTCCTCACGGTCGCCATCATCAACTGATGCGGAAGCACTCGCCGGTGACGGGATTAGCCATATTGCGCGTGAATCACTCTTCGTGGCCTGTTGAATGAGCCGACCATCATCAAGAAGGTCCTGAACAATACCCTGCAAGCGTTTACGACCGAATGATTGCAGAGTCGATGAGAGTTCGGATCTGCGCTCCCACACACCACTATTACCGCTCTTTGTAAACGGCCTTTCAGTAGAGACGGCGATCGAAAGAGTTTCCAAAAGCGATAGCCGATCTCTCTCGGCCCTCTGACCCGGCAGAGATCCAAGATCGGACCTGTTTCGGAGTAATCCGTTTTCGCCTCGAACGTAAACATGTACGCAGAAGTCAGCGGCATAATTAGCCTTCACGACCGCGCCAAGGGCAACCTTATTTTCCTCATACGGTATGCCAAGCTCAGCACAAATTGCTCTCGCTCTTTTCTCACTCGGATACCAAAGTGCATAAGCACACCGCATGCCGTCGACCAGCGCTGTCGTGCCTCTTATCGCTTCTCGCGCCGCCGAAGGCGCTTCGATACCGGATTGCTTGCGAAAGTGATGGGTGAGGATAACAGTTGCGCCGGTCTCTCTCGCGAGCCGACCCAACAGAATGCAAAGGAACTGACCGACCGCAGGATCCTGATTTGCATCACCGCCGACAAACGCCTGCAGCGGATCGAATACCACTAACGCTAAATCTTCGATTTCTAAAAGCTGCGCCAACAGCGCGCTGTAATCCTTCCCTACCTTGGGACGGTTAAAGTCATTCTCGATTATGTTTAGGGTCGTTCCCACATCCGGGAGCGGCACAATTCGCAAACGGTCTGGTCGTAAAAGTCTGCGTTCCGTCGGATCGATGACGTTTAACCGCCGATGCACTTCCGCTTTGTCGTCCTCAGCCGTAATAAAAACGACGGTACCGTGGCTCTCCACTGGCTTGCCAAGCACGCTTTCAGGCGCTTTTTTCGAGTTTCCCAGCAGATCACCCGTCGCGACGTCGTAGGCGAGTTTTAGGGCGAGATAAGATTTACCCAATCCACCCATGGAAGCGAGCATCATCAACACGCCGCGCGCAGCAACGTCTCGTATGAGCCATTGGCGCTCCGGAGGAAGCCCAACGTATGCGTCGGCAGTCCATCTGGATAAATCGATTGCTGGGGCAGTTGCTTCTTGAGGTCGCTTTGTTTCCAGCTCTTCTACAGTTTTGCCATATTCCATCGCGCCTTCAATAAGCGCGGCTAGATACTGCTCCGGAACATTTTCGCGTAGTGCATCTGCTGCATCCCAGCCTTTCTTCATTGGGACGCGCTTTCGATCTGGAGAATTTTGACACTCGCCGCTCCATGCTTGAGACATTGCCGGGCGACTTCGAGGGCGGATTTCTCGCCTTCCGTATCGGCGTCTGGCCAGATGAACACATCGCGTCCGGACATCGGCGACCAATCAGCGCCGGTGACGCTCTTCGCGCCGTTTGGCCATGAAATGGCAACATAGTTCGGCAGGAGTTTGGCTGCTGCGTCGGCTGTCTTCTCACCCTCTGTGATGATGACCGGTTCGTCGATCCGGTCAGCTAACAGGTTTAGACCATATAGCGGCCGCGGAATTATGAAGCCGGCTGGCCGCCATGTCAGTGTGCCGTCTTTCGTTTGCCAACATGTAAGCGGTCGGAAAGTTTTTCCGTTATTGCTTTCAAAGCGGCGGATGAAACCAAGAGTATGGCCGTCAGCATCTTTGTATTCCCAGACGTGGCTGGGTGTTCCGAGTTTTGTGTCGTTGAACATTGGCGCTGGTGCGTTGGCTGGCACAGGCATAATTAGGTCCATATTCCGGACCAATCGACCCTTGTCACGCGTGAGAGACCTTTCATCGCCATCGTCGCGCCAAAGACGCCGCCGCTGGACCTCGGCGATGACAGCGTCTTGGGTACACCCAGCATGGCAATACACGAGAATATGCCCGGACTCAGACTTTGTTATCGAAAGGCTCGGATTATGGTCGTCATGTGCAGGACAAAGGCATTTCCATCCATCTCCGGAACGAGATGACTTGCCAAGTTTCCTGGCAATCTGGGCGATGTCTTCCATCAACGTCGCCTCCGATTACTTTGGCCTGAATTATTCAGCCGCTGCAACAGGTGATCCCTAATCGATTGGATATGAAACAACGACTTTCGTCCAAGCCGGACTGGCTGCGGGATCAGCCTCAACCGAACCCACCGCTCGACGGTCCGTTGGGACACATTGAACTCAGATGCAAGTTCCGATTTCGTCACATAGTCTTGAAGTAAAGACGCAGATGCCGCTCCAAGCGTTTCTTCGCTTATAGGTCGTTTATCGGAGGAGGCCGCACGAATTTTCATTGCTCGAAGCCCTGTTAAGCCAGTGGTTCAAGCAATTCAATTATGGCGAAAACCGCGGAATGCCTAATCGGAAACTTCCGGAAGCAGCCTTATTTTTCCGGATCGGGTGGACAATGAAGGTTAACGACGTTTCTAAGTTCCCGATCAATTGAACTTGGACTTACGTCAGGCAGCCTGCTCTCCAAATAAGCTAATACCTTATGACGCTCCCCTCTCTGCGTTGCCAGCGCTTTCAAAGCGTCTGGCATTTGCTTCCATTCTTCGCAAAGCCGATCGTAGATCTTCTTTTTGCTCTGCGTCTCCGCCTCCGGTTGGCGCGCAGGGCTGTCATTCCTTTTGTTTTTCTTTGAGAGAGAATGAATAGATTGTGTGTCCTCAGTTTCTTGTTTATCGAGTTTCTTGAGAGCTGCGCATTCCTGCACTAAGGACTCAAGCTTTTTAGAAAGTTTCCCCGCAACGGTTCGATCCGAAATTTCGCCAATTCTTTTAGAGATGAATTCTGCCCAGCTCCCACCCCACGAATCAAATTCTGGTGCTGAGAATAGGCTCCCCAACTCCTTCGCTTCTTGTAGTCGCGCCTCCATTTCGGTCAGTCCTCTTTTGACCTCATTTACTTGTGCTTCTAAGTATGCCTCGTCATCCGCTTTCCTCGCTAACGCAGTGTTCCTTTCAACTTCTTCATGCTCCTCAATTGTCAGAGGGTATTTCAACGGGGCAAGGCTTTGATGTCCTCGCCACAACATCCACCGGAGTAAACCAACCACTGAACGCGGCGGTTTTATCTTTTTTGACGTGCAAAATTCGAGAATTCCAGATTTCTTAGCAACCAGCCGCCCCATTGCTTCAGTACGGGCGCCTCGAGAGCCACCGAATTCGCCGTTACGAACCAAGTCCACTAAGCTGTTTAATTTTTCAGGGGTTCCGTTATTTTCGCCGCCAACGAAACGAATTGTTTTCGGCGGCAACTGATCGTACCAGTCTTGTGAACCAAGATTTGCAAGAACATCCTGGAGTAGCTCACCGGATTGCTCAGCCCACTCGTTAACAATGCCAAGGAGATTCACATAATTTTTCGGCAGAAATGCTATCTGTGAAGGCTCCTTGCTTGAAGAATCGTAACCACTCAGTCTGGCAAGATGGGTACGCTAATCTGTCAGCTTTTTCAGCTAAAGACCTTAGCCGATTCGCACCGCGAGCAAGTGAATATTCGCTACAACACGATATTCGAAAAGGCCATGAAAGAGCATTCACTTCGATTCAATCGCTAATTCGCATCAACCGCTGACTGCAGCGTTGAGAACATTTCCAACGGTTTGCGTTGCCTCCCGGAGCGGATCGTCAAACAGGTGGGCATAACGCGCCGTTGTGTTTGGTTGAGTGTGCCCGAGCAAGGCGCCAATCACGGGGAGGGAAAG
The DNA here is from genome assembly GCA_021774435.1 of Alphaproteobacteria bacterium. Taxonomy (GTDB): domain Bacteria; phylum Pseudomonadota; class Alphaproteobacteria; order UBA8366. The sequence goes on from JAJFJB010000041.1 coordinate 11,492, forward strand.
TCCAGCGCTAGCCAGTATCGAGGCATAAGTATGCCGCAAATCGTGGATTCGGCAATCTTCCAGCCCCGCTTTTGTACAAACTGAATTCCAAAAGCGCCTAATTTCCACCAACGGCGCATCCTGTGCCATTCCCGGAAAGACATAGGCTGATGGACTACCTCCTGCCTTGATGGATTTTAACAGAGAAATTGACGGTTCCGAAAGTGGTACCCGATGCTCTTTTTTCTGTTTTGTGTGCGCGCTAGGCTTGACCCAAATGCCGGCATCAAGATCAAACTGATCCCAGGTTGCCGACATCGCTTCGCCGCGTCGGGCTCCTGTCAACAAAAGCAGTCGAATAACGTTCGCACTGCGTCGGTTCTCATGTTCATCAAGGACAGTTAATAATCGGGCGAGCTCGGCTTCAGAAAGGTAACGTGTCCGCTTGTGCTCTGGATTTTTGCGAAGTCCATGCGCCGGGTTGTCGAGCCGGCATTCCCACCGGATCGCCAGGGCGAACATCTTTGACAGCAGCTGTGCCATACGGTTTGCCCGGATGGGCTTCGTCTCGCTCACCTTGCGATGAAGCTGGTCGATATCTTCGCGGCGGACATCCTTCACTTTGAGCTGGCCAATAACGGGCAGGATGAGTTTGTCGATCATCGACTTGTCATCTTTCTGCGCGCGCTCCACTTTGTGGATCGCATGTTCTCGAAGATACCGATCCGCGAGTTCTGCGACGGTCGACGCCGCGCGATCCGCGTGTCTATCGCCCATCGGATCAAAACCGACACTGACATCGCGCTTCAACCGTTTCGCCTCCTCCCGCGCCGCCGCTACCGACCAGTCAGGATAGGCGCCGATTGTGATCCGCCGCTCCCGCTTCCCGACGCGATAGTTCAGAATGAAGGCTCGAGCGCCCGCTGCGGTGACACGGATACCGAAGCCCTTGACCTCTGTATCGTAAGTGATCCGGTTGCTCCTCTCCGGCAGCTCCAAAGATCGGGCCAGCCGGTCAGTGATTCTGATCGCCATAAAAACTGTGTCCGTATTATGTCCGCACCAATTCTGCGCTTCGATGTCGCACTATGTCGTGGCTTGTCGTTGAATGTCCAGAAGTATCATATTGATTTAATTATTATTATGAAAAATAATTTGAATATCGTTTTAGTTCAATGGCATAAGAATTCTCTAACAAACAGGCTCATAACCTGAAGGTCGTAGGTTCAAATCCTACCCCCGCAACCACCTTTACCGAACGCCTGTACGGATCGGGAACGTTGCCGTCCGGCAGGGTAATCATGTTCACGACATCGCCAATCAACTCGATCTCGTAGCCGTCTTCCGACGGCATGACGGTGATCGCCTCTATCAGTTCGCGTAGTAGCTCGATTGCCTCTTGCCGTATGGCGGGATCGTTCAGGCTTTCGTGTAGATCCTCGACCTTGCGGCGATAGAGTTCCGACAGGTTCGGATGCAGCACCGGCGCCCCATGTGATGCGCTGTCCAGTTCCGCCTCCAGCTTCTGCTTGCGGGATTCGAGCTCCGTAAGGTTCTTCTGTAGTCCGTCAGACCGGAAGCCCTCGGCGATCGCCTGGATCAGACCGTCGAGCTTTGAGGTTACGTCGGACAATTCTTTGCGTTGCGCCATCTGCTGCTGCTCTTTGCTGGCATTCTGGCGGTTCACTTCCCTGTGGAACTCCGCGACGAACTCTTGAACGAGTGCCGGCTGCATAAGCTGCTGGCGCAGGGCATCCAGAACCAAACCCTCGAGGACACCGCGCCTGAGGCTCTTAGAGTTGCTGCAGTTGCCCTGGCGGCGTGCCCGGCTGCAGCCGATGTAGTCGCGGCCAATGCTGGCGTAATTGCCGCCGCAGACGCCGCAGGCGACGAGGCCCGTCAGCAGATGTTTGGGCCGACGGTGCTCCCAGAAGCGTGTGGCGCGGGCCTTGGTGACGGTCGTGCTGTTGCGGATGCCGTCGAGCCGTTGCTGCACGCTGTGCCAGAGATCATCCTTGAGAATGCGCAGTTCCGGCACATCCTGCTCCACCCATTGATCCGGCGGATTGGGCCGGGCCAGTCTTCGTCCGGTCCTGGGATCCTTGACGTAGCGCTGCTTGTTCCAGACCAGTTTGCCGATATAGAGATCGTTGCGCAGGATCCCGGTCCGCCGCGTTGCATGGCCGCGGATCGTGGTATCGCTCCAGCCGCGCCCGCGCGGACCAGTTTTCCCCTCTCCGTTGAGCGTTCGGGCAATGGCGCGCGGCGACTGTCCGCCGGCGAAGAGCGTGAATATGCGGCGCACGGTCTCCGCTTCCGCTTCATTGATGGTCCGACCGCCAGCGACGGGATTGCCGGCAGCGTCGGTCTCACGTGCGACGGCGTATCCAAAGCACAGGCCGCCGCCGGAACGGCCCTGCCGGACGCGCCCCTCCAGTCCACGCCGCGTCTTTTGAGCGAGATCCTTGAGGAACAGCGCGTTCATCGTGCCCTTGAGGCCAACATGCAGTTCATTGATCTCGCCCTCGGCCAGGGTGATGAGCTTTACGCCGGCGAAGCTGAGCTGCTTGTAGAGTCCGGCCACGTCCTCCTGGTCACGCGACAGGCGATCGAGGCCCTCGGCGACGACGACATCAAAGGCTTTGTTACGTGCGCCTTCCAGCAGGGCCTGATAGGACGGCCGCAATATACTGGCGCCGCTGATGCCCCGGTCGGCGAACACCTCTTCAAGCTGCCAGCCCTGATGCTCGATCAGCGCTTTGCACTGCCGCACTTGATCTTCAATCGACGATGCGGATTGCAGGTCAGAGGAGTAGCGAGCGTAGATCACAGTTCTCATGAGCCTTCCTCGAATATTTTGCCTTTGCGTAGAGCATCGCTGGCTTCTGTGCGCCACTCGTCGAGCGCGGTGTTGTAATCACGTCCGGCGGAGATCTGTCCCGCCATGTTGTAATGCGTCTGGGTGGTGCTTTGCTTTGCATGACCCAGCAACGGGGTCGCGATGCCAATCTTCTCCGGGAATTCGATGGCGATCGCGGTGGCGGCCATTGCGCGGGCCTGATGCGGCGTGATTGCAACGCCGAGCATCTGCTTCGTCGCGTCCTTGAACCTGCCGCGCATGGCGTTACCGCTCATCGGCCCGCGGTAGCAGGAGATGAAGAGATGATTGCAGGTCTTGCCATTGAGTAGCTTGTGGCGGTGGCGACCGATGTAGCGATCGACATACGCGGTGAGAGCTTGCGGCAACTCCCCTGCATAGGGACGCTTACCCTTGGTCTCCTGTGCGGACAGAACGATACGGTATATGCCGTCAACACTGTTCAGACTTGATCCGAGCTTCAGACCGATCAGATTCCGAAGCCGAATTGGCACCGAGGCCAGAATCGCCATGGCGAGCCCGTCGCCATACTGGACGGCTCTCACATCCTCTTTCTCATAGATCGCCGCATCTACCAGCGTCATACGATCTATGCCGGCGAGGAACAGGTCGCTTGGCTTGATGCCGTGCGGCACGGTCTCGCGTGTCGGGCGTGCAGTACGCTTCAACCGTCCCGCAACTAATTTGATGACACTATCGTCGAGATTCGGCTGCATCGCCTTGAGGCCGATACGGATATCGCGAAGATAACCGGCGACCGTTACCGGCGCGACGCGCGCTTGCAGCTCTTCGATAAACGGCCTCAGCACGGGATCCGTCAGATAGTGATCTAACGTCTTCTTCGGATCGATCAACCCTAATCGGTCAAGGTGGCCAAAGAACAGTTCGATCCGGCGCCGGATGACCCGTTCAGTGTCGGGTGCCCAGTGGGCGCCTTCGCCATCTTCGCCAAAGACATCGCCGTCGCTCGCCCGAACTGCCTGCCACCGCGTCTGCCAGGAAGCCGGCCAGTTGCGACACACCAACCCTAGCGAGCTCATCGTATGACGTCCTGGTCAGGATTGGCCGTACGCCCCTTGCCGGTTCGTAGTGCAACGGTTGGGCTGACGAACAGTGTTGGATCATCCAGGGCGGTCTTGCGTTCCTCGAGAAACAGTTTCTGATAGGCGCGGCCCGCAGCACGTGACCTGGGATCGGCGTAGTGGCCAATCCGGGTTTCCGGAGAGCGATGCCCGAGCTGACGGCGCATCACCTCGCCGCCCTCGGGATGCCGATCGGTGTAAAGCTTGTCCGCGAACGAGCGCATCAGGTGCGGTGTCACTTCGAGCCCGGTCCAAAGTTTGACGAACGCGCCATATTGCTGGGTCAGCGTGCTCGGCCGCTTATGCTGTCCGTTACGACCCGGGAACAACCATGCAGAGGAACTATCCGAACGATATCGTGCACGATAGAGACGTATCAGGTCGATAACATGTTCCGGCAGTTCCTTGTGCAGGCTGTCGTGGTTCTTGACCTCATTACCCGGAATGCGGATAAGGCATCGTTTGCCATCCGGCCCGTCCGGCCAAATGAAATGTCGATCCAAATCGAGCGCCACGACATTGCTTCGGCGTAGGCTGGTTGTCAGGAATAACTCATGGACCACTGCCATTTGCACCGCGAGCCGGTCCTGCGGGGACGGCAAGGTATTCTTGCGCGTAATCGTGGCGACGACATGGTCACTGAGGGCCACAATCCGCAGCTCGTTCTGCCGCGATTCGAACTGTTCCAGCCGGTCCAGCCGACGCGGCTCGCTGCCGGCGTGCTTTACAAAACGGCGCAACTTCTTCACAAGCTTCCCAAGACGATCGATGTCCGCCTCGGGTCGCCTCAGGGCCTTGGCCACAGTTGCCGCCTGCGCAACGAGCATGACAGGGTATTCCGTGCAATTGCCTTTATGATCATTCATGTACCACCGCAGGGCAGCCTCCACCGTCTGCGGATCGACCAATTTGGTTAGCGACGTAATCAACGCGATGTCCACACCGCTGCGGACCGCCGCACTTGCCAGAACGCGAAGCCAGTCCCTCTGCGTCTCGATCGTGCGCGGCCGCAATAGAACATCTGGTGCATCCGGATCGAACAAATCGCCCACCTCGCTGCGTACTGTGAAGTAATTTTCGATCTCATTGACCAGCGATTGCGGAAAGACATTCCATGGGCACCCCCAATGATCCGACCGTCGAGGCGGCGTCAGTGCCTGCAAGCCCAGATCGGGAAATAGATCTCGCACCTTGTTCCAACTGTGTAGCGCCGAACGCCAGGAGGTTTGCGGGTCCTTCAAAACGCCCTCCTGAACCAGGGCATTATGAAACTGCGCAGCAACAAAATCGTCGATCTCCGCCAGTGCGACACCGTGGACCTGGGCGAAGCGCAACAGCCGCGAGATGCCCGCCTTCAGATGCCGATCTCCAAGCTTCGCGAAGAGTTCCCGATGCTCCCCTTCAAGCGGCACCCGATACTGTCCCAGGTTACTCAGCCCAAAATGACCCAGCAGGAATCGGACGTTGCTGCGGTCATTCTGAATGGATTTTTTGGACAGGCCAGTTTCCGATATGGAAACTCGCTGGAACACACCCTGCATCACCGGCGGGATGAAAGGAATCCTCTCGGGATCCAGGCCTCCGTGTTTGATCAGTCGCCGTAAGCTTGTCTTCAACTGAGCTTGTCGCTTGAGAACCAATGAATCCGTGCTTTGCGCGACACGATCCATGATTTGCGCCACGCTGGGCACACGGTCTTCGACGAAATCATATCGACACTTCCGTTGGGTCATGGCCTTTACCTTTCGCAAGGTTGCAAATAATTAATGTCACATTGGGAAACAAATCAACAGTAAATATGATTTATTGGGAATACATTACATAACAATACGGTCTCTATTGTTCATTGTTACTTTCCTAAAACGTAAACTATTCTATCGATTGGCAGTATGAATATTATCGTCACGGAAAATCATTCATTCTCGGTATTCTCGCCTGCTGGACGATCGCCAAGCTCGGATTCGGTTTCAGCGCACAAATGATCGCGGGCCGCCGCGCGGGCGAGCAAGCGGGCAAGCTTGATATAGATCTTCGAATTGAATTGTGCGGATGGCTGTTTGTCCCGCCCAATCAAATGCTTCCCTGGTTTGTTGGTTCGACCGTTCATGCGATCTTCGTAAAGACCGCGACAAACCATCCATATGTTGGAAAACTCTAGACTGAAAAATTCTGCAAAATCAGTCTTTTGAGCTGAGCACTGTAAGCAGAATGTCTTTACATCTCGCTTCGCCAAGAACGTAACCTAACGGCTCGAGGCACGCTTGCAGTAAAAGGATACCGGCACTCGCCCGGACTTTGCCACCGTAAGAGCCCGTTATAGAGGTCTCGTGCAACGACGCTGTCGGTTTTGTTCCGGAACACTCTTCGCAGATATCGCAGAACCGACGTACAAAACCTTCTACCTCGCGTTCCACGCGACGCCCCCTAGGGTTCTTGAAAACCTTTTCTTTAAGTACTTGCAAGATTGCAAGGCGTCGGAGTCTGGTGTTCTGTTCCAGAAGATGCAGCCAATGCGTATCGACCTTTGAAAGTAGTCGGATCTCGCCTTGATTAAGCGAAACAGCTCCTAGCTGTGTTTTGCTGTTATTCGGGGTCGGATTGAAGAGGCTCTGACGCGCACCCCTTTGGAAACTTCTGTTGCGAGCCAAATTACGTCGCAGATCAATCAAGCCGCACCGCAGCGCGTATTTTACCGAAGCATGAGTGCATAGGGCAGCCCGCAGTGTGATCTTGCCGTCGCGTAGGGCGATCAAGGTATCGCGCCACTTGCGGTCAGCGGTTGCATCGCCGAGCGCTAGCCGAAGCTCTGTGATTCGTTTGCCGATACCCCTCCATGGTTCCTGAGCCTCAGCGAACCGACCGCTTAATACGTCGTCTTCCGTCGCTTCGTCCGCGTCATATAAGGCCATCCTCAGATCATGTTCGAGATCACGTTCCACCTCCTCGGCTGCCTCACAGATCGCTCTAAAGGCTGTCCGCAATTTATCTTTCTTCGACCAATCGATTCGATCTGCGTCCCGATCAACCAACTGAATAAGCCCCAGCAGGATCCGCTTCGTTTCCCCAAAATTAAAGGGTGACCCTGTCAAAAATCGATAAGTCTTGGGGATATCGCCCAATAAGTCGCGAGATAGCATCAACTCATCCTCCGGCACCCAGCAATGGATAAGTGATTCTTCAAGGCAGGAAAAGATTAACGAGAATTGGGTTCAAACCGGCATGTTTCTCGGAATAACGGATGAATGTTTCGCTGGATCTGCAATCAATGTTGGCTTTCCGTGTGGTTAGCTCTGGCGTTGCCTCAGTTGCAGACGTAACAGGAACGTTGTCCGGAAGCCCGGGCTTGGCTGCAAGCGGCTGTCAGGCTCCTGGAAATCGACTTCCGCTCTTGCCTTGATTCTGTTGCAAAACTGTATCTTGATCGGCGTTTGAAGCTGTGATTCCGTCTTCCTATTATTTTTCGGGAGGGCAACGCGATGATGGGTCGGCTGGAGACGGGTCAAGATCAGTTTTTCTATTCGTATCGCCTCGATGAG
>JAJFJB010000401.1 GCA_021774435.1 Alphaproteobacteria bacterium
GCGAACCTCGGATACCTTTCGGCTGGCTTGTCGAACGAGGCTTACTATCGGCAGGCGATATTTTAACCAGTCCTTGCCGCCGATGGGCTGCAAAAGTACGCGCTGACGGCACAGTGATATCCGCTGACCATCGCGGCTCTATTCACCAGGTCGGCGCCGCCGTGCAAGGCGCACCGAGCTGCAACGGCTGGACGTTCTGGTGTCTCAATGTAGAAGGGAAGCCCAAGCCCATCGACATTCTCCGGCAGAAAGTCCGTGCGGAACTGCACTAGAGGTCGTTTTGCATCGCCCTCACGAATCGGCTTTCGTGTAACTGAGAAAGTCGATCGGGGTTCGACAGAACATTTTGAGCATTCCACAAAATCAGGCCGTTACGTTCTCCGTCAAGCCCAGTTCGCGTGAAGCCTGCTCACGCATAATAAATTTCTGCGGCTTGCCGGTGACGGTCATCGGCAGTTCGGTTCGGAAATGCACGTAGCGCGGGATCTTATAATGCGCGATTTGCCCTCTGCAAAACGCCTTAATCTCTTCCTCGTCGGCCGTTTGATCCGCCTTGAGCACGATCCAGGCGCATATCTCTTCGCCGCGTTCCGGATCGGGCACGCCGAAGACTTGTACTTCCTGCACGGCAGGATGTCGGTATAGGTATTCTTCTATCTCGCGGGGATAGACATTTTCGCCGCCCCGGATCACCATGTCCTTGACCCGTCCCGTGATATTGCAATAGCCCTCCTCATCGAATACGGCGAGATCACCGGAATGCATCCAGCACTCGGAATCAATGGACTCGGCCGTTCGCTCGGGATCGCCCCAATAGCCTTTCATCACAGAATAACCACGTGTGCAGAGCTCCCCCTGGATGCCGGGGGCGACGGTTTCGCCGTTCTCGTCGACGATCTTGCATTCCACATGCGGGTGAATACGGCCCACGGTGGAGACACGCCGGTCAAGCGGATCGTCCGCGGCGGTCTGGAATGACACCGGACTGGTTTCCGTCATGCCATAGGCAATCGTTACCTCGGATAGATTCAGATCCGTCACACATTGTCTCATCACCGCGGTCGGGCATGGCGCGCCGGCCATGATCCCGGTGCGCATGGCGGACAAGTCCATGTTGCCAACTTCCGGATGCTGAAGCATCGCGACGAACATGGTCGGCACGCCGTAAACCGAGGTACATTTTTCCGACGCGAGCGCCCGTAATGTCGTGTCGGGGTCGAAGGCTTCCGCGGCAAAGACCATCGTGGCGCCCGTGGCCGTACAGCCCAGGGTGCCCATCACCATGCCGAAACAATGATATAATGGAACGGGGATGCATAGCCGGTCCGTCTCCGTCAAGTATTGCGCTTCGACGACGAAACGCCCGTTATTGACCACGTTCACATGCGTTAGAGTAGCACCCTTCGGCGCCCCCGTCGTACCCGAGGTAAACTGGATGTTGATGGCGTCGTCCGGCTGAAGGGTGGCGGAGATTACATCGAGAGTCTCGACGGGCTCGTCGCGGCCGCTGTCGACAATGGCATCGAAATTGAACATACCAGGGGTAGCTTCGCTGCCCATCCGGATGACCGATCTCAAGCTTGGTAGTTTTTCGGCGTTCAGATCGCCCGCCACGCACGTATTGAGTTCCGGCGCGAGCGTTTTCAGCATCTCGATATAGTCACTCGATTTGAAGGTCGCCGCCGTCACCAGCGCCGCACATTCGACCTTGTTCAGGGCATACTCGACTTCCGACAACCGGTACGCCGGGTTAATCGTCACCAGGATGAGCCCGATCCGCGCGGTGGCGAACTGGGTCAGCAACCATTCCGACCGGTTGGGCGACCAGATACCGACCCGGTCGCCTTTCTTCAGCGCCAGTTTTAAAAAACCGGCCGCGAGCGCATCGACCTCACGGTCGAAGTCGGACCAGCTCCAACGGATATTCTGCTCCACGAAGACAGCCGCCTCCAGCGACGGAAAGCGGACGACCGTGCTTTTGAGCAGATCCGGAATCGTCCGTGACCAGAGTTCGGAACGCTTATCACCGGCGACATGGGCTTTGCCAGAAATCGGGCCAAGGTTGCGTGCTGTAACCGGTGCATTCATCGTCATCTCCCTAATTCCTTCCGCGATTGTCACCGAATAACGACCCGCGGTGTGGATTATTCTGATCTAATCTCGGATTTCGCCTTGTCGATCGCATCCTTGAGCTCCGTGAGGACTTCAGTTGTCAGGATGTTCACGGCACCGTTGGATAGCCGGATGAGCGCGTTCCCGTTTACCGCCCCGAATTGGGCCGTTTTCGCTTGTTGTCACCCAGCCACTCTCAAAACCGGTCGTTCAAACCTCTATGCGGTATTTTGCGAGTTTGTCTTCATCGAGCGTCACACCGAGGCCTGGCCCGTCAGGCACGGGCACTTCCCCGTCGATAGGGCGGATGGAATTTTCCGCAATATCATCGGCCAAAGCACCGCTCATCCCCACTGCAAAGACGCCCTCCATAACTGGTATCGGTGATGCGGCGCACATATGCGCCACCGCCGACGTCGCGATACTGGTGCTGGGATGGTTGCCCGGATAAATCCGCATTCCCGCCGCTTCGGCCAAATTCCAAAGCCGCTTTATGTAGTGAATACCGCCATTCTTGGCTGTCTTCGTCTGCACAACGGTCGCCGCGCGCCGCTTGATGATGTCCAGCAGGCTGTGATCGGTGGACACGGATTCATCGGCCATGATTGGCATCGCAACCGCCTGCGACAACGCCGCGAGCCCATCCACGTCCCAAATCGCGATGGGCTGTTCCGCGACATCGATATCGAAGGGTTCGAGCTTGCGCAACAAGTTCGCCGCGGCATCGAAATTCATGCTCGCATTGGCATCGACCCGCAGCACGATGCCATCACCAAATGTTTCGCGCAGCGCCCTCGCGTTTCGCAAATCGGCGGCGGGATCGATACCGATTTTAAGCCCGAAATGCCGAAATCCGCGTTCGTAAAATGCTTGCGCGGACTCGACGAGTTCTTCCACCGTCGGTTTCATTGAAAGGACGGCACCAACACGAACACGATCACGGGATTTACCGCCGAGCAGCACATGCACCGGCACATTGAGAAATTTTCCAATCAAATCGTAAAGCGCATCGCCAATTGCCGCCTGCGCGTAGAGCGAATTGTAAAGCGTCGCGTTCAAATCTTGCATGATCGCATTGACATCGAACGGTGAACGGCCAACCAACAAGGGTTCAAATTGGCCGTGGATGGAATGCATCAGGTTGGGCAACAATTCGGCACTGCCTTGCCGCCGCCAAGCCTGAGTTTCACCGATGCCGAAGACGCCTTGATCGGTGTGGACGCGAACGATCAAGGCTTCCAGAAACTCACGACTCGACTCCCGTGCCGTGGCGATCTGAAACGGCGAACCGAACGGAATATGCAACGGTATCGTTTCCACCGCACGGATCCGCACCGATAGATCCGTATCGAAATTAGTCCGAGAGGCCATGGTGTCGGTCATATCTTCAACTCCTTGCCAAACCGTCTCCGCCCGCTTGGGAAAAGTATCATATTTCGGCGAGGGCGTGCGCAACGACCTTCTTCATGACCGTCGGCAATGCCACATCGGCCAATTCCTCCACAGGATGCCACCGGGCGGGCGGCAGAGGTTCATCGCACGCGGTTCCCACAAGAACGCGCAATTCCAGCCTAAAATGAGTAAAGCCATGTTCAACGACTTTCGGCAGCATACGAAGCTCTCGCGCAGGAAGCGGCGCCGCCG
>JAJFJB010000402.1 GCA_021774435.1 Alphaproteobacteria bacterium
GACATCGAAAAGCTGCAAAAAGAGTTGAGCGAGTATCTCGATGGCGAGCTTGAGATGCTGGTCGCCAACCTGGTCGAAGATCCAAAGCCGACGGCAGGATTTCAACGCGTGCTGCAACGCGCTGCGATCCACGTGCAGTCCTCGGGCCGTGAGGAAGTTACAGGTGCAAATGTGTTGGTCGCGATGTTCTCCGAGCGGGAGAGCCACGCGGTGTATTATTTGCAGGCTCAGGATATGACCCGCTTTGACGCGGTGAATTATATCAGCCACGGAATCGCGAAAGTACCCGGTGAAGCCGAACCGTCAGGCGTGAGCGGCGCCGATGAGGATGCATCTGCTGAAAAAGTGAACAAGAAGGGCAACGAAGCGCTTGATGCCTATTGTGTTGATCTCAACCAGAAGGCAAAGGACGGGAAAATTGATCCCTTGATCGGCCGCAAGAACGAGATTGACCGAACGATCCAGGTGCTGTGCCGCCGGACTAAGAACAACCCACTTTATGTCGGTGATCCAGGCGTTGGGAAAACAGCGATAGCGGAAGGCTTGGCGAAACGAATCGTCGATGGAGAAGTCCCGGCCGTACTGGAAAACGCGACAATCCATGCACTTGATATGGGCGCTCTGCTGGCCGGCACGCGCTATCGAGGTGACTTCGAGGAGCGTCTCAAGGCAGTCATTAAGGAGCTCGAGGATGAAGAGGGCGCTGTTCTCTTTATCGACGAAATCCACACGGTGATTGGCGCTGGTGCGACAAGTGGCGGCGCGATGGATGCGTCCAACCTTTTGAAACCAGCGTTGCAGAGTGGATCTTTGCGCTGCATTGGTTCGACGACTTATAAAGAATTTCGCAACCATTTCGAAAAAGACCGGGCGCTGGTGCGCCGCTTCCAAAAGATCGATGTTACCGAACCATCGGTCGCGGACACGATTAAAATTCTCAACGGTTTGAAACCGTATTACGAAGAGCATCACAAGGTTCGCTATACCAGTGAAGCGCTCAAGACTGCGGTCGATCTGGCATCAAAATATATCAATGATCGCAAACTGCCGGATAAGGCGATCGACGTGATCGATGAAGTCGGGGCATCGCAGATGCTGCTGCCGGAATCGAAGCGCAAGAAAACCATCGGTGTCAAAGATGTTGAGGCGGTGGTTGCCATGATGGCCCGAATCCCGCCAAAGCAGGTATCGCGCAACGATCGCGAATCGCTGGAAAGTCTTGAACGAGACCTCAAGACAGTTGTTTTCGGCCAAGATCAGGCTATCGATGCCCTTGCGACGGCGATAAAGATGTCGCGCGCCGGATTACGCGAACCGGAGAAGCCGATTGGAAGTTATCTGTTCTCGGGGCCGACCGGCGTTGGTAAGACGGAGGTTGCGCGCCAACTGTCCATGACGATGGGTATTGAGCTCACCCGATTCGATATGTCGGAATATATGGAGCGCCACACCGTTTCGCGTCTGCTGGGGGCGCCGCCGGGTTATGTCGGCTTCGACCAGGGTGGCCTTTTGACGGATGCGATCGACCAGCATCCGCACTCCGTGCTGTTGCTCGATGAAATTGAAAAGGCTCATCCCGATCTGTTTAATGTTCTGCTGCAGGTCATGGATCACGGCAAACTGACCGATCACAACGGCAAGTCGGTTGATTTCCGCAATGTCATCTTGATCATGACGACAAATGCGGGGGCGGCCGACTTGGCCAAGCCGGCAATGGGCTTTGCGCGCGATGAGCGGATGGGGGATGACGAGGAAGCGATCAACCGTATGTTCTCGCCCGAGTTCCGCAATCGGCTTGATGCGGTCATCGGTTTTGCTGCCTTGTCGCCGGACGTTGTGCATCGTGTTGTCGACAAATTCATTATGGAACTGGAAGGACAGCTTGCCGACCGCAATGTTACGATCGAGCTCGACGCGGAAGCGCGCGATTGGGTCGCGGATAAAGGCTATGATCCGAAATTCGGTGCCAGGCCTCTTGCGCGGGTGATCCAAGAGAACATCAAAAAGCCGCTCGCCGAGGAACTGTTGTTTGGCGAACTTTCCAAGGGCGGTATCGTGCAGGTCATCCTCAAGGACGGGGAACTTGCCTTCACTTTTACGGCGTCAAAACCGCGGTCGAAATCGGGTGGGAAAAAGGTTCCGGCACTGATTGAAACCTAGGCGGCAGCACGGCTGGCGTTATTTTGCCATTGGTGTTTGTCTAATCGGGTGAGTTTCTTTCGCTTTTCGAGATTTCTCTCGGCTCAATTCCGGAGGCTAAAGTCTCTCGAATCGCAAAGTGCCGACAGGCAGCGCGCTATTTCCTTTGGATTCGCGATCTGGCTAAAGGCGAAACCGTAACCGGTGACTTTGGGGTGTCAGGCCGATAGCGAAAGAACGCTGAGTGTGCCAATGATCCCAAGGGAAACGGCGACCAGACCAACATAGACGAAGGCGGGGGCCATTTTTGTGAATGTGCGCCGTTGCGCGCGCTTAAATCCGGTAAAATTCAACGTTGTCATAACAACACTACCTGTACTTTCGTTTTCATACTCAAATTAGTCCGCAATTGTGTCGGAACGACGTCAAGAACCGGACAGTTACACGACATTGCCGCGCGCAGTTGGTCGATATTGCATATGGTTATGCGCAACCATCACTTTCGACGCTGTGACGGCGGTCACGATAACGTAGAATTCATTAATTATTCGTTAGGGATTAGTCGTTTTCGGTGCGGCGGAAGGGAGAAAGTTCATCGAGCGCGACGACTTCTCCCGCTTCGGCACGGCGTTCCCGTTCCAGATAGTCCGCAACGGCATCGCGGAAACCCTGATCTCGAATCCAATGAGCGCTATAGGTGCGTTGTGGGAGGTAACCCCGCTGGATCTTATGAGGACCTTGCGTACCAGCCTCGACAGTCGTCAAGCCCCGCTCAATCGCGAAATCGATTGCCCGGTAATAGCAGGCTTCGAAGTGTAGAAAGCGATAGGCACCCGCAGAACCCCAATTGCGGCCGTATAATGCATCCGATCCGATGAGGTTAAGCGCGCCGGCGATCGCCAGGCCGTCGATTTCAGCCCGCACCAGTGCAACTTTATCCGCCATCTGCTCCCCCAGCTGGGCGAAGAAATCCCGCGTGAGGTAGGGGTAGCCCCACTTTCTGTCGTAGGTATTGACGTAGAAACGATGGAACTCATCCCAGTGGTGAGGCCGAATATCGTCGCCCGTCAGCGTGTCGATGCGAATCCCCGACTCCGCAACCTTACGACGTTCTTTTCGGATATTTTTGCGTTTCCTGCTGGATAGGTTTGCCAGGAAATCGTCGAAGGTCTTGTAGCCTGCGTTTTGCCAGTGGAATTGATGGCCGTGCCGGATCAGGAAGTCGGCTGATTCGAGCCAATCTGCGTCTTCTTCGGTGGCAAAGGTGACGTGCACGGAAGAAACACCATAGCGCGTCGCGACTTCGACTAGACCGGCGGTCAGTGCGGATCTTATCGTGCTCGCGGTATCTCCGGGCCTTACCAGAAGACGAGGCCCGGCCACCGGAGAGAATGGCACGGCGGCTTGAAGCTTCGGATAGTAGCGACCACCGGCGCGCTCATAGGCATCGGCCCAACCCCAATCGAAGACATATTCGCCCTGCGAATGGCTCTTCAGATATAGTGGTACGGCACCCAATAATCGGCCCGCTTCGTCCTCGATCGCTAAATGTTGCGGTAGCCAACCACTTTCTTTTCCAACAGAGCCACTTTCCTCCAACGCACGTAAAAACGTGTAACTGACGAAAGGATTATCCGTGCCAGCGCAAGCGTCCCACTCTGCCGCCTTGATTGCGCTAATATTTTCCAGGATTCTGACGGCTATTGGCTCACGCCCGTCCGGCATTGGGGACTCCTTCATGACGACTTCTTTAAGACTAGTCGGCTGCACGCCGAGAGCAAGAGCCGCAGCAGAACAATTAGCGGGTGGATTAAAAAAAGCGTTCTATTTGGGTGAGGCTACTCGATTTCGGGGTCAACAAAATCCTCTGCGTCGAACGGAAATACTGGGTAGGAGGCGGGGCCGAGTTCCGAAACGAAGCCGAAATTCGCCATATCCTGCATTCGCATCGGATATAGGATTCCGTCCAAATGGTCATATTCGTGCTGCAACAGGCGCGCGAGGAAATAGGACGTTGTCATCGTATATTTTTCGCCATCGAGTCCAAACGCCTCCATCCGGAGCTTGGTAAAACGCGGAACCTGCCCATAGAGGCCCGGCAAGGAAAGGCAGCGTTCCCAATAAAGTTTCTTGTCGTCGGCCAGAAAAGTGAGCGTCGGGTTGATGACAATGGTCCAGGGGATTTCCCTCATGTTCGCGCCGTCGGGCATGACGCCGTGCCGTACCCGGAACGCGAACATGCGCTTCGGTTCATAGACTTGGGGCGCCGCGATTCCGTTCCCGCCGACGTCTTCGCATGTGTCGATTAGGTCTTGCGCTAGTGCGGCAATTTCCGGGGCTGTTGGATCGCCGATCGGCTGGGAAACTTCACGCAGAACCTCATGTCCCATGCGGGCGATTTTTCGAATGGTCATCGTTTTGCTGCTTTGTGGAAAATTGGAATTGTATCAGATTAGGCTGCCGGTTGCGCGCGCGTCCACAGCCTCTCGGGAAATCCCAGGCGTGTCTTAATCGTCTTCTCCGTCGTTGATGAGTTCGGCGAGGGTCTTTTGATCGTCGTTTTCACGTTCGCGCAGATAGTGCGCGGTCGACGGCAGGACTGCGGGGGGAGGGTAGTCCAGTAAATCGGCGTATTCGGCAATCAAGGCATCGGTTGCAGCGCGTACAAGCAGCGCTTTCGCATAAATTTCGGTATCGGCCGCTTCCGAAGCGACGATCATGTCGATCAGATGATGTTTGAACGTGTCGAGCCGCCCGATGATTTGACGTGCCGCGTTCTGCCGCCCGCGACTAGCCATCTGTTTCTCCCCAATTCTAATGAGAACAAAACAAGAATATCGAGGATGGTCACGGGCTGCAATGTGCCGAAATTCGAGAATTTTAATTTGCAGGGAATTATGGAGAGCATGGTTTTATGGGGCGTTTCTAAAAAGACGATCAAAATTTTTAATATATCGTAATAATTGCACGTTGGGAGCTTTTTGGGTTTAAGGGCGGAAAGAGAGTTGCATAAATATCTTTCTAAAATTATTGAGAATGATTATTAATAGCAATTAAACTGAAACCTACATGTAAAGGAATGTTTACCGATGCCACAACTCGCGACTACTTCGGAAGACGTTGGTCTGCCGACATCGACCATGGATCTCGATGACTCGGAACGCCTGATTGTTTGGACGCTTCGACGTTGGGTCCGAGGACTACGCCAAAATGATGGCACGCAGTGGACATTGGTCTGGAAGGAATTCGGACGTGCGTTCAACGGTCGAGACGGCACGATTGCTCTTGCTGGTTTCGTCCGGCTAATTGACGGTTTCCAATGCCATGCACGGCGCGGTATGCGGATGCATCAAGTCTGCTGCTCCTGTCTTTCAGCCGATGAGCTCCGTCTGGTGAGTTTGATTTCGGCTTGCCAATGGCCTGAGCCTGCGGCGGCCAAGGCACGCGCGGCGTGGCTTGTTCATAACGATGGCGTCGGCGCGCTGTTGGAGGCAGGGACACAATTGGCCAAGCTCATGCGACGGCATGGGATGACGCTTCCACGTCGGACGCAAGCGTATGGTAAGTGGGATGGGGAAATTCCGTTGCGCTCACCGTTAACGACAGTTCATTGACGCAATAGTTTTGATTTGCGCGATCAGTATATAGACATTGAAATTTCCGCTCGCACTGCAAAGGTGCCCGGAACCTTGCTATGATGCCTTCTGACCGAACGAAGAGTCGGAAGGGGAGACAATGTATCTGACGCAGGCGTTGAAGCGAACAGTTCAGATCGATGGCAGAGGCGTAGCGACGCTGTGCGCCGGACGCGTACGAACTTGGAACGAATGTGGCGAAAGGGTTGCTAAGCTGGCGGGAGCGTTGCGTCAGTTGGGTATAACCGGCGGTGAGCGGGTCGCGGTGCTGGCGCTGAACAGTGATCGGTATTTCGAATATTTTTATGCCGTGCCGTGGGCAGGTGGCGTTTTCGTACCCGTAAATATTCGCTTGGCGGCGCCCGAGGTCGCCTTCTGGCTCAATGATTCAGGTACGGAAGTTCTGTTCATCGACGACAATTTTCTCGACATGCTGGGTGCGCTCGAAGGGCAACTCGAAACCGTTCGCGATGTAGTGTATATGGGCGACGGTCCAACTCCTGAAGGCATGCATAATTACGAAGCCATTTTGGCAGCGGAGGACCCCGTCCCCGATGCGCTGCGCTGTGGCGATGATCTGGCCGGCCTGTTCTATACCGGCGGCACGACCGGCCGCTCCAAGGGCGTTATGCTGAGCCATACCAATCTTATATGTAACAGCTACAACGTCATTGGCGGCATGCATTTCCGGCCGGGCATAAGATGGCTGCATGCGGCGCCGATGTTTCATATCGCGGACGGCCTTGCCGTGTTCGGTGTCACGATGGTGACGGGTGTCCACATCTTCATTCCCGGCTTCACGCCTGAAGATAGTTTGCGGACGATCGAAGAGCACAAGGTCACGCATGGTTTGTTTGTTCCGACGATGATGAATGCGCTGGTCAATCACCCCAACATCAAGAAGTTTGATCTTTCTAGTCTGAAGTCAGTGGCCTATGGCGCTTCCCCAATGCCGGAAGCGGTCATCCGCAGGGCTATGGAGGTCATCCCGAATTGCGAATTTACCCATGCCTATGGACAGACGGAATGCGCGCCGCTCTCGACGCATACAGGGCCGGAGTATCATGTCTTCGAGGGGCCAAATGCTGGTAAGTACAAGGCGGCGGGCCGAGCAGCGCTGGGTGTCGAAGTTCAGATTTGTGACGAAGATGGCAATGAGATGCCCCGTGGAGAGGTCGGCGAGGTCTGTGTCCGGGGCCCGAATGTCATGCTTGGTTACTGGAATCAACCGGAGCTCACGGCGGCGGCAATCCGGGACGGCTGGATGCGGTCGGGCGATGGCGGATATATGGACGAGGACGGATTCGTTTATATCGTCGACCGTGTGAAGGACATGATTATCTCAGGCGGAGAAAATATCTATTCTGCGGAGGTCGAGGATATCCTGCATCAGTTTGGTGCCGTCGCCGAAGCCGCCGTTATTGGCATTCCCGATGCCAAGTGGGGCGAACAGGTTCACGCTATCGTTCGCCTTCGAGAAGGGGAAACCGTCGATGCGGAAACGATCATCGCACACTGCCACGAACGAATCGCCGGCTTCAAATGCCCGAAGGCCATAACCTTCCGCGATGAGCCGATGCCGCTTTCTGGCGCAGGAAAAATTCTAAAAACCGAACTTCGTAAACCCTATTGGGAAGGGCAGGAGAAACAGGTCAACTAGACCGGGTCGGCGTTTGTCGGCATCGTCACTGGCGATTTAACAACTGCGTGGAACTGTTGTAGAGCGGGCTAGGCGATGGCGATCACGGCGTCTATTTCGACGGGAACACCAAGTGGCAGGCCCGCGGATCCGACAGCAGAACGGGCATGAAGACCCTTATCGCCGAAAATCTCGACAAGTAGGTCGGACGCGCCATTGATTACTTTTGGTTGGTCGGTGAAACCGGGCGCCCCGTTAACGAAGCCACCCAATTTTATAATGCGAACGACATTGTCGAGGTTGCCAAGCGCCGCTTTGGCCTGTGCCAGAATGTTAAGGGCGCAGACGCGGGCCGCGTCGACGGCCTGATCAATCGAGACGTCCTGTCCCACAACGCCGGTATATTTGACGGCGCCATTCCAGAACGGGACCTGCCCTGCAACCCATAACTGCTTATGATCGATGACATAGGGGACGTAATTTGCCACTGGTGCTGCCGCCTCGGGCAGGTCGATCCCTAACTCTTTTAAGCGCGCATCGATACTTCCGGCCATAGGACTGTCTCCAAATTTTGCTTCCGTCTCTGCAGTCAGTCTAACCGGCACGCTCGGCTTGATCCATCTTCCTATGGTGTCTGGTGACGGTATCCAGCGGCGCGTTCTAGGATCCGTCGTTGCAAAGCGATATACGATTGCCGGGTATGTTCGCCAAACAAGGGATCGGAGAGTTCTTCATAGCTGTTATTGATGGCATTCCAATCTTCGTCAGTTAGCGCACGGCGCGCGCTCGGAAAGATTTCAGCTTCCTCGATTCCAATGTGGTGACGATAAAACCTTAAAAATTGATCGGCGGCCAATCGCAATTTTCCCACACTCCCGTCTTCGATTGCATCGCCAACGGCGGTCGAAAATGCCCGCGTTAATCTGCTTAGCTCTGCGTGTTCTTCCGTCAAGGTGACGGCTTGTCCGGCCACTTCCGGCGCACGCTGGACAAGCTTTTCGTATAGCAGATCTTCTTTGGGGTGGTGAAAGCGGCCAGGAAAATCGGCACAATATTCAAGGGCGAGAGAAAGAAGTTCGAAATTAGGCGCTTCGTCTGTACTCTCAATCTCTTTTACTTCGGCCTCGATAAAGCCGAGCAACTGCATTTGGTTGGCATGATCTTCGTGAAGGGACTGTAGAATCTTAGATTTCAAAAGCGCCTCCCCCTGGTTGCAAGGGTATGGTAACGAAGGATTTTGAATACAGCTGGTCGCCTCAATCCTCAATGATCGAAATCAAAAAAACACCAACAAGCCCAGTCTTGAGCGACTGCGAGCCCTGACATTCAACCGAAAAAAATGGGGGCGGCATTCCGCCGACCCCCAAGGTCACAGGGAGCTCTATCGACTATGTTGCCTCTACGTTACGAGCAACCGCTTGTGCCGCCGCAGGTAACGCATTTCATGCATGTCCCATTCCTTACCAAGGTAAAGTTGCCGCATTCGCCGCACGCATCGCCTTCGTAGCCTTTGGCGCGTGCTTGGCGGGCGCGTTCGAGAGATTCGTCGACCTCGCTAACAATCGTTTCGCTGACGGCGATTGCTGCTAGAGAAGCTTCCGCAACTCCGGTCTGAAGTGCGCCTGATGCTTGCGTGTGAGCGGCACCATTCCCTTTCGCACCGCCGGTAATAACCATGAGGTTGGACGAACGAACAAAGCCCGTGCTGGCGACGCGTTGAATTGCGGCAATGGTTCTCGCCGGGTCATTGGACAATTCACCTTCCTTTTCGCCATCGCCCAGGCTGTCTGGCAGTATGTCCTCGGGCTGTGCGTGGGAAAGGTCACTCCGCCCAAGATAGCTGACCGCGACTTCCCGGAAAATATAATCCAAGACTGATGTCGCCATTTTGATGGCGTCATTCCCTTCCACGATGCCCGACGGCTCGAAGCGTGTGAAGGTGAACGCCTCAACATACTCTTCCAATGGGACTCCGTATTGCAGCCCTATTGAAATCGCGATTGCGAAATTGTTCATCAACGACCGAAAAGCAGCGCCTTCCTTGTGCATGTCGATGAATATTTCACCGAGCTTGCCATTCTCGTATTCACCGGTTCGGAGATAGACTTTGTGACCGCCGACGATCGCCTTTTGAGTGTAGCCCTTGCGGCGGCTCGGCAGCCGTTGACGCTCGCTGACAACGCGTTCCACGATTCGCTCGACGATCCGCTCTGCTGCGATCGGTGCTGCGGCCGCACGCGGCATATCGGCTGTCTCATCAACCAGCGCTTCGTCGTCGTCAAGCAGTACCGCCTGCAGTGGTTGGCTCAATTTAGAGCCGTCGCGATAGAGCGCATTTGCCTTCAGGCATAGCCGCCATGAGAGTTCGTAGGCACTTTTGCAGTCTTCCACCGTCGCGTCGTTCGGCATGTTGATGGTTTTGGAAATGGCGCCGGAGATGAACGGTTGCGCTGCGGCCATCATGTGAATATGGCTCTTGGCCGAGAGGTAGCGTTTGCCGATACGGCCACAGGGACTAGCGCAATCGAACACCGGCAGATTCTCTTCCTTAAGATTGGGAGCGCCTTCCAGTGTCATCGCACCACAACAGTACGTGTTTGCGGCATCAACCTCCTTCTGGCTGAAACCAAGCGATTCCAGCAAATCGAAGTTGAGATCGTCGAGTTGCATAGCACTTATGCCAAGGACATCGGTGCAGAATTTTTCGCCCAGCGTCCACTTGTTGAAGGCAAATTTGATGTCAAAGGCACCCGCAAGGGCTGACTCTACCGCTTCGATATTTTCCGGTGTGAAACCCTTTTCCTCGAGGCTTTCATGATTGACGCCAGGCGCGTCCTTAAGGGTGCCAAACCCGACGGCGTAGGACACTATGGCTTCAATTTCGCGTTCGTCGTATCCCAGAGTCCGAAGGGCGTCCGGTACGGTCCGGTTGATAATTTTGAAATAGCCACCGCCAGCCAACTTCTTGAATTTTACCAGAGCGAAGTCAGGCTCAATACCTGTCGTATCGCAATCCATCACCAGCCCAATCGTGCCGGTTGGTGCAATAACGGTGGTTTGCGCGTTGCGGTAGCCGTGCTTTTCACCCAACGCCAAGGCCTTATCCCACGCCCGTGCTGCGGCCTTGGAAAGGTTCTTATCCGGGCAAATGTCTTGTTCGAGAGGTGTCGGCGTTACGCTGAGTTTTTCATAGCCGTCGGTGTGGCCATGCGCGGCGCGCCGGTGATTGCGGATAACCCGAAGCATCGGTTCCGCATTGCGGTCATATTCGGGAAAGGCGCCCAATTCCTCAGCCATTTCGGCGGATGTCGTATACGCAACACCAGTCATCAGTGCCGTGATTGCGCCACAAAAGGCACGCCCAGTGTCACTGTCATAGGGTATACCGGAACCCATCAGCAGACCGCCGATATTGGCGTAGCCTAGGCCCAACGTCCGATAATCATAAGACCGCTGTGCAATTTCCTTGGACGGGAATTGCGCCATCAGCACGGCGATTTCCAATGTTATCGTCCACAGGCGGACCGCATGCTCAAATATTCCGGTATCGAACCGCACTGCATCCGTATCGCTCTCTGACGGATCGTTTTGGAACGCCATGAGATTAAGCGACGCCAGATTGCAGGCGGTATCGTCAAGGAACATATACTCAGAACACGGATTGGACGCATTGATGCGGCCGGAATTCGAGCAGGTATGCCACTCATTGATGGTCGTGTCGTATTGAATGCCAGGGTCGGCTGAAGACCACGCGGCGTAGGAAATTTGATCCCAAAGATCGCGAGCGTTGACGGTCTTCGAAACAGCGCCATTTTTCCGATTGATCAGGTCCCATTCCTTGCCGTCGCGGACCGCGGCGAGGAAATCGTTGTTCACGCGGACCGTGTTGTTCGAGTTCTGACCCGAGACCGTAAGGTAGGCTTCTGAATCCCAATCGGTGTCATAGGTTTCGAATTCGATGGACGTGTAGCCCTGGCGCGCAAACTGCAAGATGCGTTGGATATAATTCTCCGAGACATCGCGTTTGCGCGCGGCAATAATCGCTTTCTTGAGTGCCGAGTTCGATTTCGGATCGAAGCGGGCATCGTCTTCCTTATTGCCTTCTTGACAGGCTTCCATAATCGCCGAAAGGAACTGGCTGTTTGTCCGGGAGCCGGTGACCAACGCGGCAACCTTGTGCTCCTCGATCATTTTCCAATTGATGTAGTTTTCGATATCGGGATGGTCGACATCGACGATGACCATTTTCGCCGCACGGCGCGTCGTGCCGCCGGACTTGATCGCACCTGCGGCGCGGTCACCGATTTTGAGGAAGCTCATCAATCCGGATGATTTGCCGCCGCCTGAAAGTGGTTCGCCTTCGCCGCGAATGCGGGAAAAATTACTGCCGGTGCCGGAGCCATATTTGAAAAGCCGCGCCTCTCGGACCCAAAGATCCATGATCCCGCCTTCGTTGACGAGATCGTCATCAACCGACTGAATAAAGCAGGCATGGGGTTGCGGATGCTCGTACGCTGATTTTGCGCGGGTCAGAACGCCGGACTCGAAATCGACGTAATGATGGCCTTGAGCGGGACCATCAATCCCATAAGCCCAATGCAGCCCAGTATTGAACCATTGCGGTGAATTTGGTGCCGCCATTTGGCTGGCCAGCATGTAGCGCATTTCGTCGTAGTAGGCTTGCGCATCGGCCTCAGCGTCGAAATAGCCGCCTTTCCAACCCCAATAGGTCCAAGTTCCGGCAATCCGATCGAATACCTGCTTACCGCTCATTTCGCC
>JAJFJB010000403.1 GCA_021774435.1 Alphaproteobacteria bacterium
CAAGCGCTTTCAGGATGATGCCGGAGTAGAAATCGACATTCGGGAACAGTTTGCGCTGAACGAAATACTCGTCCTCCAACGCAATCTTCTCCAATTCCATCGCAATCTCGAGAAGCGGTTCGTTCTCGATCCCCAACTCGCCTAACACTTCGTGCGCGCTCTTCATCAGCACGCGAGCGCGTGGATCGTGGTTCTTATAAACCCGATGGCCAAAGCCCATCAGTCTGAAGGGGTCGTCCTTATCCTTGGCGCGCTCGATCATCTCACCGATACGGTCTTTCGAACCGATCTCGTTTAGCATATCGAGCACGGCCTCGTTGGCGCCGCCATGTGCGGGCCCCCACAGCGAGGCAATGCCCGCCGCGATACAGGCAAATGGATTTGCGCCCGAAGAACCCGCCATGCGCACCGTTGAGGTGGATGCATTTTGCTCATGATCCGCGTGCAAGATGAAAATCCGGTCCATTGCGCGCGAGACGACAGGGCTGATCTTGTAATCTTCCGACGGCACCGAGAACATCATGTGCAAGAAGTTCTCGGCGTAGTTCAGGTCGTTGCGCGGATAGACGAACGGTTGGCCAATGGAATATTTGTACGCCATGGTAGCGATCGTCGGGATCTTGGCGATTAACCGGTGTGACGCGATCATGCGCTGATGCGGATCGTTGATATCGGTGGAGTCATGGTAAAAAGCGGAGAGGGCACCAACGACACCGCACATGATCGCCATCGGATGGGCATCCCGGCGGAAGCCGCGATATAAATTGAGAAGCTGCTCGTGCACCATCGTGTGGTTCGTGATCGTGTTTTCAAACTCTGCACGTTCCGACTTGCTGGGCAGTTCGCCGTTCAGAAGCAGAAAGCAGAGTTCCAAGAAGGAACTACTCTCCGCGAGTTCCTCGATCGGATATCCGCGATGCAGCAGTATGCCTTCTTCACCGTCGATATAGGTAATTTTGGATTCGCAAGATCCCGTCGACGTATAGCCCGGGTCGTAGGTGAAATGGCCCGTTTGTCCATAAAGCGAGCGAACATCAATGACTTTCGGCCCAATCGAACCTGGCATAAGCGGCAAGTCGTAGTTTTCGCCCGTGCTGTGATCCTGCAGCGTTACATACTCGTTTCCGGCGCCTTTCGCTTCCTGACTCATTGCAGCCCTTTCTTTTATTATCAATTAGTTGCAAGTATTCGCGGTGCGGTTTTTCT
Source organism: Alphaproteobacteria bacterium (assembly GCA_021774435.1). Lineage (GTDB taxonomy): Bacteria > Pseudomonadota > Alphaproteobacteria > UBA8366. Next base: position 1,207 of record JAJFJB010000403.1, read on the forward strand.
CATTGCGCTGCTCCTCTGCAACCGGCGCTAACCATGTTCCGCGTTGACACATATTATAGAGATCAAATCGTCGGTGGGCAAATTTGCCACGCGCGATACGTTCTTTCTTCGCCTCGTTGCTTGCGTCGCATTACGCGATCTAAACCACCCTATTTCTGAATAGTTAGCATTTCGTATCCGGGGTTTTTCGACCTTCCTTTATGGGAATCTATGCAGTTCTATTAACGCCGGGTACGGCCGCGAGGCGCGAAAGCGCTTCTTCCTTGCCCAGTACTTGAAGGACTTCAAAGATACCTGGCGACGCATTGGAACCTGTTAGGGCGGCTCGCAACGGCTGTGCGATTTTGCCAAGCCCAAGATCACGGCTTTCCGTGAAGTTCCGCGCTGTTTCCTCCAGTTTATCCGCCGACCAGTGCTCGACCGTGCTCAAGTCCGTGGCGAAGGAAGAGAGAAGGGCGCAACCGTCATCGCCAAGGAGTTTGGCTGCTTTCTCGTTTTCTAACGGATATTCGGGCGCAAAGACGTAGAAGCGGGCCATAGCTGCCAATTCATTCAGGTTTTTCGCGCGTTCTGTGAGGCTGCCAACGCCGGCTTCGAGACGTTCGCGCGCGACGACGGAAAGCGGGAAATCCGAATTTTCCATCAGCCGAGACGAGATCAACTCGACGAGCATTGGAGCGGGTGTGTCGCGGAGGTACTGTCCGTTTACATGTTCAAGTTTGGCGAAATCCATGCGGGAAGGCGATTTTCCGACGCCGCCGAGGTCGAACCATTCCGTCGCCTGCTCCGTCGAGATAATTTCGTCATCGCCATGGCTCCAGCCCAGACGTAAGAGATAGTTACGCAGGGCCGCGGGCAGGTAGCCCATTTCCCTGTACGCATCTATACCGAGCGCACCATGGCGCTTGGACAATTTTTGACCATCGGCGCCATGAATTAGGGGAATATGCCCAAATGTCGGTTCCGGCCATCCCAGCGCTCGAAAAAGCTGTGTCTGGCGTGCGGCATTCGTCAGATGATCATCGCCTCGAATGACATGGGTTACGCCCATGTCGTGGTCATCGACGACGACCGACAGCATATAGGTCGGTGTACCGTCGCTGCGCAGCAAGATCATATCGTCTAGTTGCTTGTTCGCGACACGCACAGGCCCTTGTACCTGGTCGTCGATGACGGTTTCGCCATCCTGTGGCGCCTTAAGGCGGATAACGGGGGCAATACCGGCAGGCGCGTCCGAAGGATCCCGATCTCGCCAGCGCCCGTCATACCGCATGGACCGCCCCTCATTTTTGGCCGTCTCCCGCATTTCGGCCAACTCTTCCGGCGTGCAATAACAATAATAGGCTGCGCCTTTTTTGTGCAGGTCGTGCGCCGCCGCGGCGTGCCGTTCGGCCCGTTCGGATTGGAAATAAACGTCTCGGTCCCAATCCAGTTCGAGCCATCGCAGACCGTCCAGGATTGCATCGATCGCCTCACGCGTGGACCGCTTGCGGTCTGTGTCTTCGATCCGCAACAGAAATTCACCGCCATGGTGCTTTGCGAAAAGCCAATTGAAGAGTGCTGTTCGTGCGCCGCCGATATGCAGAAAGCCGGTTGGCGATGGCGCAAAACGCGTGACGACGGTCATGCGTGGTCCTTTCAATTGAAGAGATTCACGTACCATATAATTCGCGAGGGCGTTTTACACGAAGGCGAATGGCCGGACACGTTCTTTCTCCACCCGAATGCATAAATTGATTGGCACAGCAGCCCGCCTTTTTGCCATAAACGGTAAGGAGGAAAGTCGTGCAGAGCGGCGGATTGGCAACTATGGGGTTTAATGGCCCATACGAAACGGTGGCAACATATTTTGCTGCCGAGCGGGAACGTTGGGTACTTTGGGCGCCAGTGCTCATGGGGTGCGGAATCGGTGCCTATTTTTCCGCCACGTCCGAACCGGCTATTTGGACCGGGCCGACTGTTTTAGTGATCGCGAGTACCGTTGTTCTCATCGCGCGATACAGACCGAATGTGGCACTCTTCGGCGCGGCACTGGCATTCTTGGCCTTGGGGTTTTCTTCCGCTCAAATTCGCAGCCACAATGTCTCGGCTTCCGTTCTCGAGCGGCCCTATGGTCCCGGGATGATCAGTGGGCGTGTGGTACATATCGACGCCTTTCCCAACAGTACACGCGCCGTGCTGGACCAGGTCTCTCTGAAGAAACTTTCGAAGGAGAAATCGCCAGATCGAGTTCGTATCCGTTTGCGGGCGATCGACCGGCCGGAAGTTGGCTCGCGAATAAGCGTGTTTGGAAAACTCCTGCCGCCGGGAAGGCCCGCGGCACCGGGAGCCTTCGACTTTCAGCGCTATGCCTGGTTCTTGAAAATCGGGGCAGTTGGTTTTGCGTATGGCGGTGTTCAGCGTGTTGAAAGCGCCGTCTCGGACGACGGTGAATCCTTAGCGTTACTGGTGTCTCGCGTAAGGCAAAGAATCAGTGCACGAATACGCATGGCGGCGCCAGAACCCTCAGGCGCCATAGCGGCAGCATTGATCACGGGTGACCGGAGCGGGATACCACTCGATATCATGACGGCAATGCGTGATTCTGGATTGGCGCATCTTCTCGCAATTTCGGGGCTGCATATGGGCCTTGTCGCGGCAATTCTATTCTTTGGATTGCGTTTGGTCTTAGCGAGTCGCGAGCCGCTTGCTTTGCGATATCCGATCAAAAAATGGGCAGCAGCATCAGCGCTCCTTGGCGGGCTTGCCTATTTGATCCTCTCTGGTGCGACGATTCCTACGCAACGTGCTTTTCTGATGACCGGGCTGGTTCTGGTCGCGGTAATTTTTGACCGCACCGCAATTTCACTTCGTCTCGTCGCGCTGGCTGCAACGGCGATCCTTTTGATCGCGCCGGAGAGCCTTCTGAGCGCCAGTTTTCAGATGTCGTTTGCCGCCGTTGTGGCACTTGTCGCGGTGTATGAAAGTGGCCGGCGCCCGCTCGGAAATTGGGTTTCGGGCAGTCCCTTCCGGAAGGTCGTCCTTTATATCGCCGGCGTTGCCGTAACGACGATCGTGGCCGGTTTTGCGACGGGTATTTTCGGGATGTATCACTTCGGGCGTATAACCCATTACGGATTGCTTGCGAACTTGATGGCGGTGCCGGTGACGGCATTCTGGATCATGCCGTGGGCCGTACTCGCAATGGTTTTGATGCCAATTGGTCTTGAGGCTTTTGCCCTCGCACCAATGACGTGGGGTATCGATGCGGTGGTCGGGATCGCGCAGTACGTTGCCGGCTTGCCGCTCGCGGTAAGCTTGACGGCGGCAATGCCGACCGCCGGGTTGGCCGCCGCGGCGTTGGGCGGGTTGTGGCTTTGCCTTTGGCGGCAAAGGTGGCGGTACGTCGGTGTTGCCGGCATCGTCGCCGGTGTCGCGTCGGTTTATCTTACGGACAAGCCAGATGTACTGGTGTCTTCGGATGGTCGATTAATGGCCATTCGGTCCTTGGATGGCGAATTGACATTGTCCTCGAAGCGCCGGGAAAAGCGCACCGCTTCGACGTGGCTGAGACGCGATGGTCAACAAGGGTCGCAGTCATGGTCTGCCAAAATCCCTCTGCTTCAATGCGACAGTATTGCGTGCATCTACGAAGCGAAGGGACGCCTTGTCGCGCTGGTAAACGATCCGCGCGCGCTGGGGGAGGATTGCCAACGGGCCAATGTAATCGTGAGCGCGGTTCCTGTTCGGGGACGCTGTCCGTCGGCGCAGTTAGTAATCGATCGTTTCGATCTTTGGAGACAAGGAAGTCACGCGGTCTGGCTCGGTGAAAACGATTTGAGGATCGCCACCGTCGCAAGTATTCAAGGGGACAGGCCTTGGTCGGCGAAGCGGATTCGTAAACGCCGCAACCGCCTCAATAACGGCGCAAGAGACCGATAAGACGTCCCTGTACCTTCACTCGGTCCGGGCCAAAAATTCTGGTTTCGTAGGATGTGTTTGCGGGCTCAAGCGCAATTGAATCGCCTTTTCGGCGCAACCGTTTCAGGGTCACTTCGTTTTCATCGATCAGTGCGACGATGATCGCGCCGGTTTCTGCGTTATCGCAGCGCTGGATTACGACGGTATCGCCTTCAATGATGCCGGCATCGACCATTGAGTCGCCTTCGACTTCGAGCGCGTAATGATCGCCACCGCCGAGCATGCTTGCGGGGATATCAACGGCATTTGTCTGGTCCCGCAAAGCTTCGATCGGCGTGCCCGCGGCAATTTTGCCGTATAGGGGCAGGGGAATCGATTCCACGCCATCTGTATATTCGGCGGGCAAAGGCGGCGCATATTCCTCGTTGCTAATCACTTTAGGTGAGAAGCCCGATTTGGAACCAAGCCCGGCGGATTCGGCGTTTTCGGGCAGGCGAACGATCTCAAGGGCACGCGCGCGGTGGGGAAGGCGGCGGATAAATCCCCGTTCTTCGAGGCCTGTTATCAACCGGTGAATACCGGATTTCGACTTCAGGTTCAGTGCTTCCTTCATTTCCTCGAAGGAAGGCGAGACGCCCGTCGCGGCGAGGCGTTCCTGGATATACATCAAAAGTTCGTATTGTTTACGCGTCAGCATGACCACCCATCCCCTATCGCTGGTATCCTCAATTTCAGGTTGCTGACGGGTGAGCCCTTCAACAAACGCTGTTTAGGAGACACAACATATAGAACAAAACAAAAACACAACGCATGTTCTAGTTTAGTTCACATTTTCGGTCAAGGGGAATTCAGATTTTAAGGTTATATGCGCGCCATACCGTCGGGGATTGGAAGATATTCGATGATATCGCCTGCTGCTGCGGCGGCGGCGAAAGGGGCGCGAATGATCAGGCAATCCGCTTTCGCCATACGTGAAAGCATTGAACTGTCCTGTTTGGCAAAGGGGACAGCAAATAGGCTGCCATTGTCATCATGTTCGAGAGTCGCGCGGAGATAATCCTCGCGTTGGTCATTCGCGCCCAATGCCGTTTTCAAGCGGGCGGTCATACGGGGTTGTTCGGTATTTGAAATGCCGAGCATTTTCTCGATCGCGGGCAGCATGAATATCAGCGCGCAGACAACGGTCGAGACGGGGTTGCCGGGCAAACCAAGCACAGGCGTATCGGCAATCTGGCCGAAAATGAGCGGTTTTCCGGGGCGCATCGCGATGCGCCAGAAATCGAGTTCCATTCCCATGTCACCGAGAACGCTTTGAACGAGATCGTGGTCGCCGACGGAAGCGCCGCCCGTCGTCACCAATAAGTCCGCGCCACGAGCACCGGCGGCCATCGCCGCCAAGGCATCGCGGTCGTCTGGTGCGATACCAAGCAATACGGGCTCGCCACCGCGCGCTTCGATCAATGAGGCGAGCGTCAAACTATTGGAACTGACGATCTGGTTCGGGCCCAGGGGGTCGCCTGGCATGACGATTTCGTCGCCCGTCGCGAGTACGGCAATCCGGGGCCGCCGATGCGCCATGAGCCAGGGGACATTCATCGCCGCAGCGAAACCAACGTCTCGTGCGGTGATGACCTGCCCCGCAAAAAGCCCAATTTCGCCCTCTCGAAAATCGAGCCCCGCGGGCCGGATATAGTGACCTTCCGGCACCGATACCTTGATCGTAACCTTGTCGCCTTCAGCTTCGGTGTCTTCCTGAATGACGATCGTATCGGCTCCTGCTGGAACCGGGCCGCCGGTAAAGATGCGCACGCATTGGCCGGCGCCGATGTCGCCGTCATGCTCGCCGCCTGCGGGAGCATGGCCAATGACATCCAGCGTGACGGGTGGATTTGCTACGTCAGAGGCCCGTACGGCATAGCCGTCCATCGCCGAAACCGCGGTCGGGGGTTGGGTGCGCCGCGACCTGACATCGGTTGCCAGTACGCGACCCAGGCTTTGGGTGAGTGAAATTTGCTCCGCCTGCAATGGCGAGAAGGCGGCGAGGATACGGGTGCGGGCGTCTTCGACTGAGAGCATTATGTGCTTTCGTAAGTACCGGATTTGCCACCGGCTTTGTGCGTCAATCTGATATCCATAATCTGCATGCCGCGATCGACTGCCTTGCACATGTCATAGACGGTCAGTGCTGCAACCGACACGGCGGTCAAGGCTTCCATTTCGACACCGGTGCGGCCTTTCAGTTTACAGGTCGCGGTGATGTCTACGGCGTTGCGCTCTGGGTCGATCTGGAGATCGACTTGCACCGAAGAAAGGGCGAGGGGATGGCAGAGAGGAACAAGATCCGGTGTCTTCTTGGCACCCATGATCCCGGCGAGCCGCGCCACGGAGAGCACGTCTCCTTTCTTCACGCCGCCATCGGCGATCAATTGAACGGTCTCCGGCTGCATGAGCACTGAACCGGCGGCTGTCGCTGTTCGTTCTGTCTCGTCTTTCGCGGAGACATCGACCATGACGGCATTGCCGTCCCCGTCGAAATGGGTCAGCGTTGCCATCAGGCCGTCGCCGCGGCAGATGTTTCGAGAATTGCCCGTGTTGCGGCGGCAACATCGTCCTGACGCATCAGCGATTCACCAATCAGAAATCGGCGTACTCCGACCGCAGCACAGCGTGCCAGGTCTGTTGGCAACCCCAGACCGCTTTCCCCGACGACAGTTCGGTTTTCAGGTACCGAAGAGGCTAGGCTTTCCGTCGTCGCGAGATCGACTTCAAGGGTCTTCAGGTTGCGGTTGTTGATTCCAATTAACCCCGACTCAAGTTTCAAGGCTCGGTCGAGCTCTTCCGCATTGTGGACTTCGACGAGCACGTCCATGCCGAGTTCGACCGAAAGGGTCTCAAGTGAGGCTGCCGTCCCGTCGTCGAGTGCTGCCATAATCAGCAAAATGCAATCGGCACCAATGGCCCGCGCCTCGTATACCTGATAGGCGTCGAGCATGAAGTCCTTGCGTAGCACAGGCAGGTTCGTTGCCATCCGCGCGGCGGTCAGATAGTCGTTCTTGCCCTGAAAATAGGGCGTGTCCGTCAATACCGATAAGCAACTCGCTCCGCCAGCTTGGTAGGCGCGGGCGAGGGATGCCGGCGCAAAGTCTTCCCGGATCAATCCCTTGCTGGGCGACGCCTTTTTTAATTCCGCGATAAGGCCGTAGCCGCCGTTTTCAACAGCCTGGGACAATGCGGCTGCGAAGCCACGCGGGGTCGGACCGTCCTGCGCGCGCGATTTCATATCTTCGAACGGGACCTCCGCTTTCGAGGCCGCGATATGCTCTCTCTTGTCGGCGCAAATCTTCTCTAAGACATCGCTCATGCGTTACCCTCGTTGGTAATGGCGACGAGTCTGTCGAGCGCCGCCTGCGCCTTGCCGCTCGCGATCGCCTCCGACGCGATATCGACACCGTCGCGCAAATCCTCGATCCGTCCCGCGACTTTGAGCGCCGCCGCGGTTCCGAACAGTACGATATCGCGATAGGCGCCGGTCTCACCGGACAACACTGCGCGGATCGCAGCGGCGTTGTATTCGGGGTCGCCCCCTTTCAGGTCTTCCGCTTTGCTGAGGGGAAGGCCGGCATCTTCCGGTGACAGTTCAAACGTCGAGAGGTTGCCATTGTAAAATTCGCACACCGTTGAAGGTCCGGTCGTCGTCAGTTCATCCAGACCATCCGATCCGTGAACGACCCAGGCCCGCTCTGCCCCGAGTGTACCGAGTGTCGCAGCCATGGGTTCGACCCATTTAGGCAGGTAGGTCCCGACCAGCAGGCGTTTTACACCCGCGGGATTGGAGAGCGGTCCTAATATGTTGAAGATCGTTGGCGTGCCCAGTTCCACCCGCGTCGGCATGACATTGCGCATGGCGCCGTGATGACGTTGCGCCATCATGAAACAGATCCCGGCTTCCTTGACCGCTTTTTCGAGGAGGGGGAAGTCCGCATCCAGGTCTATGCCCAAGGTGCTCAGAACATCGGCTGCACCCGACTTCGATGTCGCAGCCCTGTTGCCGTGCTTTGCGATGGGAATCCCGCAGCCTGCGGTCACGATCGCGATACAGGTCGAAATGTTGTATGTGCCCGATTTATCGCCGCCCGTGCCGACAATATCCATTGCGCCGTCCGGGGCCTGAATCTTGGTTGCCTTGGCGCGCATCGTCGCTGCCGCGCCGGTGATTTCTTCGACAGTTTCACCCCGCGTCCGCAACGCGAGCAACAGCCCGCCCATCTGCGATGGCGTGGCATCGCCCGACATCATGATGTCGAACGCTTTCTCCGCTTCCTGTGCGGTCAGCGTTTCGCCGCTGGCAACTTTCCCAAGCAGTTCTTTGAAGATATCGGCATTATCGACCATTGCTTGCCCTCAATGCCTCGTCGTCTTTAGGAAGTTATCCAGCAGATGATGGCCGTGCTCGGAGGCGATACTCTCGGGGTGGAATTGCACGCCATAAAGCGGCATCTCCTTATGCTCGATACCCATCACGATGCCGTCGTCCGTTTCCGCCGTAATGCTGAAACAGTCGGGCAGGGAACTCCGATCCATAATCAGGGAATGATATCGCGTTGCCGTCAGTGGGTTGGGGATGTCGGCGAAAATGCCTTCGCCGTTATGCTTAATCTCACTGAGTTTGCCATGCATGCATTCCGGCGCCCGGATAACGCGGCCACCAAGCGCCTGTCCGACCGACTGGTGCCCGAGGCAGACACCAAGCATTGGCACCTTGCCCGCGGCCGCGCGCACCAGATCGAGACAGATGCCTGCTTTATCCGGATCGCAGGGACCGGGCGAAATCACGATGCCGGAAGGGTTCATCGCAAGCGCTTCATCTACCGAAATGGCATCGTTCCGATACACCTCGAACGTCGCGCCAAGCTCACCCAGGAAATGCCATAGGTTATAGGTGAAGCTGTCGTAGTTATCGATTAGTAGGTACATTTCAGCGACTTGCTACAGTTTGTTCATGCGCGCATGTGGCGCCAATGGCGCTTTATAGCAATAAAGCATCGCCCGCAAAAGAAACCTGCGTAGCGTGCGTCTAAAGGCGACGGGTCTCGACTTTTTTTCAACTTTGCGCCATCCGCCCACCACGGCCGAACATCTGACCAATTTCGAATGCCAACTTTCTTGAGTGAGACTGCATTTAGGGCTTAAACGGTTCCGCTCGGAAACGCGTATTGTAGAGCCCCATTTAGGGAGCCGCACATTACAAAGCGCTTTTGGATGTTGCCGGGAGTGAGGGCTGCAATGTCTTAATAGGCCGGGGATTAGTGCGGCGAAAAATTCCGGTTTTGCATAAGTTCCAAGACTGCTTCTAATCAGCTTCAGACGTGCCAGAGGGGTAGTGCTAGTGTCTGTTGGTGACCGATGCTGTTGAAAAACTATTTTCGAGCCGGCTCAGTGAAATATTGATTCGTAACCGCTCCCTCACGAGCAATATTGATTTACGATTATCAATGTTTTGATTCGAAGGTTGTGCGAACGCTGTACGCTCGGAGTTTTTCAACAGTATCGACCCGGTTCGGAAGTCATTATTATTTCCAAAAGCATTTGCGACCTAAAATTGACGGGATTTTTTACAATTCCATGAGCGTTTAAATTTTTTTATAAGCCATTGGTATATAGTTATTTTTTGCATTACTCGAGTTCCCCTTAGCGTTCAGGAACTTCAATGTGTCGGAAAACTTTACGAATTTTCTTGTAAGATGATGCATTAATTACACTAACTGATTGATTCCACACAAATTAATTTAACGGTACAAAAATTGCTGGCGTTCGGTGTTTGAGGGAACAGAGTGGAGATAGGGTTGGCATTACGTGCCTCGCCGTTAAACGGAAAGGCAAGTTATGGCTAATTCGAAAATTTGGACTTGGCTGCCAATCGTAGCCTTGCTCAACGCCCTTTTTTTGGTTTCATCTGCAAATGCTGTGACAATTCTCGCAGGGTCAGACCACCTCGAAACCCTTGACGGAACATTCTTTGTATTCCCACTCGGTGGCTCACCGACTTCGGTGCCGATGATGGGGTTACCGCTGCCGGGCCTTGCTCCTGCAGACACAGTGGTACGACGGCTTGAAAATGCGTCTTGCGCAACAGATGGCAGCGGGACGCCAGTGGCCTGTCTAGACCCAGGTAACGATCCCACGCCTCAGGTTATCGATATCGAAATTGTCGCACTATCGTTACGCAGTGTTGATCCAGTAGACCTCGACGGTGGCGGCAATGATGGCCATTTAGTTGTCTTGTTGAGTGACCACGCCTCATCGACTGGTGGCATGACCATCAGGCATGATAACAACGGTGTAGACGAAGGCACTTTCGACTCTTTCTTCGACGTGTTTTTTGATGTTTTCATCGATGTTGGCCTGCCTGACCTGATTCCGATCGCTGACGCTCAAGATTTAACCCATCGTTTCGAGTCGTTCGGATCGCAGTGGTCAGCAACGCCTCCGCCTGGGGCCTTGTTGGTTCAAGGCCCGATAGGCGATCTTGCCGCAAATGACCACATTGGAAAGAGTGCCGACCAAATTGACCTTTATGTCCTCGCAGTGCAGGAATTTGTCCCCAATCTATCCGATCCAGACAACCCATTGGCGGTCCATCAGGCCAGTTCGGCAACAGTTCCAGAACCAGGTACTCTTGGTTTGTTCGGTATCGGATTGGTGGCGTTCATAGGGTTGGCAAGAGCACGCAGACGGTATGCGCTAAAGTAACTATTCACGCCCAACTGTTTGGATTGCAACAGACGCAGCATCACTGTTCTTGGTTTGGGCTTCACCATAGCCTCGGCTCGAAATCAGGGTCGAAACAGATGAGCTAATTAGGCCTGTAATTGGCTGAGGCTGTTGCAAAAGTCGGTTGTCCGGCCGCTCGGAATTTAGCTGAATTAATTTTGCAAGGGAAGAACGTCGCCAGAGGCCTTCTTAACGGCTCTACGAGCCATCAGTGAAGGATTTGCGGTGTATCTGCCAATCCCTTCGTATTGATGATGCGTGATACCGTTTGGTGGGCAAGAATTTTCGTACTTTGCGTCTTCGGGCAACTTTTTCAACAGCCTCGGCTATTACCGGCTGTCCCGGCGTTCCGGATTGACTTCCGATCTCGTTCGAAAACCGACTCGTGATGATGGTGCGAAATCGTTCGGTTTTGCATCACCTCCGATGTCGCCCCATGAGGGGCCCCAATGCCGCATATGCCGATCATGGAAAAGGCAGCTGCGTGCCTGTAGTCGTGCAGCAAACTCACGGCCAATTGTTCCTCCGGAAAACTCTGCATAGGACAGCAAAACGACCGATTTAGGAGATTTCCGGGAATTTTAAATTTTTTAATCGCTCATGCATAAAATGTGAACGTTCGTTGAACAGACCCTGCCACGGATGCCGTTGGACTGTTACGCTTAGGCCTGAGCGCAACCGGCACCTGTCGTCTCAGGTTGAGCGGTGATATCGGACGGTTATATTGAGATTGGAAGGTGTAAATAGAACATGGCGAATCCGGCTGTTAACCCGCACTTCCGCTATGTCTTCGAGAATTCGCCGATTGGCATGTCGCTGGTATCGCGCGACGGCGCCCGATTTCAAGTCAATCGAGCAATGGCCGATTTTCTCGGATATACGGTCGAGGAGATTATAGGCACCGATTTGTGTAGTCCCAGCCCCGACGATGATGCGCTCGTTGAAAGCGAGCATCTGCGGAAAATGGTTATTGACGGTGAGATCGACACTTACCGAAAAGTTCGCAGATATCGTCGCAAAGACGGTCGCATTGTAAAGGGCGAACTGTTTGTTACGCTTGCTCGAGACGTGGCGGGCAACCCTGAATACTTCATTGCCCAAATAGTCGAGATTACCGACCTAGCCTACACCGATACAATATCGCAACAATTGACAACGGCTGTAGACGCACTTGCTGAAAGTGTCGTTTTGTGTGATGCCGACGACCGAATCGTCTTTTGCAACAAGTTGTTCCACGATCATAACCGGCCAGTCGTTGAGTACTTGGAACCAGGGACGCCATACAAATCATTCTTGTGCGCGATAGTCGATGCCGGTCTCGTTCCAGACGCGAGAGGTCGAGAAGAGCAATGGTTGCACGAGCGGCTTGAGCAACGCCGCAATCCGGAAGGGCCGTTTGTGCTTTTACGCCAGGATGGCCTTTGGCTGTTGATGCATGAGCAGCGTCTGCCCGACGGCGGGACAATGTTGATCGCGACAGATATCAGTAAATTGCGGCAAGCGGAACAGGCCGCGAAGGATAGCGAAATACGCTTACGCGACGCCATCGAGGCGATGTCCGAAGGATTTGCCGTGTACGATTCCGATGAGCGTCTGGTTATTTGCAACGAACCCTACCGAAAGACGCTTCCACGGATCGCGGCTCTGGGAATGCTGACCCCTGGTACGAAGCTGGAGGATATCCTTCAGGCCGGCATCGAAAACGGTTTCGTCCCCTCTATCTACGACAGTGCCGAGGATTATCTGGAAAAAAGATTGCGCGCTTTCCGGCACCCAACAGGCCCGATTGAGTACGAGACAACAGCGGGGCAGTGGGTCCGCTTTGAAGAACGAAAAACTTCGGATGGCGGGACCGTCGGCATTCGCACGGATATCACGGCACGCAAGATTACCGAAGAACAGCTACGCCAAGCCCAGAAAATGGAAGCGGTGGGACAACTTACTGGCGGCGTCGCGCACGATTTTAACAACCTGTTGGGCGTCATCGTTGGCAACCTTGAATTTTTGGAAGATTCGATCGGGAACGACCTTGAGCAACAGGAAATGATTGGCATAGCCCTGCGAGCAGCCCTTCACGGTGCGGAGTTGACAAGCCGGCTGCTCGCGTTTTCCCGCAAACAGCCCCTTCGGCCCGTTGCCGTTGATTTGAACGCGATACTCCATGGTATGACTGACCTGCTTCAGCGGACTCTTGGCGAGATGATTACCGTCCACACGAGGCCATTTGCGGATCTGAAGCTGGCCAAAATCGATCCGGGACAACTTGAAACGGCGCTCCTCAATCTGGCCGTGAATGCACGCCACGCCATGCCGGACGGTGGGCAGTTGACCATCGAGACCGGCAATGTCGAACTTGACCAGGAATATGCCGAGAAACACGCAGAAGTGGAGCCCGGCATGTACGCCATTTTGGCGGTATCGGATACCGGCGTGGGTATGTCGAGCGATATCCTCGCACACGCATTCGATCCCTTCTATACGACCAAAGGCGTTGGCGAGGGCAGTGGGCTCGGGCTGAGCATGGTGCACGGATTCGTGAAACAATCCGGTGGTCACGTATCGATTTATAGCGAGCAAGGCAAAGGGACGACCGTCAAGCTCTATTTTCCGGAAACCAAAGCGGAAGGGCAACCCGGGCACGAAAATACGAAAATGCGGGCCATCCCCAGGGGAGCTGGTGAGACCGTTTTGATCGTCGAAGACGATGACAGCTTGAGAGAACTGGCCGTCAAAATCGTTTCCGGCCTTGGATACAAGGTCGAGGCGTTCCCGGATGGGCCCTCGGCGATCGCGTTCGTGGACGAAGGCGCAGAGATTGACGTTCTGTTCACCGATATGGTGCTGCCGCACGGTATGAACGGCGTCGCTTTGGCGAAGGCGGCATCGGAGCGACGACCTGGTCTCCGGGTTTTGTACACATCGGGTTATACCCAGAATGCCATCGTGCACAACGGTGTTATTGATGAAGGAATCAAACTACTGGGTAAGCCATATCGGCGGGGGGAGGTCGCCAAACGCTTGCGAGAAATCCTGGAACGCAAAGGTTAGGGGCACACACGAAGGTATCAGGACGCCACGCAATCGACGTCGAGTAGAATTTTACTGGCACTGGCTTAAGCTCACCCATCCGGTATCCATGAAACGCTAGTTTCTAGATTGTTTCACTTTTGTCCCGATCGCCGATCAATCAGACGCATTCGTCCTCCAAAGGCAATGTTTCGTGAAACAAATCGTCAGGGGATATGTTTCACGGGCCTCAATGCGGGCTCTGACGACATCCCAAAATAGAAGTGCTCTATCCTCAATAGCCGGCGCTTCTGGATGCGGCGAACACAACTATTTTGCATCGCTGTCCAAGACCACTTCTACCCCGCTTCAGACGTGCCAGTGAGATGATCGTTTTCACCCTGTCGCAGCGAATGAATTGCTTTCGCCACGGTGCCGCCGCTATCAATGCCATAGGCAATTCCAAAAAGAGCCATGGTCGCGGCGATCGGCACAGGTCAAGCGTTCGATCGAGGGCGTGACTTCGGCGCTTGCCTGGGATTCGTACCTCGACAGTTCCGCACGGGAGGCAAACCAATCCTTGGGCCGATCTGCCAGTCAGGGACTGTCCAGAAAGCGGGGAACGCCATGGACGGATTTCGCGAAATCGCTTGAAATCTTCCGTTTACCGTAAAACATCAGGAGCGTGGATCGATTTCAATTGATTATGGTTCACGGTCAAGCGTTGGCCGGAATAAAGGAAGGCGGTATTGGCGGATAAGGACTCAGCACAGGAAAAGGTCATGATGCTGGTGCGCACGGTTGCTGCCGAACTGCACCCTGATCGCCCGCTACCGCCTAATATCGGACTCGACTCCCTTCTTGATCGAGACTTCGGCCTCGACAGCCTGGGCCGACTTGAACTTGCCGGGCGTGTCGAGGACATGTTCCATGTCACGCTTACCGACGCGCGTATCGCCAACGCGGAAACGCCACGCGATTTGACAGCCGCGGTTATTGGCGCGACTGATGTAAGTGAACCGTTCGCGCTTAAGGTTCCCCTCGCGCCGGGCGCCGTCAAGGCTAAGGGGGCTGCCGTGACGACCCCTGTAGATGCCCATACCCTGACTGAAATGCTTGATCATCACGCGCTCGCAAGCCCTGATCGCATACATATCCGTATTTATGACGACGAATGCGAGCAAGGCGGTCCAGGAGAGGTAATCACCTACCGCGAATTGCAGGCCGGCGCATCGCAGGTCGCCGCCGGGCTTGTAAAACAGGGGCTCAACCCTGGCGAAACGGTGACTTTGATGCTGCCGACGGGCCGTGATTACTTTTTTGCTTTTTTCGGTATTTTGTATGCGGGCGGTGTGCCGGTGCCAATTTATCCACCGGCCAGAATCAGCCAAATCAGCGACCATATCCGTCGGCATTTTGGTATCCTTGCCAACTGCCGAGCCAAGGTATTGATCACGACAGAGGACACCCGTAACGTCGCCGCTCTGCTAAAAAGCGGCGTTGAAAGCATCCGCACCATAGCCACCGTCGACGATTTGAGTCGGGAGCCGGAAAATCAGCCACTTCCGGCGATTCTGCCCGGAGACATTGCGTTCATCCAATACACCTCCGGCAGCACCGGTCAGCCCAAAGGGGTGATGCTCACTCACGCCAATCTGCTGGCCAACATCCGCGCAATGGGGCAGAGGTTGCGCATTTCCAGCGACGACACATTCGTCAGTTGGTTGCCGCTTTACCACGACATGGGATTGATCGGCGCGTGGTTCGGCAGCCTTTATCACGGCGTTGAATTGGTAATCATGTCGCCCCTTAGGTTCCTGGCCCGGCCCGAGCGCTGGCTCTTCGCCATCCACCGTTTTGGCGGCACCATCACGGCGTCGCCAAATTTTGGATTCGAATTTTGCGTCAAACGTGTAACAGACGAGAAACTAAAGGGGCTGGACCTGTCGACTTTGCGGATCGCCTGCAACGGAGCGGAACCCGTTAGCCCGCAAAGCATAAGACGTTTTGCAAAGCGATTTGCGCCATTCGGGTTTCAGGGAAAAGCCATGATGCCGGTCTACGGATTAGCAGAATGTTCGGTCGGTCTTGCATTTCCGCCGCTGGACAGAGAGCCACGCATCGAGCGCGTTCAGCGGGAGGCCTTCAGTATCGGCAACCGAGCTCTGACAGCGGACGAAGACGACGCTACGGCGCTCGCGTTCGTCGGCTGTGGTCACGCCTTGCCTGGCCACGAGGTTCGAGTGGTTGACGCCGCCAGCCACGAACTTCCGGATCGGCGGGAGGGCCGATTGCAATTCAGAGGGCCTTCGGCGACATCGGGATATCTCCGCAACCCGCAAAAGACCGCTGAGTTGATGGATGGGGACTGGCTCGATACCGGAGACATGGCTTTTACGGCCGATGGCGAGATCTTCATTACCGGACGCAGCAAAGACATCATCATTCGCGCCGGGCGCAACATCTATCCGGAGGAGCTGGAGGAAACCATCGGCGATATCGAAGGCGTGCGAAAGGGGAACGTCGCCGTATTTGCCAGCCCGGACCCGTCCAGCGGAACGGAACGGTTGGTGGTATTGGCGGAAACGCGACGCTTTGACCAACAAACTCAGGCGCGCATCACCCGTGAAATTGAAGCGCTTTCGATTGACTTAACCTCCCAACCGCCGGACGAAGTGTTGCTGGCGCCGCCCAATACAGTGCTCAAGACCTCCAGCGGTAAAATTCGCCGGGCCGCCAGCCGCGAGGTGTTCGAAAAGGGACTGGTTGGCAAAAAACGAGCGCCAGGCTGGGTTCAGGTTTTGCGGTTGTCGTTGCTTATGACCACGCCGACCTTGCGCCGTATCCTTAGTGCTGTCACGGCATCGTTTTATGCCGCTTACGTTTGGGCGATCGCAGGATCGATTGGGCTCCTCGCCTGGATTCTGATCGCCTTGTCGCCCAAGTCCTGGCGCTGGCCACTGGTCCGAGCCACGGGGCAGACGGTGCTTGCCTTGTGCGGCATCTCGTTCACCGTGATCGGCCGTGAGCGGCTTCCCGCCCGGCAGGCGCCCGTGGTCTATGTCGCCAATCATGCTAGCTATTTGGATGGCATTATCCTTGCGATGGCCATTCGGCGACCCGTTTCCTTTGTCGCCAAGCGCGAACTGCTCTCACACTGGATTCCGCGGATAACGCTGACGCGCCTGGGAACGCGTTTCGTAGAACGCTTCGACGTAGAGAAGGGGATGGCGGATGCTAAACGTCTGGCTGAAGACGTACGGGCGGGGCTTGACGCCGTCTATTTTCCCGAGGGGACTTTTATCAACCGTCCTGGGATTCTGCCATTCCAGATGGGCGCTTTCAGCGCCGCTGCTGAAGCCGTTGTCCCGGTTGTGCCCGTCGCCATCCGCGGCACCCGCGCAATCCTGATGGGCGATAGCTGGTTTCCGCGCAAAGGGCGAATTCGGGTGACCATCTGCGAGCCTGTTCATTGCGACCCTGATGCCGGTAACGCCTGGCAGCGGGCGCTGCTTCTGCGCGATTTGGCGCGGACGAATATTCTACGCCACGCGGGTGAGCCTGACATGGGCTCGGAACGCACTGAAAATCTGAATCACACACCGGATTAATCCTCGCGCGCCTTCGTCCAAAAGCCGCGCATAAACAAAAGCCCCGCCTAAGGGAGGAGGGGCTGGGGCGCCGGAGTAGTCCAATATAGATTCGATGTCTACATACGGTCGAAATAAGACGAAAATCCGGCATGCCGGCCACGTCAGACGGTGCACGATAAGCGGACTTAATTGAGACAAAGGAGCTTCTTAAAACATATTGTCCGGGGATCTGTTTCACTGGCCTCAATGCGGACCCTGACGACATCCCAGAATTGAAGCGGCTCAATTCTCGAAAGCCGACGCTTGATGATGCGGCGAAAAAAGTCTGTTATTGCATCGCCGTCCAAGACCGCTTTTACCCCGCTTCAGACGTGCTAGTGGGATGACCGTTTCAGCGTTATCGCAGCGAATGAATTGCGTTCACCACGTTGACGCCGCTATCAATGCCATAGGCAGTTCCAAATAGAGCCATGGTTGACAGCATGACCTATGACCACGTTCAAGGCTAAAAAATCGTGTGGCTTCTCATCACCTGCACGCTGGTCACTACGCTCTATGCCACCACGATCACCATTGCCAATGTATCGCTGCCGCAAATTCAGGGCGCGCTGTCGGCCAGTCCGGATCAGGTTGCCTGGATCATCACGGCCAATCTGATCGCGACGGCCGTGACCATTCCCTTGGCCGGCTGGGTTTCCGACCGGTTTGGGCGGCGGCGTTGCATGATTTGGGGCGTCGCGGGTTTCGGGGTCGCGACACTGATGTGCGGGCTCTCGACTTCGCTCGGTGAGCTTATCTTTTGGCGCGTGCTGCAGTCGGGCTTTGGTTCACCGCTTACGCCGATTGCGCAATCGGTCGTGATTGACGAGTTCACCGGCGAAAAGCGCGGGCGCGCGACGGCGATCTACAGCCTGGGTGTGGGCGTGGCGCCGACGATCGCGCCGATGCTTGGCGGCTATGTCAGCGAGGAGTTTTCCTGGCGTTGGGTTTTCTTCATTCTCATTCCCGTGGCGCTCATTGCGTTGGCCGGGGTACTGGCCTTCATCAAGCCGGACCCGCCGCGTGAAGAAAGGCCGAAACTCGATTGGACCGGTTTCCTCAGCCTGGCGATCGCCGTCGCCTGCGTGCAGCTTATGCTCGACCGCGGCGAACGCGAGGCATGGTTCGAGTCGATCGAGATCATCCTCGAATTCTCTCTGGCACTCCTGTGTGGCTGGATCTTCATGGTGCACAGTTTGACGTGCGACCGCCCGTTCTTGGATCCCCGTCTACTGCTGGAGCGGAATTTCGCCTTGGGAATCGGCATAGCGGGCATTTTCGGCATGCTGTTTGTCACCCCCATGGTGATGATGCCGGCCATGGTGCAGCAGCTTCAGGATGTGCCCGAATTCACCGTTGGCATTTTGATCGCCATGCGCGGCATCGGCACGGGTGTTTCCCAAGTCGTCATGATTTTTTACGCCCACCGCTGGAATCCACGGCTGCTGTTTCTCATCGGCTTTGCCGCACACACCTATGCGGGGCTGATGATGGCGCGGTTCGATATGAACGTGTCGCTGGCCGAGATTTCCTGGGCCATGGCGATCCAAGGCTTCGGGGTCGGGTGGATATGGGTCCCCATGACGTTGGTCACTTTCTCGAACTTCGACCCGCGCCGTTCGGCGGAAGGCATGGCGCTGTTTCATTTTATCCGCAGCATCGGCTCCAGCTATTACATTTCAGCCAGTTTCGTCGTGGTTTTCCATACCCAGAAGATGAACTACAGCGACCTGGTGCAATGGATCAATCCGTTCAACGACCGATTGAACCTCAAGGGCGCAATGGGCGGGTGGAGTACAGAGAGCACGACGGGCTTGGCCGGCATCGCGGGCGAGGTGGCGCGCCAAGCGACGACCATCGGCTATATTAATTCCTTCAATCTATTCCTATGGACGTCACTGCTCGTATACCCCCTCGTTGCGCTCATCGTCTGGCCGCCGAAAGGCTACCGGCAACGCCCTTAGCGCCCGCAACGATATTCCATACGCTGGTGCTCGCGGTGGTCCAATAACGATTGTCGCTATGAAGCCGTGGTCGACGCGGCCTAATCCCGAATTATTGCCCTAGCGTCCCTTGAAGACCGGCTTGCGTTTTTCGCGGAAGGCCTTGCCGCCTTCCTGTTGGTCTTCGCTGCGGGAAATCGCCAACAGGTCGCGTCGTGCCAGACCGGCCTGTTCCGACGGACCGCGGGCGAGGACTTCATTGCGCACGAAGCGCTTGAGGGTCCCCATGACCAAGGGGGCGCTGACAGCGAAGATTTCCGCGTAGCTCATCGCGCCTTCCATGAGTTGCCCTTTCGGCACCACCTTGTTGATCATGCCGACTTCGTAGGCGCGCTGGGCGTCGTAATGAATGCCGGTCATCATGAATTCCATGGCGATCTTGTGCGGCAGCCGCGCCGCCAGGCCCGCGATCAAACCGCCACAAAAACCGATTTGCGCTTCCGGATAGAAAAAATCGGCGGAGTCGTCGGCAACGGCGATATCGCAGAATTGCACCAGGCAGAACGCACCGCCGACGCAATAACCGGATACTGCGGCAATCAGCGGCTTGTCGACGTCCACACCGACGCCCGGCATGCACTCCCAAAGCTCCGGGTCGCGCGGCGGGTCCTTAAGGTCCGCGCCGACGGAAAAGGCGCGGTCACCGGCGCTGGTCACGATGGCGCAGCGGTCGTCGGACTCGTTCAGTTGAATGAAGGCATCGCGAATCGAGGCGACCACGCCGTTGCTGAGGGCGTTCATTTTGTCCGGCCGGTTGATCGTAATGACCGCGATTCCGTCCTTGGACTCATAGGTGACGAGGTCGCTACTCATAGAAAATTCTCCTGTTTCGATGCCTGTTTCCTTGATTAGAGGAAACTTAACCGGCGGCGGCGGCCAAGGAAAGCCACCGACCCTTCCGGCGCGATGCGAAATGCGCTACGTCGAAGACTGGCGATGTGTCAGGATGCTGAAACAATATTGCTGGAATTACGCTGCGGAAAGGCGCGAAAGATAACCATGGTGCTGAAGGACATTGTCGCGCGCATTGAAACCTCGCTTAGCACGGGTGCATTGGAAGTAGCGCTGCAGCAACTGCGTGAGGCCCTGTCTTCGGAGGGCCGGGAGGCGCCCGAAATTCGAGACCCAAATACAATTTCCTTAAATGCAGGATTGGCTTGGCTCTGTAATAGGTTGGTGTCCGACTTTCCCGGCGTGGGCTATGAACAAAAGATGATTGCCTACGGTCAATCCGCGTTGCTGATCGACCCGCGAGATTCCTTGGCTTTCCAAGTCCTCCCCGACGAGCAAATCCATTTGGTTGCGCACAACTTGCTGCGGCACCGGAAGTCACGCGGAGCGAGGCTCATTCTTGAGCGCTTATCCAAGGCGCCGGAGCCTGCGGCTGCACGAGAAATGCTGGACCTTGTGAATTATGTCGATGCCCAGAAGGCGCGCATTACTGCCTTGCCGCCGCCGGCCCCTGGCGCCAAACAACCGCTCCTGATCAATGCGATCGTCTGGGGTGAGGCCTATACCGAGCCGCTATTCACCTACGGTTTCCCCAGCTTGCTTGCATCCGGGAATTTGCCGAATGTCGCAAAGGATCGTGAAATCATTATCGATTTCTACACGTCTGCCAGCGACGTGGCGCGGATTGATGAGCACCCGGTTACCGAGTCCGTAAAACGGTTCGCCAAATTCCGATACAATGTTATTCCCGATCCGCTTCTAGCGGCGCAGGCGCATGACGCGACGCGGTGGTGTGCCGGGGCGGCGCAACAATGCAGTGCTTTTCGCGCACAACAATTGGGTGCCGACCTGATGTTCTTATGCGGGTCGGCGGTCTACAGCGCGCAATGTCTGTCCCGTGCCTACGGGTTTTTGGAACAAGGATACGAAGCGGTCGCGTGCCTTATGCCACGCACCTTGGAGACAATGACCTACGGTGCGCTGAACGGTCACGCAGCGATAGAGGATGGTACAATTGAGATCGATGCCGAAGCCCTGACGAATTTCATCGTCGAAAACCTGCATCCGCACAGCCTTGCTTGTTTTATCTCCGCGGAGGAAAAGTACCTTTCGCAGAACCCGGTGACCTTGTTCTTCAGGACCAAATCCGGATTCTCCTGCCGGACCTACCAGCCGAGCCCTTTGGTCATTGCTAATAGCCTGCTGTTGCATGGATTTGACCTGGACTATTACACGATCGATGTGCGGTTCCTGGCCGAACTCGTCGGCGCGCGGGCGCCGGACCGTGTCATTAAAATCGTTGGCGGTTCCGACGAAGAGGTGGCGGTGACCGATGTTGAGTGCACCGACGGTGTGCCGATGCAGCATTACGGCGATATCGCGCTTTCCCTGGAAAATTGCGCGAGCGGCCCCCTGCATACATCCACCCGTGCGGCCGACCTCGATTATTTTCGATGGGCGTTAGAGCAACGCTTTGTATATCATTCTGTTGATGGTGAGGTGAATCTTCCGAGCGACGGCATTTCCGAAACTGAGGCTATGGAGGAGGTTGCGGCCTTACTTAAGGCGTATGGTGCCAGCGTAAAAAATAGGCTCTATGTTTACGAGCGTTTAGCGCACTGATCGTTGCTTAGCCGTCTTGTGAAAATGCCCGTCGTTCGCGTGGGTGTTCGGAAAATTGCTTAGAAGGACTTTCGGCGCCGCCTGACCAATCCCAAACCCGCAAGTCCGATGCCGAGGAGCGCTAACGTGCCCGGTTCCGGAACTTCATTTTCTGGTTCTTCCAGATTGGTACGGAAATTATCGAAACCGGCGTCGAAGAACCCATTGCGAATGTTTAAGTTCACTTCAAATGAAACCGTTTGGCCGGCAAATGCAGAAACATCAGCGCTGAAAGCTGTCATATTCGGAACCGCCAATGGTTCACTTGAATCGGTGATAAACAAGGTGTGTAGAGTATTGCTTGCGTCGCGAAGTGAAACCAATAATTGTTGATTGGCAAAGAAGGGGACGCCAAGATTCTCGTAAAACATGTCCCAAAATATGGTCGTAACACTATTGGGGAGCACGACTTCTTGTTTTAAAGTATGACTTGCGGCGGCGGTTATCAGCAAGAAAGACATAAAGTCGCCGTCGGAGGGCGCATATGTGCGCGGCAAGCCCGTAGAAGTCTGGGCAACAAAGACGCTGTCGTTATGGTCGAAAAGAGTGGCACCTGCCGCAATCAGCTCGTTCGTGGCTATTCCCCACGTACCAGCAGATGTGACAGCAGTGTCATCGGAAAGCTCCCAACCGGTATAGTCCTGGGTTTCGAAACTACCATTGTTAAAGACGGCTGCGGCACCCGGGGAAGAAATTGCGACGCAGGTTGCAAGTGCGATAGAGATTTTTAAAAATTTAATATTCATAAAGCTTACCGTTTCGTTCGCTCAAATGACGTGCTGTAGAAGTATTTTACCAATATCGTGCGGGCACGCTGTGTATGACCATTCTGAAAAAATAATAATTGTACCCTAGTATTAAATCCATTGTTCACAAATATTATGCAATATTTAAGCCATAAAAAGAGTTTCCGATATTACAATAGCTTAAGTCTGATAAACTTTAGGGGGCGCAGTCTAAAATGTAAAATAATCCGACACCATTTGAGATCGCAGCAACGCAGAAATAGCATCCCGTTCGAAAAAGCGTAAATTTTTCAATAGGTAAGAGAGATTCGGCTGTGCAAATTATTTGATTTATGGATTGTAAAGTATTCCGACAATTGTTGAGCTTAGACAAACAGTGAGCTCAGCGATGTAATTGCCTGAAATTATTCTACTTATATTTGGTAATGGTCTCAAATTTAGCCGTGCTTTCTGGACGGTGCGCAAGGATTGTTATCCTGCGACTTTTAGTTGCCTCACATTAAGACCCTTCGTTTTGAGCAAACGCGGCGTGCGGTATTGTTTGTACGCTAATTTTTTGTTTCGTTAACCATATTGAGCTTATATGGCATCTTCGATGCCGGCTCGGTCCTTGCATGTGATCCGGCGCGTCGTGGAACAACGGATCAAGCAGATGAAACTCTCCGATTATGTCGTGCAATTTCTGGCTGACCTAGGGGTGCGCCATGTCTTCGCTGTCCAGGGCGGTGCGGTTGCACATCTCATTGATTCAACGGCAAAAAATCCGAATATCGACTATATCTGCGTCGGGCATGAGCAGGCGGGTTCCATTGCGGTGCATGGCTATGCCGCGAAGGCGCAGGGCTTCGGTTGCGCGTTTGCGACCACCGGACCCGGCATCATCAACATGATCAATGGCGTTTCTTGCCTCTATTACGATTCGATGCCGTCTATTTTTATCGGTGGGCAGGTGACGACGGCGCGCTATCGCGCTGAAGAATTAGGGGTCCGGCAGCTCGGTTTTCAGGAATCACCGCATGCCGATTTGATGCGGCCGGTCACGAAATACGCGGCGACGGTCACAAACAGCGCGGATATCCGTTACGAACTGGAAAAAGCGGTTCATATCGCAAAGGAAGGGCGGCCCGGCCCGGTGTTCCTCGATATCTGTGACGACGTGCAGCGTGAAGATATCGATCCGGAAGGGTTGCGCGCCTATATGCCGGTTTCAAAGATCAACGGCGCAAGCCGGCCTCTGGACCAAATAGCCGCCGATGTTATGGAAATGATTGGGTCGGCAGAACGGCCCATGCTTGTTTACGGGGCGGGCATCCGTTTGGCCAATGCAGCCGATGCGGCTGTCCGATTAGGCGAGAGTTTGGGAATTCCCATGGCGCAGTCCTGGGCTGCGCTCGACCTTCTGCCGAACGATCATCCGCTGAACGCCGGTGGTTTTGGGGTGCATTCACCACGTTCGGGCAACTTTGCGGTACAAAATACGGATTTGTTGGTCGCAGTCGGCATCCGACTGAGTCAGCATCAGACAGGCACACCGTTCACGACCTTTGCGCGCGGCGCGAAAAAGGTTGTTGTCGATATTGATACAGCCGAATTGGGGAAGTTTGCGAAGCTCGATGCGCCGATTGATCTGCCGGTTCATGCAGACGCCGGTGAATTTTTGCGCTCTCTGTCGGGGCAGTTGGACCAACAATCAGTGCCCGATTTTTCAGCATGGGCAGCACGCGTTGCCGACTGGCGTAGCCGCTATCCAGCGCACGCGGAAGTGCGAAAGGCAACCGATGCTGTCGATCCGCACACCTTCATGCAGCGCCTGTCGGCGCAGGCGAAAGAAGGCGACATCATTCTTGGGGATGTCGGCGCCACGTTAAGCTGGACCTTTCAGTCCTTTGCGCTGAAACAGGATCAGCGGCTGCTGACGTCGTTCAACAACCACACGATGGGCTATGCGCTTCCCGCGGCAATTGGTGCGAGCCTGGCCAATCCGGATCGGACAGTCATTTCTTTGAATGGCGATGGCGGGTTCA
Source organism: Alphaproteobacteria bacterium (assembly GCA_021774435.1). GTDB lineage: Bacteria > Pseudomonadota > Alphaproteobacteria > UBA8366. Next base: position 25,902 of record JAJFJB010000403.1, read on the forward strand.
TGATGAATATTCAGGAGCTCGGCGTTGCAGCGAAACATAATTTGCCGATCCGGACGATTATTATGAACAATCATGGCTACGGCGTGATTCAACAAACCCAGGATGATTATTTCGACTCCCGTTACAACGGGACGACACCGGACAGCGGGTTGATGGACCCCGATCTTGGGAAAATCGCTGAAGGCTTCGGTCTGCCGGTCGTCACAATTCGGAATGAAAGCGAAATCGACTGCGGATTGTCCGACCTGTTTTCGCATAATGGGCCGTCGTTTGCCGTCGTTGAAGTCGATCCTACAGCGCGTATTGCACCTGCCGTTGTCGGCGGCCGACCAATTGAAGATATTTCGCCACTGCTGCCACGCGACGAGTTCGAATCGAATATGATCGTGCCACCGCTTTCCTAGCGAAAGGGACTGCGCCCGAATGAATACCAGGCCGGAAGTCTTCCACGGCGCGATGCGACATGAATATGAGCGTGTCGACGCGGATATCGTCGCGCATATCGAGCGTTTGGACTTTGCCGGTTACACGACGTTGCCGGGTCACCTGGCACCGGCGGTTAATGGAGCGCTGAGGCAGGCCGTCGACAGGGTGTATGGGGCGCAATGCGAAGCTTTTGGCGCCGACAATCTCGAACGGATTGGCGATAGTGGTGTTTGCCGGAGCCCTTTTATCGAAGACGACATGTTTTGCGATCTTTTGAAGGACCCTTACATCAAGCAAATCATGCATCACTATTTCGGGGCGCTATTTACCCTGCATGTCCAACGGGGCGTGATTAGCGAACCGAATGAGCGGCACCCCGCATCGGTTTGGCACCGCGAACCGGCTTATCAAAATTTCACCACCTCGCAGCCGATCTCCTTTTCGGTAATTTACCTCTTGGACGGTTCGAACAGCCGCAATGGCGGATTGCATATCCTTGAGGGATCGCATCGTTTTGAAACCATTCCCTCCGACACCTACATTCTGGATCACGAAAAGGTTGTCGAGGCGGAAGAAGGCACGGTTCTGATCTTCAATTCGGCGCTGTTTCATCGCGGGGGGCGTAATATTTCCGACAGGGCGCGTCACTCCGTCGTGCAGATATTTACCCATCCGCTCCTGAAGCAATCGATCGAATTTCCAAGGGGGCTTGAGGGCCGGTTCCAAGATGACCCCGAACTCGCAATGCTTCTGGGCTATCAGACGGCGTTGGCCGATACCGATTTGGCCTATCGCACACGAAAACTGGAACAGGTTCCCAAATGACCAACAACGTCATGGCGATTAACGTTCAGCCAAATGAGATCTGCTCGGCCTGTCTGTCGGCGAACCTTGGCGCTGTCATTGATTTGCCGAACTTCCCGCAGATTGCGATTTTCGCCGATACGCCGGATGACAGCGCCTGTCCGCCCGTCGATCAGGCCATGATGATCTGCGAGGATTGTGGGCACCTTCAGTTGCGGGACAATCTCGATCCCGCATTCCTATATGACGAGCGCTTTACGCACCGCACTTCGAACAGCGCATCGGCTTCGAAGAGCAATTTGTACTTCGCCGATTTCATTAAAGGAGTCGCCGGAGATCGCCGCTTCGAACGCGTCATAGAGGTCGGCTGCAATGACACGTTCCTGTTGCGGAACCTTTTGGAAATTTGTGATACGGCGTCCGGGATCGACCCGGTTTGGCGCGGTAAGGAATCGGAATTCGGTTCGGAACTCGAACCGGCCGTGCGGGAGCGCGTCCGCGTTGTCGGCGACTTCGTGGAAGGCGTGGATTATGAATCTGCGATCGGCGGCAAGCCTGACCTCGTCGTCTCGTCGTTCGTATTCGAACACTTGCGGGAACCGCGCCGTGTTTTTGAGAAACTTTTAGAAGTGTGCGCCGATGATGCTTTGTTCGTTATCCAGGTACCGGGAACCGATATGCTGCTGGACAATTGCCGCTTCGATCAGTTCTCCCATCAGCACTATCAACAGTTCACGCTCGATTCCTTTATCCGAATGATCGAAGGCGCCGGCGGCGAATACGTCGCCCACGATGTGCTTTATTCTGTCTGGGGTGCAATCATGGTGGCGTTTCGTAAAGGGGCCGGGAAGAAACGCTGTGGACTCGATTTACGCTGCGCGACCAGGGACCTAGTCGAGGATCGCAAAAACCGTTTCGACCAGCAGATACAGGCCTGTCAGGCGGCAGTTAAAGCGGCAGGCGCTCGGAAGGTTTACGGTCTTGGCGCGGCGCAGAATTTCCCCAGCCTTGCCTATTTCATGGGCGACGTGGTGGCATCCCTTGAATACATCATCGACGACGACCCAGGCCGCCAGAACAAATATTATCCCGGTTTTCCGGTCCAGACCGCTGCTGCCGACACAGATGCTGATTATGGAAAAGCCGCGATATTGATTACCGCTCCGGATTATGGCCGCGTGCTAATCGGCCGGGCCCATCAATTGGGGGCGGAGCAATGTATCCTACCCGTGAATATTATCTGACGAGCTGATCGATGGAACCTGGCCTCGAAGGAAAGCGAGCACTGGTCACCGGCGCGGGGCGGGGGATCGGCCGGGAGATTGCGGCGACATTGGCGGCGCAAGGCGCCGCCGTTGCCGTTGTTTCCCGAACCCAGAGCGATATCGATACGATGTTGGAAACGCTCTCTTCCGGGCCGATTGGCCATTTTGGGATGTCGCTGGATCTTATGCTGGATGAGGCGCCGGCTGCATTGGCGGCGGCGATCGATCGTGACTTCGGTCCGCTTGATATTTTGGTCCATAATCTTGGCGGTACCTATGATGTGACGGACCCGTTTGCACCTATCGAACAGTATCGCGACGTCATGCGTCTGAACTTCGATGTCGCCGTCGAACTCAACCGGCTCCTGCTTCACGGTATGACGCAGGCAAAGTGGGGCCGGATCGTGAATATTGCTTCGGTCGCGGCCTTTGAATTGAACGGCCCCCCCGCCTATGCCGCCGCGAAAGCGGCACTCTGCGCCTATACACGCTGTGTTGGCCGGTTGCTTGGCGGTGACGATGTCATTATGTCCGCGGTACTGCCTGGGATCGTGGAGACGGAAGACGGTTATTGGGCGGAGCAGAAACGATCCGATCCGGAACGGGTCCAGCGTTATCTTGACGAACGCTGCCCGCTGGGCCGCTTTGGAACGCCGAAAGAGATTGCTGATTTCGTCGCGTTCTTATGTTCGCCGTCCGCGTCATTCAATCCCGGTGCGGTTTATCCACTCGATGGTGGGCAGTTACGGGGGTACGCCTTTTGATCGATCCAGAAATTAAATTCGACGAGTTTGAAAACGATTATTTTCATACGGTGATCAAGGACAGCCTGCGCGACTATGGCGGCATCGTAATCCGCAATGCCGTGGCTCCCCAACGTTGCGCATTCTACCGTGATCTGATTACGCGGACACATGATGTGCTTGAGGCGAAGTGCACCGAAGAAGGGCACCCGCCGCATGAAGCGCGCGATGAGGACCATAAGCTTGGCGGTTGGCGGACCTTGGCCTATGAGCTCCGCGAAGGGCAGTTGCCGCCGAACGTATTTGAACAAGTCAATGTCGGATTTTCGATTTTCGATCTGATTGGAAATCTACAGTTCGCACAGCTGATGTCGCGGTTTTTCGACGGCGCTTACCGTGTCTCGCCATCGGCCCACACGAGGCGTATTTCGCCGGGCCGGGACCTTCATTCCAAGTCCTGGCAAAAACCAGCCCTCTGTCACATTGATGCGCAATATCACGACCCACAGCATTTTAGCCTCAATTTTTGGGTGCCGCTGGACGATTGCGGTGTCGATGCTCCTGGCTTGCAGATCGTCAGGGACAACGTCCATGACACCCAGAACTTCGTCGGCTATGACCCGATTGCGAATTCATTCGACCCGGAAAGATTAAAGGTGATCAACGAGAGGGTGTTTGAGCAGTTCGATGAGCAACAGCTTTTCGCACCGGAACTTAGGGTCGGCGATGTGTTTGTCTTTCACAATTGGACAATTCATCAAACCAATTGTCACGAAGGGATGACGAAACCACGGCAAAGCTGTGAATTGAGGGTGATCCAAGAAGGTTGGGCGTTTCCCGAATAAGGCGTGTCCTGAAGGCTCGGTCTTTCCGCTTCCACTATCCGGCATGATTTCAACTCTCGAGTGCAGCCGCGATCATATCCCGCAATACCCCTTTGCTGGAGGGTTGCCCCAATTCGAACAATCGTTTCTCCACGGACATATCCAGGGTCGTGCATTGTGACGATGAAATATTGTTGGCCGCGCGTACCTCGCAGAGTGCCGGCGAAACTTTCATCGCTTTGCACAATATGTTTGCGAACGCCACGTAACTGACATCCTCGTCCCCGCTGGCCTGATAAATTCCAAGCTTTTTCAGGCGCAATATCCTATCGATCAGGGTGACAATGAAGGGGACGGAAATAGGCGCGATGGTGACGTCGCTGAAGGCCGTTATTGTTTCGGATGCCCGTAACTTCGAAATCCAATTCTTCAGAAGCGGCATGTCTGGACCCACAACTTTGCTTGGCCGCAAGACGGCGGCGGTTCTCGCCGCAAGCATATCGCGCTCCGCCGCTGCTTTATGTTGGCCATAGGTTATTGTTGCGTCGGGCCTTTCTTCATGCCGGCGTTGCGGGGCACTGCCGTTGAAAACACCGACAGTCGACAGTGAGAGAACGAAAGTACCGGCAGCGTTGAGCTGGCACGCAAGCGCGACCGGTCCATCGCGGTTGATGGTAGCGGACGCAGTGGGGTTGTCCTCGCAACCTTGCTGGTCCGTCATTGCGGTACAGATCACGGCCGTTTCCACCGCTGGCAACTCGGGCCACTCTTCCGGCGGCGCTGAAAGGTCTAGTTGAACGGATTTTGTTTCTGGAATCGGTGTCTCACGCCGCGTGGTGGCCATAACTGTCCATCCCAAGTTCGGCAGTGCGGTTACGAGGGCGCTTCCGACTTGACCGTCTCCGCCAACGATAAGGACGCTCGACATCGGCGGATTAGTCCTTGCTTAGGGCCTCTGGGATCCGCGGCGACAGCTCGGCAAACAAGCCAGGCTGATGATACAGATCCTTGAAGGATTCGGGGCCGTCATAGTCTGGAAAGAATCGGCGGAATGTTTCCTTCGAGTGCGCGATCATCTGTTCCAACTGTCCGAGGTTCAGTCCGACCATGCGCGCATATTTCGCCTTGCGTGCGGCGTCCGGAAAATTGATGCGGCTCCAATCAAAGGCTCGAATGACGCCCATTTCATATTCGCTGAACGCATCGGTGTGATACAGGGCGACTGTACGCTTAATGACCCGGTTGATCTTATCCTCGTCTTCGAGAAGTTTCTGTTTGGAGATCTTCTTCATCAAACGGGTGCCCACCATCGGTGTGGCAATGGAAAAGACCGAATAGTCGATTTCCGGGTGATCTTCGGCAAACAGGATCGTATCGAGAATTTCCGTGCGCGACTCGCCGGGCATCCCGACGACGAACATGCCGATGATTTCGAGATCAAGTTTGTGCGCCCATGTAATGACATCGTGATGGTGTTCCACGGTGGAGTGGATTTTTCCGGCGCACTCCCGCAACGCGCGGTTGCTTCCCGATTCCAAAGGCGCGATCACCCGGTACATGCCGGTTTCCGCCATCGCGCCAATCGCGTCTTTGGTAACGGGCCACAGCGGAAGGCCCTGGCCCACGAACCAAGGAAAGCGGAGGTTGCGTTTGGCCAGCGCGTTTGTGAATTCGAGAATTTGCGCTTCGTTTACGGCGAAGAGATCGTCGAAAAAATGAATCTCCTCGATACCGTCTTCGAGCGCCTGCTCGATTTCGCGGAGAACCAGATCCATCGGTTTGCGACGATGCGTTTGCCGCGGGCCGCGCAAATGGGCAACGGAACAGAATGAGCATCTCAGGACGCAACTGCGCGACATCATGATATCGCGGTATTTGGGACTCCGCGCCGGATAGCGGATTTTTCCGAACTCCAGCGTCTTCGTGTATTGCAGCCGATGTTCGTCGTCGAGGATGTGATAGGCGGGCAAGGGGAGGTCGGCCACGTCGATCCGCGGGTAGGTGGGGTTGCTGCTGTCGTGGTGTTTGCTTGTCACGCCATCAAGCGTGGCGACATCTGTTTCGGCGCGCAATCCGTCGAGCAAGTCGCCGACGGCAAAATCCACTTCGCCGAGGATCGAGTAGTCGCAAACCCCTTCGAGAACGGCTTTCCCGGGATAGTTCGTCGCTGTGTTGCCCGTGAGTACGGTCACGACATCTGGCATGAGCTTTCGGGAAAGTTCGAAGACTTGCCGTCCATCCCAGTCTTGCGCGGTGGCGAAGGTCAAAATCGCTTGCACCATGACGACTGCGTCCGGCGAAAAGGTTTCCAAACGCCGCGCCAGTTTTTCATAACGGCCTTCGACATGAACACCGAGATCGAATAGCTCGACCTCAAAGTCACGCGACAGCAGATCAGCAGCGACGACCATGGGTTCCACGGGTGAAACAAGACGCCGCGTTTCAAAATCCGGGCGAGTTGGATCCGGGTCCACATCGTCTTCGCGATTGACCAGCGGGGGTACGACGATCAGGACTTTGCTCAACATTTTAATTCGCTTCGGCTGGTTAAAATAGCGGTGCAGCAGCGGTATTCACGCGCATTATGGAATTCGGCTTCTTTGCAAACAATTAACGATAAAACGGCATAAATCCTATAGGTAACATCTATTCCATTCCTGCAATCGGTCGCGGAGATAGTAGAATGAATGAAGAACTCGCCTCCGCGCTAGCGATATTGTCAAATCACGTGGACGCTGAAAATCAATCGGGATCGGATATGGCGCATATGTCGCCGGGTAATAGTGTCGATGCGTTGGATGGTCTGATTGAAGTCTTGCCGGATATCAGAGAGAATCACGCGCCGGCGTCGCCGTTTTATCAATATCTGAAACCACGCGTCATCGAAGCGGTGGCGAAGCGATTCTGCGGAGAGGAGCCGCAACCGGTTCCTTTGGCACCATTTGGCGCATTGAAATTTCCCTATTTTTCGATGGGTAATGTTAATTCGCTCGATCTGTTCGGTTTGGATGAATTAATTCTCTTCGCCTTTTATTGGGCAAATAGAAAGCGTTATCAGCGCGTTGTGGATTTTGGTGCGAATATCGGTCTGCATTCCAATATTCTGAGCAAATGCGGTTTCGAAGTGCGGTCATTTGAGCCGGACCCCGTTCACTTGCTCGAATTACGGCGGCGACTGGTCCTGAACGGCTGTGCGGCGGTTGTGCATGAGGCCGCAATATCGACGCAGAAGGGACAGCATTCCTTTACCCGCGTTCTTGGCAATACGATGGGTAGCCATCTATCAGGGGAAAAGGCCGCGCCGTATGGCGACTTGGAATCGTTTGAAGTTGCGCTTGAACCGGCAGCGCCGCATATGGTTTGGGCTGACCTTGTAAAGATGGATATCGAAGGGCACGAAGCGACGGTCCTATGCGATACCGCCGCAGAGATATGGCGCGATACCGATGCTGTTGTCGAGGTCGGTTCAGCTGATAATGCAGCGCAGATCTTTGCACATTTTGAGAATTCGACCGTCAATCTGTTTGCTCAAAAGGTCGGTTGGCATCGCGTTGAACAGCTCGACGATATGCCGACCAGCCACCGTGATGGTTCGCTGTTCATTTCCATGAAAGACGCTATGCCCTGGGTTTGATATTCTCTCCGCAGGATGTTGCCGGGAGAGAATGTTTTGAGCAGCGAAACGTATGATTATGTAATTCTGGGTGCCGGATCGGCGGGTTGCGTTCTGGCAAATCGTTTGAGCGAGAATGGCCGCTATAGTGTTGCCGTCGTCGAGGGTGGCGGGAAGGATTCCTGGATCTGGTTCCATATCCCCGTCGGCTATCTTTTCGCTATCGGAAATCCTCGCGCGGACTGGATGTTCCGGACCGAAGACGAAGCAGGACTCAACGGCCGCAGCCTGGCCTATCCCCGTGGCAAGGTGATCGGTGGCTGTTCGGCCATCAACGCGATGGTCTATATGCGCGGTCAGGCGGCAGATTATGACGGCTGGCGGCAGATGGGGCTGCCGGGCTGGGGCTGGGACGACGTTCTTCCAGCATTCAAGAAACAGGAAGATCATTTTCTGGGTGCCAGCGAACTGCACGGCGCCGGCGGGGAATGGAAGGTCAATGAACCGCGCACCAGTTGGGAAATTTTGGACGCCTTTATCGATGCAAGCGAGGACGCGGGAATTCCGCGCACCAGCGACTTCAATAGCGGCAACAATGAAGGCTGCGGATATTTCCAGGTTAATCAACAAAATGGGCGGCGTTGGAGCGCAGCTCGCGGGTTTCTGAAACCCGTTCTCGGCAGAGCCAACCTCACGCTGTTCACAGAAGGGCTGGTCGACCGCTTGGTCTTCGAAGGCAAACGCGCGACCGGCGCTGTAATCCGTCATAATGGGCGGCAGCGCCAGATTAAGGCGACCCGGTCAGTCATCATGAGCACCGGGGCGGTGGCGACACCCGCCATTCTGGAGCGCTCCGGCGTTGGGGACGGGGAGCGCCTAAAGGCGATGGGTGTGGAACCGGTACATCACTTGCCGGGCGTGGGAGAAAATTTGCAGGACCATCTTCAGATGCGCCTGATCTTTAAAGTCTCCGGTGTGAAGACGATGAACACGGAGTATCAGTCGATCGCAAAGCGGGTCGGGATGGGGCTGAATTACGTATTGTTCCGGCGCGGCGCACTTACAATGGCGCCGTCGCAACTCGGTGCCTTCACGCAATCTTCTTCAGAATTCGAAACGCCGAATTTGCAGTATCATATCCAGCCCCTGTCGCTGGATAAGTTTGGCGACCCGCTGCATACCTTCGATGCCTTTACGGTGAGCGTTTGCAATCTGCGGCCGTCCAGCCGCGGTTCGATTCATGCCCGGTCGACCGATCCGGAAGAGGCGCCCGTCATTGCGCCGAACTATCTTTCGGCGCCCGAAGACCGGCGCGTAGCGGTTGATGCCATCAGGCTATCCCGGCGTATCGTCGCGACACCAGCATTACAGAAATTTGCGCCGGAAGAATATTTGCCCGGCGCGCAAATTGAAAGCGACGATGACCTCGCGAAAGCCGCGGGTGATATCGGGACGACGATTTTCCATCCGGTGGGTACAGCGAAAATGGGCGCCGACAGCGATCCGATGGCGGTCACCGATGAAACTCTTCGCGTGCGGGGTGTCGAAGGGCTCCGCGTCGTCGACGCATCCGTCATGCCGAACATAACGTCCGGCAATACCAACTCACCGACGATGATGATCGCCGAAAAAGCGTCTGCGATGATCCTCGCTGAAAGCTAACGGTAAGCGCCGCTGTAAAACCGAATGCGGTGAACGGTTTCGGTGAGGCCTTCCTCGATGTGATCGATAACCGTTTCGATGGTATCCGCTTCTGCGAGGTCGCTATCAGGCAGCGTGCCGGCTTGATCCTCGCATTCGACGGTGAAGTGCTGGCGGAACGCCCATAGAAAATACGGCAAGTCCGATTCCTTATGGCATAGATCCAGTCCAGCTTTTGCCGTGCTCTCCGGCGTCAGCATCTGTTCGTCGCCGCTTTCCCCTTCATCGTCTAACCGCACCACGGCGATATCGCCGATCGGTTCCTCTATAACCTTGAGTAAAGCTTCCGCATCGCGGCCGTCGGCCAGTTCGGCGAGGAAACGGATATCCGCGGCCAGGAAATCAAAGACGATATCGTCCGGCAGCAGGTCACAAGACATCATTGCCGGGATGAGCTTAAAGCAATGCGTGCTGAAACCGTCTTCCGTGGCAAAGGATATCGCGACCGGCGCATGGTCGACGGCGGTGGCGTCGGACTGGATGAAGGAATCCCGGACCTGTTCACTGATCCGTTCCGTCGCGTAGAACAGCAGTCCGGCGCTGTCGATTTCGATCTCGCGGGATCCCGTATCGCGGTGCGCCGCCAGGCCTTCGGTCATGGCGTCTTCGGTGGAAAGTAAGGCGGTTGTCACGACCCCGCCGATGCCGTCCTCGATGAATTGCTTGGCCCCGGAAAGATAGCTCTCACTATAGACGGCGTTGGGTTCGGCGAAGACCAGGTCGGCGTCGAGATGACGTGCCGCAACCGCTGAACTGTATTGCGCGCCGGCAATGCACCAAAGGGCCGGGTCGGGTGTCGCTTCGCTTTCCATGTGACCCAACAATGTCTCGGGAATTATCGTGGTACGAACTTCGGCGAATTTTCGGATCGTGTCGAAGAGCGGGTCGCCGAGAAGCCGATCGCGATCTTCCTCCGCAGTGTAGACATCCAATATCACGCTGCTGTTTTGCGCGAGTGCTGGAATATTGCCCGGCGCAAGCAGGCTTGGGACGGCATAGGATAAACATTTGCGTACGTTCGGCTCGCCCCATACGGCGAGATTGATGAGTGTCGGGCGGGTTTCGCTGGTGGCTGTTGAAGGTGCGAGTTGGCGGGCGAGGGCTTTTTGCGTATCGAAGAAGTCCAGGGCCTCAAGGTAGAAACCGCCGTCATCGGATTGTCCCGTCATGCCGAGTGTCTTGAGCAGGTCGCGGGCAATATCGGGGCGTTGGTGGTGGATCAACTGCCGGGCGATGGTGATACGGATTTCCGGTGCCAGCAGCGCGTGCGCCAGCAGATCAAGGGGGTTCTCTATGATCGCTCTGCGGGCATAATTCTCCGCGTCCTGCAGACGTTGGAGCCGCGCGCAAGCCAAGGCCAGACCTGAGTACAGGCCCAAATCATCCGCTTCTTCGACGAATGTGATCCCGTGTGCAATTACGGGGATCAGTTGTTCGAGAAGCTCGGAAGCCTCGGCATTTTGTCCGGCGGCGATAAACTGTTCGATACCTTGGACGACCGTCGCAATATTGGCTAGGGCTTCCTCTTCCGATTGTTCAGGACCGCTCATACTTTACTCTCGTTTGCCGGACTGGCTGTGCCGGGCTGCAAATTCGCACGTGTGAACACCGCGGTCCAGAAGGCTTGCGCGGATAGCATTGTCGTTGCCTTGTGCAGCGCGCGCTTGGTTATAGCGATACGTTCTTCTTCATGGGAGAGATAATAGGTGACTTTTTCAATCAACTCGTCGAAGGAACCGAAGGTGTCGTATTCCGATCCCGGCGTGAACCATTGCTTGGTTTGCAAGTTATTCGGTTCCAGAAGGAGGGCACCGCACAGCATCGACTCCAAGACCCGGCCTTTGAATTGATGCGTCGGCACCTCCGGTGCAAAGACCTTGGAAAAATTCAACGTCACGCGAGACCGTCGCAGCAGACCCGCATAGTCGACAATCGAGAGAGGTTGTTCCCGTTGACCACCGCTCTTCTTGATCGGAATACCCGCTTGCACAAGTCGCGTGAGGGCCGCTTTACGGTCGAGATAACGTTCCGCGCTGCCAATAAAGGAAACCTCGATGTCGCGTCGAACCGTTTCATCTGAATAGAAAATGCGCGGGTCTTGTGGTGTCCACAACGGCAAAAACAAGTCGGGCCGAGCACTCACCTGCGGATAGACGGTGTAGCAATCGATAGCGATGTTGAAATCGACAACATCGTTAAATTGATCGGCAAATTTGACTTGGCCGGGCAAGGCCGCGTCCCAATACATGGCGGCGATGGGGATTTCGAACTTCATTCTAATCAGTTCGAGGGTCGCCACCGATGGGTTGATCGGGTGGCCCGGCAGCGGCGTAAAATAGATCAGGTCGGGTTTGGAAATTGAGACGGCCGATAACAGTTCTTGATCGACGATGCCGCCGCCCGCCACGACTTCATCCAAAAAGACCGTCGTAATCTCGGCCATGCCTGTCGTTTCAAGCGAGCCGATGATGTTGTGGTTGAGGTTTGAAAGAGAGCCGCCAGGCGCGGCATCGCACCAGCGTTCGCCGACGATTAGAACGCGTATTTTTTGAGTCATCCAGCGACCGGTCGCGCGAGGACCCGGGCCGGGGCGCCATCGGCCTTGGTAATGTTGAGGGCGCAGAAGACGAACTCCGCGCGCGTGCCGACGAGAGGCTCAACATTCCGCAGATGTTCCGACACCAGAACCCCATCCCCAAGCAAGGCATGATGAACTGGCCAATTGAATCCCTCGGGGCGCTGTGCGACCGGGAGATCGGGAGTCGGAAAGTCGATCGCCAGGAGCTTTACTTTTTGGGCGACGATCCATTCCGCGGCGGCGACGCTGAGGGAAGGATGTTCGTCATCGTATTTTGCGCTGCCGGCCAGTTCGCTCCAGCCGACGCTCAGCATTAAGATGTCGCCAGGCTGGAGCTTGGGGGTGCAGGCTTCCAAATCTTCAGGCTCAATGAGGCTGTTCGCCGCCTTGTCGAGGCGCCAGACGACCCCCGCGCCATGCAGCCGCTCGATTGGAATATCCTCGAAGGCAGGTCCATCGCGAAAGAAGTGCCGCGGTGAATCGACATGTGTCCCGAGATGAACCACCATCTGGATTTCGGTGACGTTTAAGGGGTGCTCCGGCATTTCCATAATTTGTTCGAAACGCGGGACGGGAAAAAATGAGATGCGCGGCATGTCGCTGCTCAAGGGGTGTGACAGATCGATCCAGGGCCCTGTTGGGTCGAGTAAAGTCGGTTCGGGAAGGTCGATCCAACCGCGCCAACCCTGGCCGATTTCGTGGGGGGCATCGCACATTTAGAATTTCTCCCAGGCTTCGGTTCAAGCGGTCGATTTGTCCCACTTGGATTTAGTCCGTTAAAGTAACACGAGACTGGCTCGTGCCGATATGGCCCCAAATATAAGAAGGGAGTTTTTCCAATGGCTTTGAACGGATCGCAGATCATTGCCCGCGCGCTCAAGAAACAGGGTGTCGACGATTTTTTCTTCATCATGGGAGGGCCGATGCTGCTTGTGGAGTCGGAATGTATCGACCAAGGCCTTCGGGCAATCGATGTCCGGCACGAACAGGCGGCGGCAATGATGGCGCACGCCTATGCGCGGATACAGAATCGGCCGGGTATTTGCATGGCGGCGTCCGGTCCCGGGGTAACGAATCTGATTACCGGTGTCGCGCATGCCTGGGCTGAGTGCACACCGATCATCGCGTTGGGCGGCTCTTCGCCTTACGGGTCAAAAGGGCACGGTGTGTTCCAGGAAATCGATCAACTCGCGATGATGGAACCGTGCACGAAATGGGCCGACCGGGTATACGATCCGGTACGAATACCGGAGATGATCAACAAGGCGTTTCAGCAGGCGATGTCCGGCAAGCCCGGACCGGTTTATCTCGATTTCCCGGGCGATGTGCTGTACCGGGACGTCGAAGAAGAATCGATTCATTGGCCGGAGCCCTGGAGTCCGGAAAAGCGGGCCCGGCCACAGGCGAATGACGCGGACCTGGCATCGATCGTCGCGATGCTGGAAAAGGCCGAACGTCCAGTGATCATTTCCGGCAGCGGCGTCCAATGGGCAGAAGCGGAAGGCGAATTGCAGGACTTTGTGGAACGAGCGGGAATTCCGTTCTACACGACGCCGCAAAGCCGGGGCGTGATCCCGGAAGATCATGAATATTGCTATCTGACGGCCCGGTCCTCGGCCTTTCGCGAGGCCGATTTGATCTTGGTGCTCGCGACCCGCATGAACTATGTAATCGGCCATGCGGCGCCACCGCGCTTCAATGCCGATGCGAAAATTGTTCGTGTCGATATCGATCCGACTGAAATCGATACCAGTCCCCGTGTCGACCTTGGCGTCGTTGGCGATATCAGGGTGGTGCTTAAACAGCTGACGGCTGCGTGTGATGGCAAGATCACAGCCGCTTCCTTTCAGTCCTGGCGCGACAGGCTCGGCGGTACGAATGCGAGCAAGGTGGCCGAGCAGGAAAAGGTCTTTGCCAATGACGCGACGCCGATTCATCCGCTGCGGCTCTGCAAGGAGATTCGCGAATTCCTCGACCGGGATGCCGTTCTGGTCGTCGATGGGCAGGAAATCTTGAATTTCGGCCGGCAATCAATCCCAACCTTTACGCCGCGGCACCGGATGAACTCGGGCTGCTTCGGGACGATGGGCGTTGGGTTGCCGCTCGGTGTCGGGGCGAAAATTGCGGCACCGGACAAGCAGGTCGTTGTGCTGCATGGCGACGGGTCGTTCGGGTTGAACGCGATGGAAATCGATACTGCGGTTCGCCACAACGTGCCGATCACCGTCGTCATCAGCCTGAATGGTGGCTGGACGGCGGATCCGGAAGGCGACAAGCCGGGCCGGGATTTGGGCTATAAGCGCTACGATTTGATGTCGGAAGCTCTCGGTGCGCATGCGGAGTATGTTGAGAAGCCCGATGATATTCGGGCGGCTTTGGAGCGGGCGGCTGCGGCGAATGCCGAAGGCAAGCCGGCGGTCGTAAATGTCCTAACGGATTGGACCGCGCGCGCCACGACGACGGCCTTTACCCGTTATACGACTTAAGAATGGGGACGGCGTCGGCGACCGAGTCGCCGGCTCGTACGTCGAATGTATCGGTCGCCAGCGCGAGGGCCTTGTCGCGGTCACGGGTTCCGTGGCCGGTCGCGACGTGCAACCCGCCGGCCAAGCCCGCAGTGCGCGCCGCTTCCAGGTCGCTGGCGGAGTCGCCGACGATCCAGGACTGCGACAAATTGAGGGATAGCGCTTTCTCCGCAGCGTGGATCATGCCCGGGCGCGGCTTTCGCCAAGGGTGATCGGGCACGGCGTAGGGTTCTTGTGCATCCGCGTGATACGCGCAAGCGAGGACCATATCGACATACGCTTTCTTGCGGTCGAGAACATCAAGCAACGCGGTTTGCACTGCGCCGAATTCTGGCCATCCGTAGTAACCGCGCCCGACGCCCGATTGGTTGGTGACGATAACCACCGCTATTCCCAGTTCGTTTGCGAGCCTGATGGATTCAGCCGACCCTTCAATGATCCGCATATCTTCCACTTTGTGGAGGTAGTTGATTTCCTCCAGCAGGACTCCGTCCCGATCAAGGAATAAAGCGGCGCGCGGCGTTTCTGCAGGTGGTGAGACACGTTGGCACCATAATCCGGGCTCCGGTTCAATATGCAGTGTTTCGGTCATAACTGGCGTAAATGGAAGGCGTTAGTTCTGTTTTAAACAAGCGCTCTCACCAAGTCGCTTATGGGGCGCTCGCCTTTGACTTCGCAATGCCGGCAGTCTTCGCACATAACGCCCTGACGAAAGTCAGCGGTAAACTTACCCAACTTGTTGCCTTGATAGATTTCCTTGACGCTTTGTGTGCGAATGTCTCCCGCCAATTCACTCATGCTATTTACACAGCACGGGCGCGTATCGCCATTGGCCATGAAATAGAGCGCGCGGTTCAAAAACACGCAGTCCTGCACGACCGTGTCCGAACCGGGTGCCTTCTTGATCCAGTCCTTGTCCAGATCTGAGAGCGCACCAAATTGCTGTTCGAATTTCTCGGAAATGTCTGCGGCGAGATCGTTCGCTTTATCTTTTGCGCGTTGGTATTGGGACTCGTCGTGCTCTAAGTGGCGCTCGATTGCCGCGTGCAGAACCTTCTCCACCAGTTCGGAAGCGTCGGCCGCAACCTGTTGCGCATCCACCATCGCGGCGAAATCCGGTGCTTCATCGTCGGCATTGCATGACTGCGCGGAAACGAATAATCCGCCGCCCGTTGGACCCGCATCCCTGTCAGGCGCGATATCCGGTATCGCGTTAGGACAGTTGAGCCGAACACCATGTGCTTGCGCGCGAGACGCAGCCTGTTCCCGGTAATAGGCAAAGTAGGCCGGGTATTTTTCGTAATCCTCATCCAGGTAATTTTCTTTGGGATTATTTTGGCCAATAACGAATTCCATCTTGTTGCACTCGAGAAGGGAGGCCCCGACGAACTTCGCGAAGTCGACCATGATGGCCAACTCTCGAACCGTACTGGCGCAGAGGGAGTAGTTGATGCCGACGGGCATGCGCAGCTCGGGCGGCAGTATATCATTTGCAATTTTGAGGACGCGCGCGGCGTGCAGCACCTTGGTATAGCGGGCCCCCTTGCGTATGGCTTCGAAGGTCTCCGGCAAGGCACCGTCTATGGACAGCCGTAAATGCGTGATGCCGAAAAGTTTGGGCACGTTCTTCGTGCCAAGAGTCGTTCCGTTGCTGTTGACGAACAGCTGTGTCCCGTAGCGTCCCGCGTGCGCGATGATGGCGTCGATATCGCGATGCAGCAGCCCTTCACCAATTCCGGAAGTGGAACATTGCAAGGCGTATGGAAAGGACTCCTGGGCGATACCATCCACCATCGTTCGGGTCATGGTAAAGTTCTTGCTTTGAAAAACCTTGTGATCCGCGTCCGTTCCATGGGTGGGACACATGGGGCAGCGCAGATTACAGAAACCGATATTGTCGAGTTGGACCTGTAACGGCATACTGGGAAAGTGGTTGCGGCCCAGTATTATATTGAAAATCGTGGCTTTTCTATTGATGTCCTTCAACGGATTATAGGCATTGCCGATGCGCGAGAAATCGGACCCACGGCCTGGGATGTCGCTCGGGTAGCTTTGCTTTATTGCCCGGTATTTCTGCGTCAAATGATCGACGAATTGCGAGCCCGAATGAGGATCCGACAGATCAGTCATTGGATAGAATTCCAAATGCTTGAGTTCGTTTGGGCATGATACACAGATTCGTATCCTTCGGACTTATCCTGAAATTCCGTGTCGCCACCTTACAATTAGAGACGATGGTTAACTTTTCATGATCGGGCATGCTCATGTCTGTGCGGGAAACTTGCCGCGATAGTAGTTTATTGTACGTGTGTAGCTTTCTCTTCTCGATTGGAACAATTCCAAAAACACCTCTACGGTATGTTCTTCCGTCCAGTCATTGTTCGGCAGTTTCGCCGGGTCGCAGGGGAATTCGAAGCGCTGCTGAAATGCCCATTCAAAAAAATCAAAATCGCTTTCCCGATTACACCACTTTAATGCCGACCGTACGCACTGTTCGACGGTAACGGGGAATTCACCGAATTCGCGGCCCCGGACATTGGATTCTGAAACGAGATCGACAACAAAAAGTTCATTCGTTGGGTTCTCGATAACCTTATAAATTTTATTAGGGTCGCTTTCGCGCGCGAGTTCCGCAAGCAAGCGCGTGTCGGAGGTGTGATAGTCAAACTTCAAACCGGTCGGGATTATCTCATGACTGATTAAGGCAGGGCTTATCTGATAGGTATGCGCGGCAAAGCCTGAATCCGTTTTGAAATAAAGTGCGATGACATCCTGGAAGATCGGCTTGCTATCGCGACGAAAAAACAAGTCGTGTATTTGCGGAATTAGGTTGTTTGCGGCGTATTCGAGAAGATGTTTTGAGTCGAGCGAAATACTCTCATTCGTTACCGTGCCGTAACTTTTCAAGTAATCCGCGAGGCCGCTATCGTTCGCGCGCACAGGACTGATCAGAACAGACTTATAGCCATCGCGTAGATAGTCTTTGGCAACGACAAAATGACGGTCGCTATAAAGGCCTTCGGTGACGACAAACGTCAGGTCGGCGCCCAGGGCTTTCGCTTTCATGGCCGACAGGGTCTGCGCGCCGGAAACATAAAGCCGATCAGGCGCACCCGTGCTGTAGGTTCCCTTGAAATCGAATAATTCCGCCGGAAAAATCGTGTAGTCGATGCGCGCGAACTCAGCCAGTTTGCGAATACCCGGCAGGGCCGCCAACCGTACCTGATCCGCTTCGGTCGTATGGATGTCGAAGATTACAGGATCGGTGGCTGCCAGCGCTGGTATGTTACCGGGCGCCAGCAGGCTCGGTAGCGAGTAGCGCAAAAATTTTTCGATATAGGCCTCGCCCCAGATGGCGAGATTGAATAGCGTGGCGCGGCCTTCAAGGGGAGCAAGGGAACGGACTCTTTCTTTTTCCGATTCGTAGTGCCGCAGCAGAAATAAATAGAAATTCACCTCGTCACGTGCCGCCGGTGTGAAATTTTGAATCGCGTTGAGTAAATCGACCGCCTTTTGAGGCTGGTGGTGATGCAAGAAATGCCGGACGATTAAAATGCGATCGGTCAGGGGCGCAATGGCGTGCGCCAGCATGTCGGAGGGCGAAACGATAAGCGCGTTGTCGGCAAAGTTAACCGCTTCCGTTCGATTGCCGATCTTCAGATATCCCAGCGCAATTCCGGAAAATACGTTCACGTCCTGAGGCGCTGGCACCGGGTCAAGCCCTTCGGTGATGAATGGCCAAAGCTCAGTCAAAAATCCCTTCACTTCTGATATTCGACCCGCGAAGGCGAGGCTTTCCATCGATTGAAGCGCGGCCTTTATGGTTTCGTTTATCTTTGCCTTTTCCGGTGTCTCTTCGGTCACTTAACGCTCCACATGACAAGCTGAAGAACTGGCATGGCCGCGGACCAAACAGACAATGCGACGATGACGAATTGAAAAGGCGGCGAATAAGAAGGCGCGAATCATCGTATGTATTCGCGCTTTCTGGCGCTCTCCGCGGAAGTTTTTTTGATTAGACGTTGCATTTTCTGCCCGTCGAATATGGCCATGATGCAGTGAAAATCCCGGATGCATGGGCAGCCGAAAGGAGCCGGTGTATTCTCGGCCTGCGCCGTTTACCCGCTAATGCCAAGGGGCGGCGCGTCAGGCCGCGGTGGGCACGCAATAGCGACGGCCGGTATCGGTCGCTTGTCTCCCTGAGAAGGTCGCCCAATTCGCTTCTTCCAGCAGTGCGCACGGTGCCTTCCTCTCAAGTTCCGCTTTACTTCGCCTTGCGGATATTTACCTTAAATTTACCATATCTACGCTACGATTCGCCGGAAGGTGCAAGATACAGTGTGAAGGATCCCTTAATTGTGCGGAAACCTAAACAGAGTGGGGCTCGGCACTGAATGACGCCGCCTTTGGAACCAGACGTGGCAGCGCGGCTCTATCGATCTCTCCGGCTTATCCGGCGGGTTGAGGAAGTCGTTGCGGAAATCTATCCGAGCGACAAGATCAAGAGCCCGGTTCATTTATCGATCGGCCAGGAAGCCGTCGCCGTAGGCGTCTGCGATGTCTTGCGCCCCGATGACGTTGTTTCCGGCACCTACCGCAGCCATGCGGCCTATATCGCCAAAGGCGGGGACCTGCGCGGTATGTTTGCCGAGTTATATGGGAAAGCAACGGGCGTGGCCGGCGGCAAGGCCGGTTCGATGCATCTGATCGATATGAGCTGCAATGTTATGGGCTCTTCCGCGGTGGTGGGCACCACGGTGCCGATCGCTCTTGGCTATGCCTACGCCATTCAGCAACGCGGTGAAGATCGCGTGGTAGTCGCTTATTTCGGAGACGGTGCGACGGAAGAGGGCGTGTTTGCCGAAAGTTTGAATTTTGCGGCTCTGAAGAAGCTTCCCGTACTGTTTGTATGCGAGAATAACCAGTTCGCCATTCATCAGCCCCTGGAAAAACGGTGGGCGACCGACCGGCTTTGCGAGCGGGTCGAAACCTACGGTATCGCGGCAACGAAATTCATCGACTCGAATGTCGAGAGCATTCACGCGCATACGCAAGACGTGGTTGCTCAAATCCGTGGCGGTTGCGGCCCGTCCTTTATGGAATGCATGACGTATAGATGGCGCGAACATGTCGGGCCCGGTGATGATTACGATGCCGGCTATCGCGAACGCGCCGAATACGATGCATGGCGTGACAAGGATGAGGTGGTTCGCCTCGGTTTGATGATCGAGGATGATCGTCGCGCGCAGATCGACGACGAAATAGAACAACAAATAGCCGAGGCGGTCGATTTTGCGGAACGCAGCCCGTTCCCGCCAATAGAGGAATTGCATACGCATGTCTTCGCCGACTGAAACCGGCCGGGTGGTCACCTACGTCGATGCCCTTCTCGAGGGGATGAGCCAGGAAATGCGCCGCGACAAGGACGTGTTCGTCTTCGGCCTCGATGTCGACGACCACAAGGGTATACAGGGATCGACGCTTGGCCTTGTTGATGAGTTCGGATCGGACCGTGTATTCACGACACCACTGTCCGAAGATGCCATGACGGGCATGGCAATCGGAGCTGCGATGGCCGGTATGCGGCCCGTCCATGTCCATATCCGTATGGATTTTTTGATGCTGTGCATGAACCAATTGGTCAACATGGCCTCGAAGAGTCATTACATGTATGACGGCCAGGTCGCGGTGCCGATGGTTGTGCGTGCCATGATTGGCAAGTCATGGGGGCAGGGGGCGCAGCACAGCCAGGGCCTGCACTCGCTTCTCATGCATATCCCGGGGCTGAAAGTCGTCGCGCCATCGAACGCCTACGATGCTAAAGGGTGCCTCACGACAGCGATCCGCGACAATAATCCGGTTATCTTTGTCGAGCATCGTCTGCTCTATTTCACCGATGCGTATGTGCCGGAAGACTCCTACACCGTGCCTTTTGGTCAGGCCCGAACAGTGCGGGAAGGCGGTGATATCACGATTGTCGGCGTCTCGAACATGCTGGTCGAATGCTTGCGCGCGCAGGAATTGCTTGCCGAGGAAGGTATCTCCGCAGAAGTGATCGACCCGGTCTCCCTGGTGCCGCTGGACATCGAGACGATTACAGTATCGGCGAAACGGACGGGGCGTTTGCTTGTGGTCGATAATGCCTGGACGAATTGCGGCGCCAGTGCAGAGATTATTGCCGGCGTCATGGAACTTACGGATACGCCGATTATCGCGCGCCGCATGGGGTACGCGCCGACGACCTGCCCAACGACGCCGGTGTTGGAAGACGGGTTCTATCCGAACCCGGTTACGATCGCGGAGAAGGTGCATGGGATGGTGCGCCCGCATGCCACCGAGTGGCACCCAGACCCGTCGCGCGCGAAGCTTGCCTATCAAGCGCAATTTCGCGGACCCTTCTAGAAATGTTTTACGAGCTTGCGGTTTCCAACTGGGGCGAGGAGGAGCGCGCCGCAATTGCAGCTGTCGTCGAATCCGACCGCTTTACCATGGGGCCAAAGGTCGCGGAATTTGAAGAGAAGTTCGCGTCGTATCTGGGTTGTAAATTCGGCGTTATGGTGAATTCCGGCTCTTCCGCAAACCTCGTCGCCGTAGCGAGTTTGTTCTTCAGGAAAGACAACCCGCTTAAGGCTGGTGATGAAGCCATCGTGCCTGCCTTGTCGTGGAGCACGACCTATCATCCGCTCCAACAATACGGTCTCAAGCTGAAATTCGTCGATATCGAAATTGATTCCTTAAATATCGATTGCTCGAAACTAGAGGCGGCCCTGACGCCAAGTACGAAAATGATTGTCGGTGTCAGTATCCTTGGAAATCCGGCTGCGCTGGATCAATTGCGCGATTTCGCCGATGCGCACGGTCTCTATTTTTTCGAAGACAACTGCGAATCCCTCGATGCCGAACTCAATGGCCGCAAGACCGGCACGTTTGGCGATATGGGAACGCATAGTTTTTTCTTTTCGCACCATATCGCGACGATGGAAGGCGGCATGGTGGTGACGGACGACGAAGAACTCTGTCATTTGATGCGGAGCTTACGGGCCCATGGCTGGACGCGTGATGTGCCAAAAGGGAGTGCCGTTTACGAACCGCGCGACGAAGATTTTTACGAGGCCTATCGGTTTATTTTACCCGGCTATAATTTGCGTCCGGTTGAGATGTCCGGCGCGATTGGGCTTGAGCAACTCAAGAAGCTGCCGGCGATGACGGCGATGCGGCGAAAGAACCTGGCATTGTTTCAAGAGCTTTTGTCCGGTGATGACCGTTTCATCATCCAACGCGAAAACGGCAAAAGCTCCAGCTTTTGCTTTCCGATCATTCTCAACCCGACACATAAACCGGATCGTGCCCGTGTTTTCGGTGCACTGGAAAATGCCGATATCGGCTACCGGATCATTACAGGTGGCAGTTTTCCAAAACATGATGCGATCCAGCATTTCGATTTTGAGATTATTGGCGGCGTTCAGAATGCCAATACCGCGCATGATTTTGGATTTTTTGTTGGGAATCATCCGTTCGATCTGACACCGCAAATCGAACGCGTGTATGAGGTTCTCGACAAGGTTTGTGCAGGAGAACGTTAATGAGTGACAAACCGTCTATACTAGTCACTGGCGGTGCCGGCTATCTGGGTTCGACGCTCGTACCCATGCTGCTCGCCGCAGGACACAAGGTCACGGTCCTCGATAGCTTCATGTTTCAGCAGTCTTCGCTGAATCATGTTTGCGCGGATCCGAATCTGAACATCGTGCGAGGTGATACGCGGGATACGGATATTGTCGCGCCGCTACTTGCCAAGGCCGATATTGTCATCCCTCTTGCGGCATTGGTCGGCGCCCCGCTGTGCGCGCGCGATGCGATCGGCGCGGAAAGTATCAATCGGGATGCGGTGCGCATGCTGGCCGCTAAGATGTCATCCGATCAATGGATGCTGACGCCGATTACCAATAGCGGCTATGGCGTCGGCGAAAAAGGCAAGTTCTGCACGGAGGAGACGCCGCTGCGCCCGATATCTCTGTACGGCCGCACAAAGGTCGAAGCGGAGGAGGCGGCACTGAGCCGCGACAACGCGATCAGCTTTCGTTTGGCGACGGTGTTTGGCATGTCGCCGCGCATGCGCCTTGATCTGCTGGTCAATGACTTTGTTTATCGCGCAGTTAACGACCGTACCATCGTTCTCTTCGAAGCCCATTTTAAACGCAACTACATTCACGTCCGCGATGTGGCTCGCGTTTTCCTGCATGGCATTTCGAACTTCGGCGCGATGAAAGGCGAGCCGTATAATGTCGGTTTGTCCGATGCCAATCTTTCCAAAGCGGAGCTTTGTGCGGTGATCCGTCAGCATCTGCCGAAGTTCGTCGCCATGGAAGCGGAGATCGGGGAGGACCCGGACAAGCGCGATTACATTGTTTCAAATGAGAAGGTGGAGGCGACGGGATATAAGCCTGCTTATTCGTTGGATGACGGCATTCGCGAATTGATCAAAGGTTACGTGATGCTGAATGACAGCCGGTACAGCAATGTCTAAGACGCCTTGTGCAAACTCTGCGCTTGGCTCGATCGATGTCGTCATTCTCGCCGGCGGTCTAGGCACGCGGTTGGCGGGCGTTTTAAAGGGCGCGCCAAAAATTCTCGCCCCTGTCGATGGGGCGCCCTATATCGGCTTCTTACTCGATTGGCTGAAGAGAGTTGGCGTGCGTCATACTGTTTTCTGTCTTGGCCATCTCGCGGGGCAAGTTGAAGCCTGGGTCGTCAATAACCCGATCCCAGAGTTGTTAATGGACGCTGTTGTGGAACCGGCCCCAGCCGGTACCGCGGGCGCATTGCGGTATGCGCAACCAAAGCTAAGCAGCGAGACGGTTATGGTCATGAATGGAGATTCCTTTGTCGATGGAGATCTCGTTTCATTCTTGGCTGATTTCCAAAGAACAGGTGCGGCGGCGTCCGTTATGTGTGTGGAGGTGCCGGACGTGTCCCGCTATGGCCGCGTATTGATCGATGACAATGGTTATATTGAACGTTTCGCGGAAAAGGACCCGAAGGCCAGCGGCGCGGGTCTAATCAATGCGGGAGTATATCTGTTTACGTCCGACTATCTGAATGCCGTCATTTCATCTGGTGTCGCGTCTTTGGAGAGAGAGGTTTTCGCAACGGCATCTCCGGGCACCATTCGCTGCTTCCCCGTACAAGGTGCATTTCACGATATTGGTACGCCGAAGAGTCTAGCCGCTGCTGCCGCGGTTCTCGCACCTTACCGTTCCAAAGCAAGCAGGAGTGACCAGCAATGATTATCTGCCGCACGCCGTTCCGCGTGTCGCTCTTTGGCGGAGGGACTGATCATCCTGCCTGGTATCTCAACCATGGCGGTTCGGTGTTGGGCACCACGATTAACAAATACTGCTATCTAGGCGTGCGGCTGCTACCGCCATTTTTCGAATACAAGCACCGTGTCGTTTATTCCAAGATCGAACTCGTAAATAAAATATCGGAGATCGATCACCCATCGGTGCGGGCGGTCATGGGCGAAATGGACATCCAGCGCGGCTTGGAAATTCACCACGACGGCGACTTGCCAGCGCGGTCGGGCCTGGGCTCCAGTTCTTCATTCACCGTCGGGCTGTTGAACGTCCTGCATGCCTTTCGGGGCGAAATGATCTCGTCGAAAATGCTGGCACAGGAAGCCATTCGCATTGAGCAAGACGTCATACAGGAAGCCGTGGGGTCGCAGGACCAAATCTGGGCCGCTTACGGCGGAATCAACCGGATTAATTTTTCGCATGATGGCTCGTTCGACGTGCAACCGGTCATCATTGATCCGGAAAGACGTAAAGCGCTAAACGATCATATGATGCTTTTCTTTACCGGATTTGCACGGACAGCCTCCGTTGTCGAAGCCGAAAAGATCGCCCACCTGAAGGACCATAAAACACAGTTGCGCGCGCTTGGTGCGATGGTCGATGAAGGCATGCAGATTTTGCAAAACCGGAATGGCGATGTCCGTGAAATCGGTGAGCTTCTGAACGAAGCCTGGCGCTTGAAGAAAGAAATGTCGGACAAGGTTTCCACCAGCGCCATCGATGAAATTTATGACGCAGCGCTGGATGCCGGCGCGCTTGGCGGAAAACTACTGGGTGCCGGTGGCGGTGGTTTCCTGCTGCTTTTTGTCGAGCCTGAGAAGCAGGCGAAGGTGCGCGAGCGTTTATCGGATTTGACCCATGTTTCGATCAAGATCGGCAGTCCGGGGAGCCGCATCGTTGTTTATGAACCGGATGGACTTGAGCAGGACTGATCAACACCGATGAGTGTTCCGGAAGCCGTTCGAGTCATTCAAGAGGCCATCGCCAAGGGTAATTACGGTCGTGCCGATGTGCTATGCCGCCATACGATGGCGACATTGCCGGACTTCCCGTGGGCACCGCTGCTGTTGGCCGAGACTGCGCTGCGGATTGGCGAATTGGGCGCGTGTCGCCGGTGGTGTGCGGTCACCCAGGCGAAGCTGACCCTAAACCCACCCAACGCGTTTCCTGACGTGGTGCGGGATTTGAGCAGTCTTGTTTCAGATCTGCGGCAGACGGAACCGATGCCGAGCACGGGTGGATATCTGTTGATCAAGTGCTGGGGCTATGGGTTCTGGTCCGATGTGGAGCATGTCCTGGGCGCATTGCTGCTTGCTGAGATGACGAACCGGATTCCCATCGTGCATTGGGGTGAAAACAGTTATTTCTCCGATGACCCGGCGCGCGATGCATTCGGCACCTTTTTCGAACCGATTGCCTCGGTGTCCTTGGCGGAATTGTCGGCGGAAGGGGGTGGTGTTTTCCCACCCAAATACACGGCTGAAAATCTGGCTGCGACAGGTTTGAACGTGTGGGAAGGCGCG
>JAJFJB010000404.1 GCA_021774435.1 Alphaproteobacteria bacterium
TTCACTTCTTGTGTGTTGCTTTAGATCTCGGCGACTATACTATATAGCCGATCCTCGAGTTTGTTTTTGGAGAGGATTGCGCCAGGCCGCTGCACGAGAGCTTCAAATATGGCCCATTCCCTCGCCGTTAAATCAACGGCGCGCCCGCATCGGTACACGGCACGGGAGGCCAGATCGATCTCAAGGTCTCCGATTTCGACCAGTGGGTTTGGATTGCCGCTGTAGCGGCGGGAAACCGCTGCGATTCGTGCGGTAAGCTCGGAGAGGTCGAACGGCTTGACCAAATAGTCGTCCGCGCCGGCGTTTAGTCCTTCGATGCGGTCCGAAATTTGATCGCGGGCGGTCAGGATAATGACCGGCGTCGTGTCTCCCGCGGCTCTGCGGCGCTGCAGAAACTCGACCCCGCGTCCGTCGGGAAGCATCAGGTCCAGCAGGATCAGATCATAGGGTGCCGTTCGGACGCTGGCGTCGGCATCGGTCAACCGCACCACTCGATCGACGGCATGACCTTCCGCCGCGACGTGCTCCTGCACGGCACTGCCAAGAGTTTCATCATCCTCGATCAAGAGTATCCGCATGATTGCACCACGCCAAAGTCGCACCGCTTAACTATCACATTACCCTCTCGTACGAACCTGAAGCCTAGCTGAAGCGAAAACCTCATCCGCTTCAGCTTCCCGTCAGGCTGCCCCTCCATGTTCTCTTCATCGAAACCGAGCACAAGGAGTCTCAACAATGAAACGTATTATTCCCATCGGCGCATTTGCCCTGGCAATTATGAGCGCCGGTACGTCCTTCGCCAGCAGCGAAGATCGCTGCAATGTCCCCATGGCCGAGTGGCAGCCTGTCGATGCTCTTCAGCAGAAGCTGAAAAATGATGGTTGGAATGTCAACCGCATCAAGACCGATGATGGCTGTTACGAGGTCTACGCTATTGACGACAAAGGACGTCGCGTCGAAGCCTACTTCAATCCGAAGACCTTCGATGCAGTAAAGACGAAAATCGAAGATTAGTCCCATGGACCGGATGGTAAAAGTTTGGGATCCGCTGGTCCGTCTGTTCCACTGGAGCCTGGTCGTCAGCTTCGCGGTCGCGTGGCTGACGGCTGAGGCGTGGGACGGTCTTCATGAATTGGCCGGCTACGCGGCTGCCGCACTAATCGGCTTTCGTTTGTTTTGGGGGCTGGTTGGACCGCGTTACGCACGCTTCACGCAATTCGTTCGTATGCCTCGTGCAACGTTGGGCTATATCCGGTCATCGCTGCGCGGCGGCGAGCCCCGTTATGTAGGGCACAACCCGGCAGGCGCCCTGATGATCCTCGGCTTGACCTTGGTACTGGCGGGAACAGCGCTGACGGGCTGGATGTATACGCTCGATGCCTTCTGGGGGGTCGAGTGGGTCGAGGAAACACACGAATTCCTGGCGAACCTGATGCTAATTTTGGTGGGGCTTCATATCGCCGGCGTAGGCTTCGCCAGTCTCCGTCACAAAGAGAACCTCGTCCGATCGATGATCAACGGCCTTAAGCGCGCGCCAATTACATCCGATATCGCATGATGAGTTGGTGTTGAGCGACGTTTCAAGTGACGATTTCTGATGACCTAGCGTTGGTAGGTGTGATGTCGGCGGACTCCGGAAGGATAAGTGCTTTCAAGCCCACCGAACAGGCTCGCCCATTTAGTTAGGCGGGTGGGATTTTTCGAAAGGGTCTAGAGTACGGTTTAAGGGGATATGAAAAACTATACACCATAGTGTTTCATATCCGGCGTGACCGTCGGCCCTATATCCGCGTTCCGCCTCGACGGACAGCGTTTCGTGAAAAAGACCGTTTTTGCATCACCATCAATGGCCGGTATGCTACCAGCTTCAGACATGCCGGCAGGACGAGCGTTTCGTCGCTTATGACCCGAAACCGCCAGTTCCATCGTCCATACGCGTTACCGGTCTGGACGTATTCCGCCGAACAATGGCGTTGGGATGTGTGAGGTAAAGTCCACAACGCGCCTTTGATATTCAACCCACAGCTTGTATCGTTGGCGGTAGATAAGTGCCGCGCGCACCAGACAAAGTAGGCCAAGCTATGAAGACTGAATTCGAAAAAAATGGCTATTACGTCCTCCGGAACGTCCTGACGGAGGCGGAAGTGGACCGTCTCGCCAGGCCGATCCGCGCTGCCTTTAACAGCGGCGATTACGACACCTACCAGAAGGGACCGGCCTATCCACTGCCGGGCATCCATTCAATGGGCCCGCGGATATTGGAAGAACATCCGGATATCGCGGAATTGAGCCTCGCGCACCCTGCCATCGTGGCGGCGATCCAGGAGCTCTTCGGCGAGCCCGCGACATTGGCGCAATATTGGTCGATCATGCGTCCGCCGGGGGCGGGCGTCGACGATAAGCCGTTCGTCAAGGGAAGCGGCGCCCATTACGATTACAAGCCTTGGCGATGTGTCGGCTCGTACGTCAAATGGATGTTTGCGGTCGTCCCGTTCGTTGATTACACGGAGACGGCCGGCCCCCTTGCCGTATCGCCCGGTTCGCACCGTAAAACCACCGTGCTGCCGTCGAACGGACGGGTGCATCAGGTAGACGCCGCCCAAGTTCCCGCTCCGGGTGAAATTTCGTTGGTGGACCCGTCCCTGAAAAAGGGCGATGTCGTCTTGATGGACGGATTCCTCTGGCATGAGGCGCGCCCCAATTACGGCAACTCCGACCGATGCGGTCTCTATATGAAGTTCCATGCGAAGTCATCGCCGCCCGCGTGCGGGCCGACCGTTTACCCGTCCGCCGTTCATGACATTCTGCCGGACGAGGTCAAGCACCTCGTGCCGTACCATCGGGGCGACGGTCAGTACGCCGCGCTGCGTGACGGGCCGGTAGGCGGCGTCGACGAGGCACGACTGTTGATTGAAGACAGCGACGAAAAAGTGCTTGTCCTGGGAAACGACACCGTTGGCTGGCAGCTTCCGAAGTTTGCCGCGGCGGAGGACGCGTCAGCGGGCATTCTGGACGTCTGCAATGTCATGGGTTCCGTCGTCACGCAAGCTCGCGATCAACTGGGATTGCAACTGCCGTGGCTCAGCTGGTTGGCCGACCTTCCCGGCACGGCCCCGGACGGCGGCACCGGGCAGTGGCGATGCCGGGTATATGGCCATCGCCTGCTAACCGCTGGCCCAGAGCTCAACCCAGCAAATGATTTAACTTGCCAGCATCGCTGGATGTCGGCTGACGAACTTGATGAGGTCAATTCAGCCGGACTACTGGAATGTGGTGCGGAAGTGCTCAATTGGCTGCGCATGTGGCAGAATGAAGAAGATGAGGACGGACGCCCCATCACGAGAAGCTATGGCGTGCCTTCCACCGATGTCGAGTACTTTTCGTACAACCGAAATGGTAACCCGGAAGGTACCTATCGTGTCGGTGAGTTTGACGAAAACGGTCGGCCTGCACCAGGCTGAGTTTTAGGGAGACCTCATACTTTAGCGAAGTTCGGCATAACCTCTTCCGAGAACATGTGCATACAACGTCGCATCTTGCCCTGATCGAGGCCGGCCTTGCCGAAGTTGCAGCGGATCGAGTTGATACCCAAGCCACGGAGCACCTCGATCCGCTCGCTCACAACCTCGGGCGTACCGACCAGTGGCAGAATGCCGATCTCTCGTGCCTTCTCCCCGCCCACCACGCGATCCTTGTCGCGATGCGTCCAGTGTTTGTAACCGTCCGGCACGGCCCCTGAAGCATTCTTCGGATTGCCGATGCGGTGGAACTCGGCGTTGATTACATCCTCGAGCCCGGCGATGTCTTTCTCGGCCTCCTCCATCGTCGGCGCCACATAGACGTCTTGCGCCGCGCCGAGATCGATGTGTTCGTGGGGGTGACCGTAATGCTCCATTCTCTCGTGCCACATCTCGAGCACCCGCGGGACCTGACCCATGACGGCGGTTGGACCGCCGACCATGATCGGCATCGCCTTGGAAGCCGCGAAGTCGACGCTTTCCGGGCTGGTGCTGACGGCAATGTGCATCGGTATCGGCTTTTGCACGGGCTTTGGCAGCACGTTCAAATCCTCGACGTCGATGAATTCGCCTTTGAAGGTCAGCGGCTCGTCCTTCCAGCACCCGTAGATGACATCGACATATTCGCGAAAGCGCGCCCGCGCCTCCGCGATGTCGACATTCATGCCATTGAACTCGAGCGCCTGATAGCCGGCGCCGACGCCGAGCGTCAGCCGGCCGCCCGACAAGATGTCGATCGTCGCCGCCTCCTCCGCCACTTGGATCGGGCTGCGCCAGGGGAGGACGACGATGGCGGTTCCGATGCGCGCGTTCTTGGTCCGTTGCGCGACGTTGCCCAGCATCGAGAAGATGCCGGAGACAAGCCCGTGCCGGGTGAAATGGTGCTCGCCAATCCAGATTTCGTCGATGCCGAGCGTATCGCCCAGCTCGATTTTCGCCATGACGGCCTCGATGCTCTGCTGGGGTGTCATATTCTGATGCCAGCGGATGATTTCGAATTGGCCGAACTTCATGATGTTCTCCTGTCGTCGGGATATGGACTCAATGGTGAAAACATAACAGCATAAGTGCCGGCCTGCTCAAGGCGCCCCCGTAATAACTACATGGCACACAAGAGGGCGCTGGAACCGGGTCTCTCCGCTGGAAGAACCCGCTCTTAGAAAGAACCCGCAATCTCCCAATCGGGCCGTACGGTCACGCGCCTAGACGGGCCGGTCGCCGCAAACCGTAACCCGGTGCATCGAACGGCGCTTGCCGTGATAGTCGTTGATCGCGAAATGGTGCGTGCAGCGATTATCCCAAAAGGCAATGGAACCCTTTTCCCACTGGAAGCGGCAGGTAAATTCCGGCCGGACGGCATGATTGTAAAGATATTCCAGGAGCGGCTGGCTCTCTTCTTCCGTCCAACCTTTGAAGCGAACCGTAAAGCCACGATTGACAAACAGACCCCTACGGCCGGTTTCCGGGTGCGTTCGGATAACGGGGTGTTCGACTTCAATCTCCGCTTCGGGTCCGGTGCGCACCTTCATCGATGTATAGCTCTGCGTATCACGATGTAATGCGCGACCGCGTTCTCCATAAGCCCTGGACGCGCTGTGAATTGCCGTCATGCCATCCAGCATTTCCTTGAGACCGTCCGAAAGAGACTCATAAGCCAGATACATATTGGCGAACTGAGTATCGCCACCGGCCTCAGGCACATCCAGCGCATAGAGGATCGAACCCAGCGCCGGCTTTTCGTAGAAGGTCACATCGGTATGCCAGCCCCCGCCGAAGGTCCGTTTGCTGTGATCCCGAGCTTCCTTCAGGACATGAATAATCTCCGGGTGGTCATCCATGCCATCCGCAAAGGGATGCACATCCAACTCACCGAACCGGCGGCCAAATGCGATATGCTGCTCGGGCGTTATGTCCTGATCGCGAAAGAATATTACCTGGTGATCAAGAAAAGCCTGATGAACCGCATCAAACTGGCTGTTGCTCAGCGTCTGGCTCAAATCCACACCATGGATTTCCGCGCCGATGGCACCCGCAACAGGTTTGATCTCAACGTCCGCCGCACCCATTCGTAATCCTCCAAACGCCACCTCGTGAGAGAGAGGCAAAGCCTAGTGTCCTGATCGTGAAATTCAAAGGATTGAATTTCGCGTGAATCAGCACACTAACTTTTTGAAGCTCGTGAGGGTTTTCGAGTCTTCTACTTCACTTTGCAGGTCTTGTTGATGGCATTATGGGCCGCCGTGAAGCCGAAGAGCGAATAGGTATCTTTCGTCTTGGTACCGCGGCTCGAGACCCCTTCGATAATCATCTTCTTGCCGACCCGCATCGCGCGCGCCATCGCCGCATCGTCCTGCGCCGAGCGGTTCCAGGCTGTATCACCGTCGGTAAACAGGCCAAACTTTTTGCCGTCGATTGTAACCGTGGCTTCACCGTCCTTCTTAAACGAATAACCCGCTTCAAAACTGATCTCGTTCACCCGTTTCGGGCGTGCCCAGATGCGGTGTGCGATGAAGACGCGGATATCGCCGCGTTTCTTATATTTGCCTTGCGATTTATCGGGTTTACCCCAGACCACACAAACCGTCTTGCCGCTCTCTTCAAACGAATAGGCTTCCCAACCCTTGAAGGCCCCGAGTGCCTTCTCGGCTGATTCGGCGGTTAACGGGAATGCGAACAGGGCAAGCAGGATGATAACGGCCAATCCCCGAGCGAAACTCAAACATTGCATCAACAAACGATCCTCACGTGGTAATTCTCAATCATTCTGCCGGGAGAAATGACCACCATGAACATGCGGCGGCAATTCCTCGATTGGTCCCCCTGGCGTCGGTGGCCGCGGCGCGTGCCGACCCCGGGTTATCAATCGATCATACATCAATATTGCTCCGGCAATGCCGACATTGACGCAGAACTTTGTCGAAATCTTGACCGTGTGATCGCAGCGCGCCACGAGATCGGGCGATAGCGAGCCACGCTCCGGCCCCAACACATAGGCCGCCTGTTCGGGATGCGTAAAGCTCGGCAAATCGACAGCCTCATCGAGCAACTCCACGCCCACAAGCTGACAGGCGTGTGGCAGGAGCATCGCGTCCACGGTCGGATAAGTATAAAGCGGCACATGCTTGGCGGTTGCGGACGTATCCGATTTATAGAGCGCCTGCACGTCGACGGCGGGCGCGATCGCGAACACGAAATCCGCGCCAAAAGCATGCGCCGAACGAAAAAGATTACCGACATTCATCGGTTTTGAAATCCGTTCGACGCCAATTCCAAAAAATCCTCGCATGGCGCGGAACCTTGCATGCGCGGCCCTGACGAGGCAAGTTGCTTCGCCGTCACAATTGCCCAATTTTAGAACTAATTTTCAATGACAAACAGCAAAGCTCCAAAGGCCGGCGTTGAAATGCCGGAAGACACGGCAAACCCGGTTCTGATCGAAGTGACCCGCGGCGATATGGTGGAAAGCACCCACCGGGGCCGCGTCGCCGTCGTCGACACGGCTGGTAAAGTCGCGTTGCATTGGGGTGATATCGAATCTCGGGTTTATCCCCGGTCCGCCATCAAGGCGATCCAAGCCCTGCCGCTTGTCGAGTCCGGCGCCGCGGATGCATTTCGCCTGTCCAACAAAGAACTTGCCATCGCCTGTGCTTCCCATAGCGGCGAGCCCCGACATATTGCAACGGTCCGGACCTGGCTTGACCGAATGGGCCTGTCGGAAAGCGACCTTAAATGCGGCCCGCACTGGCCGCGCCACCATCAACAGACATTGCACGATATGATACGCGCCGGCGAAACACCTGGCGACGCCCACAACAACTGTTCCGGCAAACATACGGGCATGCTTGCGACGGCGCACCATCTGGGCGAGCCTCTATCCGGCTACACCAAGCCTACCCATCCGGTTCAGCAACGCATCCTCGGCACCTTGGAAGCGCTTTGCGGACTCGGCCTTTCCGACGCGCCACGGGGTACGGATGGCTGCTCCGTGCCGACGTGGGGCATTCCGCTTTCCAACATGGCCCTGGCTTTCGCCCGCTTGGGAGCACCAGACGATCTACCACCGGTGCGGGCCGGTGCCGCCAAACGTATCCGCAAGGCTGTTGCCGCCGAACCGTTCATGGTTGCCGGGACGGACCGCTATTGCACGACATTGATGGACGTCGCCGGCGACACGGTTTTCGTCAAAACCGGCGCCGAAGGCGTTTTTTGCGCCGCATTGCCTGAATACGGGCTCGGCATCGCGTTAAAGTGCGACGATGGCGCCACGCGCGGCTCGCAATTGATGTTGACCGCCGTCCTTCGGCGTATCGGCGCGATCGATGAAGATATGGCGGCGCAACTCGACACGCTCGTGACCATTCCGCTCAATAACTGTAACGGTGCCCTTGTCGGCATGGTGCGGCCTTCCACATTGTTGTCTTTTTAGAATTTCAGGGAGATTTTCATGCGCGCAATCCGCGTCCACGAACTTGGCAAACTTGACGTCCTTCGCCTGGACGACGATGTCCCAAGCCCAATCGCCGGGACGGGCCAGGTCCGGATCGCCGTGCATGCGACCGGCTGCAATTTCGCGGACACGCTGGTGATTGCCGGCACCTATCAATACAAGCCCGAACTGCCTTTCTCGCCCGGTCTGGAAGTCGCCGGCGAGATCATGGATGTCGGCTCCGGCGTCACGCGCTTCAAGGCAGGCGACCGTGTTATGGCGAACCTGTCGAGCGGCGGTTATGCCGAGGAGGTCGTGACCGACGAAGCCAGTGTCGAACCAATGCCGGACGGTATGGATTACGTTACCGGCGCAAGTTTTCCCGTCGCCTATTCAACGGGTGCCGTCGCGCTTCTGCACAAGCGGGTCGCGCTGCAAGCCGGCGAGGTCTTGCTGGTAAATGGCGCTGCCGGGGGTGTTGGCTTGGCTTGTGTGGATATCGGCAAAGCGATGGGCGCAACCGTCGTCGCAACGGCGAGTACCGACGAAAAACTCGCCGTCGCCACCGAATATGGCGCGGACCATGTGATCAATACGAGTACCGAGAGTATCCGCGACCGTGTCAAAGAATTGGTCGGAGGGGCAGACGTTGTTTACGACCCCGTCGGCGGCGATATCTTCAAACAGTCGCTGCGCTGTATCAACAGCGACGGACGACTGGTGATCATCGGCTTCGCGGGTGGCGAGATTCAGCAGATCCCGTCCAATCATCTGCTGGTCAAGAACGTTTCCGCCGTCGGCATGGCCATGGGCGCCTATCGCATTACCGATCCCAACGTCGTCACGGAAGGCTATCTGCAACTCCGGAAATGGTACGAGGCGGGAAAACTGAAGCCACGCGTTAGCCACACGTTTCCCCTCGCGGAGACCGCCGATGCGCTCGATATTCTGCTCCAGCGCAAAGTGATCGGTAAGGTCGTCGTCAAGATCCGTTAGATCGGATCAAACGAAGCTTCAAGCCGTTGCTGTATCATCAAAGGCAATGCCAACCAAACCGGAGGCTCACGTGACCGCCCCTCTCACCGACCAGCAAGTCGCGCAATACAATCGGGACGGCTATATTTCTCCCGTGCCCGCGATCGATGCCGAACGCGCCGCTAATTTCAAGGCAGAGTATGATTCCTTCCGTAACAGCGGCGACCCGGAGGTCGGCGACCTTCTGCGCAGCAAGCCACATTTGATCTTCCCGTCGCTCTTCGATCTGGTGCGCGATCCCGCGATTACGGAGCCCGTCACCTCGATCCTGGGTCCGAACCTTCTTGCGTGGGGCACAAGTTTTTTCGCAAAAAATGCGGGCGATCCGGGCTATGTCAGTTGGCATCAGGACGCGAATTATTGGGGACTTGAGCCGCATGAAGTCTTGACCGCCTGGATTGCCTTCTCGCCCAGTCGTCGGGAAAATGGCTGTATGAGAGTTGTCCCGGGCAGTCACCTTGGTGAGGCCTTTGAACATCGTGACACCTTCGCCGAAGGCAACCTCCTGTCGCGGGGACAGGAGATTGCCGTCGAAGTCGACGAAAACAGCGCCGCCGATATCTGCTTGGAGCCCGGCGAGATGTCCTTGCACCATGTCGGCCTCGTGCACGGCTCCGATCCGAATACCAGCACGATCCCCAGGATCGGCTTCGCCATCCGTTACATCGCCACCCACGTCCGCCAGCATGGCGGACGCACCACCGCAACCCTGGCTCGGGGCGTCGATGAGTTCGACCATTTTGACCTGGAGACCCGCCCAGTTGCTCTAAACGACACAACCGGCCGTGCCAACCGCAAGCGAGCCATCGAACAGCAGCACAAGGTGCTTTATGCGGGTGTCGACCGAAACGCGACCGCTTAGATCGAAAGCGTTGACGCAACGTCCCTATTGAACCGCTAACCGCGCCAGAACGGCTTCTCCACTTCCATGCGGGCAGTCGCTCGGCTGACACCGATATCCTTGAGCATCCGGTCGTCCAACGTCGCAAGCACATGGCGCTGCCGGGCGCGTTCCCGCCATTGCTGAACCATGCATGCTGCCCGGACCACGGCGCCCGCCAGGACCGATAAGATGGCACCAGTCCGAATCGGCGCCGGTAAAGTCGTCTCGCTACAGATCGTTTGATTCATACTCATAGCTAATCTCCTTATAGCGGATTTGATCACCAATCTCACCGCCATTGCATTTTCTATCCTGTTAACTGATATTTAGAGGCGAAACCAATAATTCTCAAACGATCGTTTTTTGTATGATTGATAAGAAAAACTAATCCGAAAATGAGAAACGTTCGATGGTTGACCGATTACCCCCGTTAAAAGCATTACGCGCCTTTGAAGCCGCCGGTCGGCACCTCAGCTTCACGCGAGCCGCGAATGAGCTGCACGTCACGCAAGCGGCGATCAGTCATCAGATTAAGGCACTGGAAACCTGGCTCGACTTGCCGCTCTTCAAACGACTGAACCGCGCGCTGCTTCTGACAGAACCAGGCCAGCAATATCTGCAATCGGTGCGCAAAGCGCTCGAATTACTCGCCGACGCCACACAGCAGATTGTCGCGACCGGCGGCGGCCATCCGCTAACGATCAGCGTCATGCCGTCATTCGGCGCAAAATGGCTTGTTTCGCGGCTTGTGCAATTCAGCCAGCAACATCCCGACATCGACCTTCGTTTCGCCGCTGAAGACAAACTCACCGACTTCACGCGCGAGGATGTGGACATCGCAATACGGTTTGGCCAAGGCTCCTGGCCAGGCCTGCACGCCGCGCTGCTCATGCGGCAAGATGTCTTTCCGGTCTGCAGCCCACGCCTTCTCGAAGACGGTCCGCATCCCCTGAGATCCCCAGACGACCTGCGGCATCACGTGCTTCTCCATGAACGCCCCGCGAGCTACGACTGGCGCACCTGGCTTCTGGCTGCCGGCGTCGAAGGGGTGGACCCCATTCGGGGTCCAAGCTTCAGCCACGCCCATGTCCTCTTGCAGGCGACCATAGACGGGCAAGGCGTCGCCCTCGGGGCAACACCCCTGGTTGACGACGATCTGGCGGCGGGCCGCCTGGTGAAACCGTTCGAACTCACCTTGCCAGGAGAATGGGCCTACTATGTCGTCTGCCCGGAAGAACGCGCCGGCGAACCCAATGTCGAGGCCTTCCGGGACTGGATCCTGGCTGAAGCACGGCAGGACCGCGATCTCTAGCGAAATGCCTCACACAATATTCGACCCACTGAAATTTCGACCAGGACATTTGGGCCAATATTATTGACTTGGCGGCAGCGAGTACTAGCCTATCTATGGGTGGTATCGAAAAGGGGCAGGGAAAGTATGATCTTCACAAATTGCAGCGTTCACTGCCTGCCCCGTTACTAACGGCCCCAGACGTTGCTTCCATATAACCAAAAGGAACTGTCATGAAGAAATTTCTAACGACAGTCTTGTGTGTCTTCGGACTAATATCCGTTGCACAAGCTGAATCCTTCGTCTTTACCGCAATTCCGGATCAGGATGAATCCCGGCTCCGCGAGCGCTTCGACAAAATCGCAACCTATCTTTCGAGCGAGCTCGGGGTCGATGTTAAATATGTTCCCGTCAAATCCTATGGCGCGGCTGTCACCGCTTTCCGCAACGATCAAGTCCAAATGGCTTGGTTCGGCGGCCTTTCCGGCGTTCGGGCTCGGCAGTTGGTATCGGGATCCGAAGCCATCGCACAGGGTTACGAAGACCAGTTCTTCATCACCTATTTCATCGCCAACGCAAAATCCGGACTATCGGCCAGCGATAATTTCCCAACCGGTATCAAGGGCAAGACCTTTACGTTTGGATCGAAGGGCTCGACGTCAGGACGCCTGATGCCGGAGTTCCATATTCGCGAAAACCTTTCTGCGTCTCCCGACGATGTCTTCAAGAAAGTCGGCTTCAGCGGCGACCACTCGCGCACCATCGCGCTGGTGCAGTCGGGCGCTTATGAAGTCGGTGCGGTCAATTTCAAGGTCTGGGAAAATGAAATGAAGGCCGGGAAAATTGATGCGTCGAAGATCAAAATCATTTGGAAAACGCCGACCTACCCGGACTATCAATGGTCCTTGCGCGGCGATGTCGGCAAAAAATTCGGCGCCGACTTCAAGGCTAAAGTGACTAAAGCGCTGCTCGAAATGAAGGACCCGGATCTGTTGTCCTCCTTCCCGCGCAAGAGCTTTGTCCCGGCAACCAATGCCGACTACAAGCCAATTCTCGATGTCGGCAAATCGATCGGGCTGATCGACTGATCCGATGCCTCTGTTCGATCTGCGTAACGCGAACGCGCGCTATAACGGCGCGGCGGTGCTGAATAATATTACGCTCAGCATCACCGAAGGCGAACGCGTTGCGCTGGTCGGGCAAAGCGGTGCCGGCAAGTCAACCTTGTTGCGCATGCTTTATGAGCAACGGGCTGAGGAGGCCGCCCTCTTACCGCAGGAATTGGGCCTCGTCCGTGTTCTTTCCGTCTTCCATAACATCTATATGGGCCGTCTGAATCGGCACTCCGCCTGGTACAATTTCATCAATCTCGTACGGCCAATGTCGCGCGAAGTGGAGAACGTGCGCGAAGTCGCGACACGTCTCGGCCTGGAGGAGAAACTGTTCGAACCCGCCGGCGAACTTTCCGGTGGACAACAGCAGCGCACCGCCGTCGGTCGCGCCATCAATCAAGGCAGTGACATTCTTATCGGCGATGAGCCGGTATCCGCCGTCGACGAACATCAGTCGCGCGTTGTCCTGGAAAGCATCAACGAGCGTCACAAGACCGTGCTGATTGCCATGCACGATATTTCACTCGCCATCGCCTATACCGATCGCATCATCGGTTTGCGGAACGGCGCCATAGTCTTGGATCAGCCGACCGCCG
The DNA here is from genome assembly GCA_021774435.1 of Alphaproteobacteria bacterium. Taxonomy (GTDB): domain Bacteria; phylum Pseudomonadota; class Alphaproteobacteria; order UBA8366. The sequence goes on from JAJFJB010000404.1 coordinate 12,862, forward strand.
GCATGGTCCCGTCCGATCTTGACGACCTCTACAGACATTAACGTTCCCGAAAGGGGCCGCTCCTCGCCATTGGTGCGGGCCAGTTTGGGCTTCGTGGCAATCGCCATTCTGGGCTTATTCCTGGCCGATCTAGAAATTATCGGCGCCGATCCTTGGGCCGAATTCGGCAGAATGGCCATCGGCGCGGTAACGCCCGACTTTACCGCAACGGACCGGCTCTTCGACGCCGTCATCCAAACGCTCGCCTTCGCGATTTTGGGAGTCGCCCTGTCGAATGTTGTCGGGTTTGGCTTGGCGCTGGCGTTCCATTACCGCATCGTGCGCGTTGGTTGCGCCTTCGTTCGGGCCATTCATGAACTTTTTTGGGCGCTGATCTTTCTGCAAATTTTCGGCTTGTCGCCGCTAACAGGCATTCTGGCGATTGCCATCCCTTACGCCGGGATCATTGCAAAGGTTTATTCCGAAATTCTCGAAGAGGCAGACCCCGCGCCCGCCCGTGCCGCGCCAGCCGGCAGTAGCGCCCTTTCGATTTTCCTGTTTGCGCGCCTTCCGGATGCCTGGGTCCACTTTAAACATTACAGCATGTATCGCTTGGAATGCGGATTACGCTCCAGTGCCGTGCTCGGATTCGTCGGACTGCCGACATTGGGTTTTCATCTCGATTCCGCCTTTAAACAGGGCCACTATTCCGAAGTATCAGCGCTTTTGATCCTGTTCTACATCATCATCGCGACCATGCGCCGCTGGATGCACAAGAAGCTGCTGCCGGCTTACCTTATCGCCGCCGTCATTGCCTTGCCCTCAGGGGCGACGATCTCGATGACGAATATCGTCCGCTTTTTTAGCGAAGATATTCTGCCCCACCCGATCCGCGTGGCTGAGTCGATCGATACCACGGTCCTGGTGAAGCTATGGGAATGGTTTGGAAATTTGTTCCTCACCCAGGCGATACCCGGCGCGTTCAATACGATTGTGCTGACGATGATCGCCCTCGTCGGTGCGGGACTATGCGCACTCGCCATGTTCCCACTGATATCGCCAAAGTTCTTTGGCAAGAAGGGCCGCACGGTCGGCCATGTTTTCCTCGTCGTCGTCCGCTCGACACCGGAATATATCCTTGCCTACGTCTTCCTGCAGCTATGGGGGCCGTCGATGGCGCCCGCGATTGTCGCCCTGTCGCTGCACAACGGCGCCATCATCGGACACCTGATCGGACGCCATACCGAATCCATGGCAACGCGGCCGGACAGCCCCAAGGGACTGAACCTATACGGTTACGAAATCTTGCCGCGGGTCTATCCTCAGTTCCTGGCGTTCCTGTTCTATCGCTGGGAAGTCATCCTGCGGGAAACGGCGATCCTTGGCATTCTCGGCATACCGACACTCGGTTTTTATATCGACAGTGCCTTCGCCGACATTCGCTATGACCGGGCCATCATTCTCATTCTTCTGACGGCATTCCTGAATATCGGCGTCGATGCTTTGTCCCGACGCATTCGCGCGACCCTGCGCCTGAAAACGACTCTCGACCACGCCTGATATGAGCGAATCCAATTCGTCCGTGAAGAATCTTGTCCTGGTTGGCGGGGGCCACAGCCATGTCGAAGTCCTCCGAAATTTCGCCGTTAATCCGATAAAGGACGTCCGCATAACACTTGTCTGCCGGGACAGGCACACACCCTATTCAGGCATGCTGCCAGGCCTCATCGCGGGCCATTACAATTTTGATGAAACGCACATCGATCTCGAGCCGCTAGCGCAGTACTGCAACGCTGAATTCCTACAGGATGAGGTAATCGGGCTCGATCCCGCACGAAAGCAGGTTTTGTGCGCGGACCACCCACCATTGTCCTATGACCTGTTGTCCATCAACATCGGCTCGGCGCCCGCCACAAGGCAGGTCCCCGGTGCCGACGAATATACCGTCCCGGTAAAACCAATTAGCCGCTTTTTTGCGCATTGGGAACGCATGCGCACGCGACTGCTTGAAGAGCAGAAAGCGACGCATGTCGCCGTCGTTGGCGGTGGCGCGGGTGGGGTGGAGTTGCTGCTCGCCATGCAATTCCGCCTTCGGCAGGACCGGTCGGCAAAAGGGCTCGACACCGAGAAGCTCCATTTTCATCTCGTAACCGACAAAGACAGCGTCCTACCGACCCATGATCTGCGCGTCCAAAATATCTTTACCAACGAACTCAATGCGCGCGGCATACAGATCCACAACAACTGTCGGGTCAACGACGTACGAAGCGGAAAATTGTTCTGCGAAAACGGCGAAGCGCTGACTTTCGACGAAATTCTTTGGGTCACATCCGCGGGTGCGGCCCGTTGGCCGGCCGTAGCGGGCCTGGACACGGACACCGCCGGGTTCATTGCCGTGTGCGACACGCTGCAGTCGACATCGCACCCTGAAATTTACGCCGCGGGCGATATTGCCGCGATGATCGATCATCCGCGTCCGAAATCCGGCGCTGTTGCCGTAAGACAGGGTCCGCCGCTCGCGGAGAACCTGCGCCGGCATCTTCAAGGTATGCCCGCGCGGCCCTATATACCGCAACCCCACTACCTCGCCATCATCAGCACGGGCAATCGTTATGCCGTCGCCACCCGCGGCAAGTGGACGATGACAGGACATTGGATGTGGCGCTTCAAAGACTGGATCGATCGCCGGTTCATCACCAAATACTCCGATCTGCCGCATTAACGCTGTCGATCAGGTCAGCTCATTGAGGACATTCCGCCAGCAGGCGGTTTCGTTCTCCGGCGCGTATCGCGGTGCCAGCGCCGCACAACGCGATCTCAAATCTTCCAAAAAGGCAGAATCGGTTTCCGCCCGGACCAACTGCGCGCGCAGTGCCGCGGTATTTCCGGTTTCGAAGTAGCCTGGATAATCCTCGCCGAGCATGCCGATATTGCCGGAAATGTCCGAGGCAATGACCGGTACGCCGGCAACGATGGCCTCGGATACCACATTGGCACCGCCCTCCATGATCGAACTAATGACCATCAACTGAGTTTTCACGAACTCGCGCCGCACGGCCCAACCCGGCACTTCGCCTCGCCATTTGTAGCGATCATTACGGGCCATCTCCGCCTCCGCCTGTTCCGCCCATGACGCGTCATGCGCCTTGCCGAGATGGATAACCCGTAAGCGTGACTCAGGCGGCATCCCACGCGCCGCGAAGGCCGCGCGCAGGGGATCTTTCTCCTCGCGCAAATGGCCGATCACGCAAACATCGAAAAACCGCCGAGACGGTGAACGCGGGCGTGGCAAGGGCGCCGAGGATTGGGGTATAACGCTCAATTTGTGTCCGAATTCCTGCGGAATATCCAACACGACATTGTCGTGCAGACACACGAGCCAATCCGCCAACGCCATTGACCGGCGTGTAGGTTCCGGATGGCTGTACTGAAACTTGTAAATATCGGTCCCGGTTAAGGCGAGCACCAGCGGACGGTCGGGAAACTTTTCACGGTACGAACTGATCGATTCGGCGCTACGCCACGCATGCAGAGCAACCATCATATCGGCGTCGGCGCCATCATAGATCTCTGAAATATGTACCCGATGGCCAAACTCACCCAGGATGCGCCCCCATCGGTCCGCTGTTGTCCTGTTACCCGACCTTGATCGCCTTGCGGCTGGCGTTATAAGGCTTATCTTCATATCGCTACCAACCTAGGACGCGTCATGACCCAACCCGTCGCCACTGATTATCTGAGAGAGATTATGCGCGACGCGAATACGCGCACACTCGAACTCGTACACGGCCTCGATGCGCAACAGCTTATCGGACCCAAGCTCGACATCGTCAATCCCCTGCAGTGGGAAATCGGTCACGTTGCCTGGTTCCATGAATATTTTATCCTGCGGCAAAAATATGGCCGCGAGAAAATTCTCGCCGAGGGCGACAGCATTTATGATTCGATCGCAATTCACCACCATACAAGATGGGACCTGCCGCTCTTCTCCATCGACGACACCCTGAAATACATCGCCGATGTGCACGACATCCTAATTGAGCGGCTCGGCGAGGGCATGGCGAGCGAGCAGGACAGCTACCTGTACCAGTTTACGACCTTCCATCAGGACATGCATAACGAGGCCTATACCTACACGCGCCAGACCTTGGGTTATCCGACACCGAAGTTTGCATTGGCAGCGCCCGAGGAAAGCGAAGCCGGATCGCTACCCGGCGATGTCGATATACCAGGCGGCACCTTCCTGATTGGAAGTCCGAACGATGCACCTTTTGTTTTTGATAATGAAAAATGGGCGCACGCCGTAACCGTCGCGCCGTTTCGCATGGCCCGGGCGCAGGTGACGAATGCCGAATTCGCCGCCTTCGTCGATGATGGCGGCTATGAGACGGAAGCATTCTGGGACGCCGATGGCTGGAAATGGCGTACGGAAAACGACGCCGTCCATCCCGTCTATTGGCAATCCGGCGGCCAAGGGAAATGGCTGATCCGTAAATTCGATACGGTGATCGACTTGCCACCGAACCAAGCCATCATTCATGTCAACTGGTATGAAGCCAACGCCTATTGCCGCTGGGCCAAACGCCGCCTGCCGAGCGAAGCCGAATGGGAATTCGCTGCCACGGCAGGGGAAAACGGCCAGAAGCGTGCCTATCCATGGGGCAACAGTGCGCCGGATGCAAACACGGCGAACCTCGACGGCCGCGGGATCGGCGTAATCGACGTTGCAGCCCGACCGGCCGGCGACAGTCTGCATGGCGTACGCCAGATGATCGGCAATGTCTGGGAATGGACCGACACCACGTTCGGCGCTTTTCCTGGTTTTTCGCCGGACGATTATAAGGAATATTCGGAGCCGCTCTTCGGCACGACGCGCGTGCTTCGCGGCGGCGCCTGGCCAACACGGGGCCGCATGGTGGATTCGACTTACCGCAATTTTTATGGCCCGGACCGGCGCGATGTGCTCGCAGGATTCCGCACCTGCGCCCTCCAAGCCTAGTCTAGCTGCCATTCGACAAAGACAGCCGTCAAGCTGTAGGGTCGCGCCATGCCAAATCACGATCCAAATGCCACCGAAAGCCCGCTCGGCCGGTTCCGTGTCCTCGATCTGACACAGGTCCTGTCAGGACCGCATTGCACGCAGATGCTGGCCGATCTGGGCGCCGACATCGTCAAGGTCGAGCGTCCGGGTCAGGGCGACGATTTGCGCAATACGCTCGCTTATGAAGGCCGTGAGGGGCATCAGGATTACTTTTATGCCAACAATCGCTCGAAACGGAGCATCGCGCTCGATTTGAAATTGCCGGACGACCGGGAAATCGCCTTGGCGCTCGCCCGCGAAGCCGACATTGTCGTGGAGAACTTCGCACCGGGAACCGCCGCGCGTCTTGGCGTCGCCTGGGACGACTTAAAGGCCATCAATCCTCGGCTGGTTTATTGCTCGATCTCCGGCTTCGGGCAAACCGGTCCGTATCGCGACCGGCTTGCCCTCGATCCTGTCATACAAGCCATAGCGGGTATCATGAGCGTGACGGGCACATCGGATGGGCCGCCACTGCAAATCGGTGCTCCTCTCGCCGACGTCATGGCGGGCATGTACGCGGCCTATGCGATTGTCGGCGCCTTGCATGGCGTCCGAGATAGTGGCGAAGGCCGTTATATCGATGTCAGCATGCAGGAAACGATGCTCGCCGCATTGGGACCGCGCATGGGTGAAACCTTGCAGGCGAACAGACTTCCCGACCGTCAGGGCAACGGCAACCCGCTGCGGGTACCCGCCGAAAGTTACCGCACCGCGGATGGCCGCTATCTCGCGATCATTTGCATGAGCGACCGATTCTGGCCGCCGATTTGCCGCGCCATCGGCCGCGCCGATCTGGCCGACGATTCGCGTTACGTAAAGATGGCCGATCGCGTCGCGGCACGCGGTACGATCGACACCATGATCGGCGAAATCTTTGTGCAAAAGACCGTCGAGGAATGGATCCCGATATTGGAGACCGAACGCGTTCCCTTCGCGCGGGTCAACGACTATGCGGAAGCACTGAACGACGAGCAGGTGGCACACCGCGGTCTTATAAGGCAATTCGAACATCCAACGTCCGGCGCGGTTCGCGTGGTCGGACCGCCCTGGCAAATGACAGGAGCCTCTATCGAGTCGCAACCGCCGCCGCTGCTTGGCGAGCATACCGAGGAAGTCCTCAGAGAATGGCTCCGCTGGGAGAACGATCGAATCGGCGCGTTTACCAGCCGGCAGAGCGATTCGTGATCCTAACCCATTGTGGATGGCTCGGTTTGAGAGTGCGTCATTAGTTCCGGCCATGACACTTGCAAGAGCGTGATCCCCGCATCATCGAGTGCACTTTTAATTCGAGCATTCACGTCAAAGCGGGTCTGGTAATATTTGCTGCTTGGTGCCCAGTAACGGATGCCAATCGCAATGCCCCCATAGGCAAAATCCTGTATCCCAACCAACGGCGGTGATACCTCCTCCGAATCGATGGTCTCTTGAACGACATTGCGAATCAGGTCGGCGACGCGCATCGGATCTTCTTCGACGTCAACATAAAGTGTCGATTCGACGATCCGGTTCGCGTCCGAATTGACCAAAATCTCACCCACGATTTCCTTATTCGGCACCGTAATTTTTTCGCCATCCTCGCCGCGCATAACCGTCGCAGCCAAAGTGATTTCCTCAATGACGCCGCTGACTTTTTTCACGGTAACCGTGTTACCCACGACGAAGGGGCGAGTCAGAATGATCGCCAGCCCGGCACCATAATTGGAAAGCGGTCCCTGCAGCGCGAAGGTCGCGCCAAAGGCGGATGCGCCGGCGAGCGCGATCAACGGGGCGATTGTGACGCCGAAGTTTCCCAACGTGGCAATGAGGACAAAAACGATCAGAACGATCTTGACGACGTTGCCGGTGAACCGGGACAGCGTAATGTCGACACCCTTATGCTCACACATAAGCGCCGCCCGCCCGCCAAGCCAACTGGAAATCTTCAAGCCGATAATTAGAAAGACCAGGGCGCCCAGAATCTGAAATCCGTAGGCGACGGCAAATTCCGCGCCTTTGTCGATTAGCCGCGTCAGCGTTTCCAATTCCTGTTCCATATTGCCCTCTTCGGTCCGTGGTTTTATTTACCTGCAACAATATGGCAGATTGGCGCGATAATGACGCCAGTTCAGGGGATTTTTTATGCGGCTGCTTATCGCTTTGTTGTTGCCTTGGTTGCTGTTCTTCACGATTGGGCGGCCCATCGCGGGAATCATCTGCCTTATTCTGCAGATAACGGTCGTCGGTTGGATCCCAGCCGCAATTTGGTCCGTGTATTCCTTGAGCCAATACAACACCGATAAGAAGATCGACGAATTGCGATCTGGATCGTCGGAATAGAGCCGGGTCCAGGATCATGCCAAAAATTACCGGCGGCACGGTCGTCAAGCTACTGATCGCGTCACTGCTGGTCGGGCTCGTACTTGCAGTCTTGAATATCGACCCGCAAAATGTTCTGCAATCGGCCCGCGACGGCGCCGAGGCGCTCATCGAAATGGGCGCTTCCGTCTTCGGTTGGGCCTTTAAATATGTTCTGATCGGTGCGGTTGTCGTCGTGCCAGTCTGGCTCGCCTTATATCTGTGGCGATATCTGCGCGGGAAGCGCTAAGCGAACCCTAATCCGAATTTTCCTGGTCGAGATCTTTATCCCGCGCCGATGGCCGATCCGCCGGCTGGCGCGAAATATCGGACAACATACCCGCCAATCCATCGATAAATCGCTTGAAATCAACACTTCCTTCTTGTTCGCTCGACGGGGCGGTGCTGGGCGAGAGCGCAGCAATCGCATCCCTGCCGGACGGAAAATCGCGAACAGGCTCACCCGCCGATGCCTGCCGCATAAAATCCTTCCACAGCGAAGCAGGAAGCTGGCCACCAGTCATTTTCCTGGTCGGAGTGTCATTATCGTTACCGAGCCAGACGCCTGCGACCAAATTCGCGGTATAACCGATAAACCATCCATCGCGATATTTCTGACTCGTCCCCGTTTTCCCCGCCGAAATACGGTCGGCAAGGCGCGCGCCTTTTCCGGTGCCGGTCCTCAGCGCCTCGATCAGCATCGCGTTCATGTTTTTTAGATCACGCGCATTGATGACACGGCCCAGCGAGGTCCCGCCGCGCCTGAATAGAACGCTGCCCGCCCGGGTCCGCACCTCCAAAATGCCATGCGGAACAACACCATAGCCGCCGTTGGCGAAGGGTGTGTACGCGGATGTGAGTTCAAGCAGCGTGACCTCCGATGCGCCGAGCGCGAGCGTCGGGTGTGCTGCCATCGGCGACGTGATGCCCATGCGTTGCGCGGTCGCAATCACATTGTTCCGGCCAACACGTTCGGAAACTTTGACAGCAACCGTATTGATCGACTTCGCCAATGCACTACTGAGCGTGACGTCACCCAAATATTGGTTCTTGAAGTTTCTCGGCTTCCAGCCTTCTACGGAAACCGGCGAATCCTTCACGACGTCTGCCGGGCTGAGCCCAGATTCGAGCGCCGCCAAATAGACAAACGGCTTGAACGCGGAACCGGGTTGTCGATGCGCCTGGACCGCACGGTTGAACTGACTTTTTGCATAGGATCGGCCACCGACCATCGCCCGCACCGCCCCTTCCGGTCCCACCGCAATCAGGGCACCTTGCGTGACATTCCGCTTCCTGCCATTGCGTTTCAATATTCTTTCCAGCGCAGCCTCGGCGGCCCGTTGCAGGCGTGGTTGCAGCGTTGATAATACAATCAGATCGTCGTCGCGGTTGCCCACGAGTCCCGGCAGTCGTTCCTGCACCCAATCGGCAAAATAGCGCGCACCGCTGGATTGCGACCGATGTGCCAGGCGTGCCGGAGCCCGCTTTGCCGCCTCGGCCTGCTTCTTGGTCAAATACCCCGCCGCGACCATGTTTTGCAGAACTTGCGCCGCGCGGTCTCGCGACCGCTTAATGTTGTTCGTCGGCGCATACCGCGACGGCGCCTTCAATAGCCCCGCAATCAAGGCCGCTTCCTGAATATTGACGCGGCGGGCCGATTTGCCGAAATAGCGTTGCGATGCCGCCTCGACACCGTAGGCGCCGGCGCCGAGATATACGCGGTTCATGTAAAGCGTCAGGATCTCGTCCTTGCTCAGACGGGCTTCCAGCCATAACGCCAGCATCAATTCCCGCACTTTGCGCAGCAACGTTCGTTCCGGCGTGAGGAATAGGTTTTTCGCCAACTGTTGCGTGATCGTACTGCCGCCCTGCACGACCCCACCAGCCCGCGCATTGGCCACTATCGCGCGGATGAGCCC
>JAJFJB010000405.1 GCA_021774435.1 Alphaproteobacteria bacterium
CGCGCTCGTGCCGGAGTCGGCTTAGCGCTGATTAGCCTAGGAGATACTGAGTCGGGGCTTAAGCGGCTGGAATCGGCTGTAAATGCCGACGGGTCTCTAAAACAAGCCGAAATCAACCTAATTAAGACCTATTTCCGCGCCAAAGAGTATCAAAAGATTTTGGACGCGGCCCAACGCATACAAGAGCGAGAACCCGAAAACCCAAGCGGCTATTCACTTGAAGGTTTAGTACATTTAGCCCTTAAGAAATCGGATGCGGCACGGGAGGCCTTTGAAAAAGCTCTAGAACTTAGACCTGGTGACCCGGAAGCCACAAGAAATCTTGCGAGCCTTTATATTTTCGAGCGTAATTTGGATGAAGCGAAAAGCTTATTAGAGAGTGCCCTCCGACAGAACTCCGGCAATCTGCAACTTTTACTTCAACTTGCTGCATTAGAGACCCAGTCAGGCAATCTACTTAATGCGCGGAAGCGGCTTGAAGCAGCCGTGGAGGCGAATCCCAAATCTGCCCTCGCTCTCACGACCTTAGCGCGCGCTTACGTTTCTGAACAAAGCGCCGAAAAGGCCTATGGCATTGCCACGAGAGCCAATAACGTTGCCCCAAACACACCGGCTATCCTGGAGGTCTTGGGGCAAGCTCAAATTCTTTCCAACCGGCCGAAAGATGCACTATTAACGTTTACCAAGCTTGGGCAACTTCGACCTCAGTCAAAGACGGTACAATTGGCCATTATCCGCGCCGCTTCCTTGGCGAAAAACATATCGCGCATGAAACAGGCATTGGACGCAGCGATCATACTTGACCCCGCAGATCAAAATATCAAAAAGGCTCGCACACGCATTGCGATTGGAGAAAAGGATCTAGTGCTTGGGAAAAAGTTGCTCAACGAGCTAAAGCGGCGCGACCCCTTGAATCCTGTCATTCTTGAGCTTGAAGCTAACGTTGCGATTCAAGAAAATCGTTGGGATGATGCCGCAACAGCATTCAAAGGGATAAGCAAAACGCTTGGGACGACGCGGGATGTCGTCCGTTTATCTGAAGCCCTATGGCATGCGGGTAAACCCGACGAGGCGATAAAAACGTTAAAGGATTGGGTTGCTGAGCATCCGAATGATCATGCGACTCGGTTCAAATTGGGTAACTATTTTCAGCAACTGGATCGACTGGAAGAAGCACGTGACGTTTACGCCGAATTCGTCGCAGCGGTTCCTCAAGAAGTAAGAGCACAGAATAACCTTGCATGGGTTCTTTATAGGCTGGGCGACCTGGACAAAGCGCGGATACATGCGGAGAAAGCGATCGAGCTCGTTCCCAACCACCCGGTTCCCCTGGATACATTGGGGATTATTTTGCTAAAGCAGGGGGATAACGCCAACGCCTTGAAGAGGCTAAAAGCCGCGGTTGGACGGCAGCCGGACGACCCAACGATTACCTTTCATTACATACAGGCGTTGGACGCGAACGGAGAATACGCATTGGCGCGTGAAAAATTGCAAACATTGCTGAAAAAACATGCTTCTTTCCTGGATCGGAATAATGCGATCGAATTGTTAGAAAAGCTTCAAAAGTAGATATCCAGACCTCGATCGCGAGGCACCACGCCTCGGCTTGGTCCGTTCACTCGGCAAAGAGCGGTATCTACGCGTCTATCGCGGGTTGAAAGAGGCTCCGCACTTCGAAAGAGCGCGAAGAAATACTCGATCAGACAGTCGTTCCGAAACCCGCCTCCCCCGGCGCATTACCATGCGTTGCTGCAGCAGCCTCATTTGGAAAGGCCTAAATAATCAGCAAAACGGCGGTATCGTGCAAACTTATACGCCGCAGCATTAGAGCAACGCCTGTCTAAATCAAATCGTGGTTTTGCTGAGTCATCTCCGGTGATCCGATAACCGCGCGAATGTGATCGCGCTTATTATTGCCGAACTGTATCGCAAAGTATCCGAACTAAACACACCGGATCACCTGAATTAGTCCGCAGCAGACACATGCAACCATTCGAGGTTGGTTAATATCGCTAATGCTGTCCTTGACGAAATCGATTTCGCTTTGCTCGTTCATAAAGGAATTTGCGCGATCGATACGCCGCTTCAATGCCGGCAAAGTCCATGTTGCGTATTAACAGAAGTGCGAACTCCACCCGATTGGATTTTCTTAGCACGCGCATTCCGCAAGGAGGGCGCCCAAATTTAATCTTTGGAAGTACTGCAATTGGCATCACAAAGACTACGGAACGTATCGCCGTGCCATGGCGCTGCTTTGCATTATCGAACACCTAAATGCTTACCTGCTTTTAGGAGCCATTGGCTCCAAATCACAGATACCGGTTTGGGCTGCTTACAAAGTGCCATTCTCGTTAAACGCAGCAAGGTTATGCAATGCAGACAAAATCGCCTGATACTCTTTAAAACCCAAAAACCCGCCGACATAATATCGGCGGGTTCCTGAGAGTTCATCGAATGGGAGGATGCGTGGTTTTTAGACTAACCTTCCTTTTTCCATTCTAAAGTCTGAACTTAAGCCGTGATCTTGCGCCGGCGATAGCCCGCAACACCGAGGCCAAGAAGACCGATACCGAGAAGCCCAAGCGTGCCTGGTTCCGGAATATCGATCGAATTCGCGTTTGCCGTGGCATCCAGGTTAATCGTCAAGCGATAACTACCAGCAGCAATCGAACCGAAATCAAGAGCACCAGGCTTATCAAAGGTTTGCTCGACTGTCGGATCGTCGCTGACACCAATGCTCAGCGTGTCGGCAATCCCGAAAATATCGGACGCTGCTGCGCCACCAACGGGATCAACGAAACTACCAGTACCTAGATCCTCGATCTGAATGGAGAACGACAACGTCGAAGTCGCTGACTCGCCCTTGAGTGTGGTCCCGACTTCCATCAGAACTTCTTCCGTCCAGGCGAAGGATACAGCGCTGGAGCTTGTCAGGTCGAATTCCCATACCATCGACTGGGACGCAGTCGTGGCACCGGTACCGGTTTGATTGCCCGTCGCTTGTGCGCCGCCCTGGACACCGAAATCGCCACCCAAGACAAATGAACCGCTGCCGGGATCAATAACCGTGTCGAGCATATTCGTGTCGGTTACCGCAAAAGAGTTTTGCGTACCTGGCCCAGGAATTGGGCTGGTAGGCGCCGGAAAATAAACGTTGTTGGCAAATCCACCACAATCGCCCACGCAAACTCGCGTAACGTCAAAGGATCCGCCTGCCGCCGGGCCAGTCGATCCCAAAACATCGACGCCGACTCCTGACAGAGAAACCAAGCCGCCTTTTTGATGGAACCGGTTGTCAGCCACGTTAAAGCCGGTTTGCAAGCCGGTCATTACGAAATCCGAGATTGCGATCGCCGAGTATGCAAACGCTGTCGCGTTCGCGTCCTTCGGTGTGGTCATAAGACCGGCGGCGCCAATTACGGCAACCGCAGCCGTTCCGAGTAGTGCTTTCCGGAACATTTTATTGCTTCCTAACATTTGAACCCTCCTTAGTGGGCATTACAAAAAAGTAATTAACGAATGCTGTTCGCATCCTCCTGCCCTAGATAAGCAGGAACCATGCCAAACATTGCATATTGTTATTTTTCAATGTGTTAGCATAAATTTCTTTTTCATCGAAATCTAAATTTGTAAAGAATCTCGACACATAACTTGGCTGTTCTTTGCCTGTACGGCCTACGAATTTATTTTTAATGTTATAAAACAATGACTTAAGGTCTATTTTTTTAACTTTGCCGAATCTGTAAAGAATCCCGACACACATCCGATTAACAATATCTTATGTTCAATTTCAATGACTTGCATCCTAGCGATCGATACAGCACCGGCGCAAAGCAAATGCTCTATGGATTGGGTGCCCGGGAACAGCCCGTCCGGCGTCGCTTACGCTGCATTGCTGGCGGAGGAATATGCCTGATTTCGGCGCAGGAATGCTTCGAACATCAGCAGGCCCCACAATACGGCGCTGTGGTCACGCGCACCGGATTGGTGATGGTCTACGAGTGTTTTCAATGTCGTTGCGTCGAAATAGCCGCTGTCTGCCATTATAGGACCTGTCACGGCTGTCCGGACCTTCGCCGCCAATGGCCCCCGGAACCAGGCGGCAAGCGGAATTGAGAACCCCTGCTTGGGCCGGTAAAGAAGGTCTGACGGGACCAAAGATTCGAAAGCACTTTTCAACAACCGTTTGCCATTTCGGCCCGATAGTTTCTGCGATATAGGCAACGAGCATGCCCAGGCAATCACCTCATGGTCGAGCAGTGGCGCGCGGACTTCGAGTGAATTCGCCATGCTGGCCC
>JAJFJB010000406.1 GCA_021774435.1 Alphaproteobacteria bacterium
CGCCGGATGCGACACCCTCGAACAGGCACAGGAAACAGTGCATGCCATCGACCTTGTCGAGCGCGGCGACGAAATGCATTTCCGAAGTGCCCGGGTTCGTAAAGCAGACATCGACGCTGCCATTGACAAGAGTCCGCACCAAACTTTCCGCACCGTTCATTTCGTTGCTCCTATGAGAAATCCGTGCCGACCGGCACGCCTTACCAATTGCATCGCGGGGCGGGACGTGTCAAACCGGCAAGGGTCATTTGGCGTTGAAAAGCGACATTCGGAGTAAGCATGCCCGGCTGGCTAACACTACATGTCGTTTCCCTGGTGCCGGTCGCGGCAATTTTTGGCGGCATGACTATTTTCATGGCGGTTATCGCGCCGTCGGTTTTTCGATTTCTGCCGCGCGAAACGGCGGCGCCATTTATGCGGTCGCTGTTCCCAGTCTATTTCTTGACACTGGGTATTGTCGCACTGATTCCCGGTATCGTGCTTTTCACCATAGCGAGCTATCGGCCCGAGGCCGCCACCATGCTGGCCGTTGCGCTCGTGTTTTTTGCACTGCGCGGCGTGTTGCTCCCGTTTCTGAACCGAAACCGAGAAGCCGGAAACGAGAAGCGTGCAAATTTACTGCACCGGCTCAGCGTTCTAATTCATCTCGTGCAGTGGATCGCCGTGTCGGTGACGCTTGTGCGCCTTTCGGCCTGAACGATGCCGGCACCAGGACTCATTGTTGCGGCGCCGGCAAGCGGTAGTGGGAAAACTACAGTAACGTTGGCGCTGCTGCGCGCTTTTCGCAATGCCGGAATCCGTGTCGCTTCCGCCAAGGCAGGTCCCGACTATATTGATCCGGGGTACCACGCGGCCGCCACGGGCCATGCGTGCATCAATCTTGACGGTTGGGGGATGCGTGATTCAACACTGTCGGGACTAGTTGGGCATCTCGGATGCGATGCGGATCTGGTGATCTGTGAAGGGGTGATGGGTTTGTTCGATGGCGCGGCGGGCGGCGGCGGCTCTACTGCCGACCTTGCGGCACGGACGCGGTGGCCGGTCCTCCTGGTGATGGACGTCGGCGGTCAGGCGGCGTCCGCGGTTGCTGCATATGAAGGATTCGTCGGGCATCGCGCGAATATCGATGTTTTTGGCGTCGTCTGTAATCGCGTTGGTGGGCCGGGCCATATCCGCATTCTTGAAGAGGCCTTTGCGGCGTCGAGTTACCCACCCAAGTTTCTTGGTTTTTTGCCGTGCGACCCGAAACTGAAATTGCCGGAAAGGCATCTCGGTTTGGTTCAGGCATCCGAGCATGCCACCTTGGAAGCGTTCCTGGAAAATGCAGCGACCCTGGTTGGCGATCATCTGAACCTGGAGGGGCTCCGCACCTGCGCGGTCCCGTCACCTTGTGCTCCGGGTAAAACGGCACCGTTGCCACCGTTGGGACAACACATTGCTTTCGCGCGGGATGATGCCTTCGGATTTGTCTACACGAGCGTTCTAGAAGGGTGGCGTCAGGCAGGCGCCTCCGTGTCGTTTTTCTCGCCCCTCGCTGATGAGACGCCTGCCGCCGATGCCGATGCGATTTATTTGCCGGGCGGGTATCCGGAATTGCATGCCGGTCGCCTGGCGGCGAATGCAGCATTCCGGAACGGTGTGCGTTCCGCTGCCGCGACGCAAAATTTTGTTTTTGGCGAATGCGGCGGATACATGGCGCTGGGCGAGGGGCTGATTGATGCCAAGGGCGAACGGCACGAGATGATCGGCCTCTTGCCGCTCGAAACCTCGTTCGCCGATCGCCGCTTGCACCTCGGTTACCGGTGGGCGAAGACCGTGTGCTCGTCGCGCCTCGGGGAACGTGGCACCGAATTCGCCGGCCATGAATTTCATTATGCGACCGTCCTTAACGAAGGTCCCGGCGATGCCTTGTTTAGCGCCGTTGATGCGCGTGGCGAAAGTCCGTCCTCCTGCGGTTTGGTCCGCGGAACGGTCGCGGGCTCCTTCATCCATCTGATAGATTGTGCAGCATGACCACGGATGACGCGCCTTTCTGGAAAACCAAGACCCTCCGCCAGATGTCGACGAAAGAATGGGAATCGCTTTGCGATGGCTGCGGGCAGTGCTGCCTGCACAAATTGGAAGATGAAGATACCGGAGAGATTGCGCTGACCGACGTCGCGTGCCGGTATCTCGATCTGGAAGGTTGCCATTGCAGCGATTATTCGAACCGGCAAAAGAACGTGCCGGACTGCGTTCAGCTGTCGCCGGGTAAAGCGACGCGCCTGCGTTGGCTTCCCGAAACGTGCGCTTACCGCCTTGTTGCCGCGGGACAAGATCTTGCATGGTGGCATCCGCTCGTGTCCGGCGATCCGGAAACCGTGCACGAAGCCGGAATTTCCGTTCGGGGGAATGCTATATCGGAGGACGATGTTGACGATTTGGAGCAACATGTCGTCGATTGGATCAATGATGGCGCGGCACCATTCGGCGCTTCGCTTCGGGCCAAGATGGGGATGAAGCGATAACCGTGGCGACCGCCGTTAAAACAGTAATGCTCATACTTGATGGGCAGGAAGTGGGGGTTGCAGTTCGACGCAACAATCGTGCCCGTCGGATCGCGTTGCGGATCGATCCGGCGAAAGAGACACCGGAACTTGTGTTGCCTCCGAGGACGAGTGAATCGGAAGGTCTCGATTTTGTGCGCAGCCGGGCGGGCTGGTTGCTTGATCGGCTTGAAGCCTTGCCACCCCGCGTGCCGTTTCGCGACGGTGAAATTCTGCCGATCTTTGATGAACCCTATCTTATTGTCCATGACGCGGCCGCGCGGCGCGGCGTTTGGATTGAAGATCGCAAGATCATCGTGTCGGGTCGCGTCGAACATTTACCGCGCCGGCTAAATGATTGGCTTCGCCGGGAAGCGAAAGCAGCGATCTCGCCGCGGGCGCATGCGAAAGCGTCAGTACTGGAAAAGCGGCCTACAAAAATAACCATCCGGGATCAAAAAAGCCGCTGGGGAAGCTGCTCAACATCAGGCAATCTCTCCTTCAACTGGCGGCTTATCCTCGCGCCCGACACGGTTCTTGATTACGTCGTCGCGCACGAAGTCGGCCATATGGCCATGCCCAATCATTCGCCGGCATTCTGGAAGATTGTGGACCGGCTGTCTCCGCACATGCGCGATGGACGGGCATGGTTACGAAAGAACGGTGATCGTTTGTTCCGATACGGCTAATGGGACACAGTTCTTTCTCGGTTTACGGGCGCCTTACGGTGCTTATTCGACTGTTTCCAAAATGTTCTCTACCGGATTGTAAAAAAAGGGTATTGCGAAAGAAATCCAATCGCCTTATGAAACAGCGATGAAATCTGTACGGCCCTTTACGCACGCGATTGACCGGCTCAACGCCGTCGGTCTTCGCCCGACCCGCCAGCGTTTGGCTTTGGCACGCTTACTGTTCGAAAACGGCGATCGGCATATCACGGCCGAACAGCTCCACCGCGAGATATCCGAGATCGGCGTCAAGGTGTCCCTGGCAACCGTCTACAATTCGCTCAACCAATTTACAGCGGCTGGATTGCTTCGCGAAGTCGCGGTCGAGGCGGGACGGTCCTACTTCGACACGAATACGACGGAACATCATCACTTTTTCAATGATGACAGCGGTGAATTGCGGGATATTCCGGGCGATTCCATTGTTTTGTCCGCCCTGCCTGTCGCACCGCAGGATACGGTGATCGAAAGCGTGGATGTGATCGTGCGAATAAAAAATAAATGAGATTAATTCTCATTTAAACAGCGTGTTGTTTTCTTTTTTAAAATCATTCTAAATTATTGACTCCAACTGATGCTTTCGTCATATAACATGGGCGAGATGATGGGGTTGTTTGGCAGCGCGCCGCGCTCGTCAATGGCCTCTAGCTGCGGTTCGCCCTGAAGCCGGAAGTAAATTCGGGGCTAGGACAGACAATTACCAAGGAGGGAATTCCATGTCGTTGAAGGGCAGTAAGACCGAAGACAATTTGAAAGCCGCATTTGCCGGCGAAAGCCAGGCAAACCGCCGCTATCTCTATTTCGCGCAAAAGGCCGACGTCGAAGGGTACAATGATGTCGCGACCGTGTTCCGTTCAACCGCCGAAGGCGAGACCGGACATGCGCATGGCCATCTCGAGTTTCTTGAGGAAACTGGTGATCCGGCAACCGGCAAGCCGATTGGTGGTACCGCCGACAACCTCGGCGCCGCAATCGCTGGTGAAACGCATGAATACACGGACATGTACCCGGGTATGGCGCGCACCGCACGCGATGAAAATTTCGAGGAAATTGCCGAGTGGTTCGAAACTTTGGCGAAAGCCGAGAAGAGCCACGCCGGTCGTTTCCAGCGTGCGCTCGATACGCTCGACGACTAAGCGTTAGCGAAACCACCGTCCGCGACGCCTTTACGGCCGTCGCGGACGGTCGGTCTCCCCTTTTTTCAGGATTCCGATATGACCGAAGGCAGCTTGGAAGCGCCTACTCGCCATGCGTTGGCGTGGCAGGATGAGGCTTTTTACGACGAGGCGGCGTTGGACGCGGAACTGCGGCGTGTTTTCGATATCTGTCATGGGTGCCGACGCTGTTTTAACCTTTGCGACAGTTTCCCGCGCCTGTTCGATTTGATCGATGAATCGGATAGTGGCGAGCTGGACACCGTCTCATCGGAGGATTTCAAACCGGTTGTTGACGCGTGCACGCTCTGTGACATGTGCTTCATGACGAAGTGCCCTTACGTGCCGCCGCATGAATTCAATCTCGATTTCCCGCATCTAATGCTTCGGTATCGGGCCATCGAATACCGCAAGGGTGAGGTGTCATGGCCGTCGCGCCAAATGGCGCAGACCGACCGCAACGGCAAGCTGGCAAAATTGGCGGCGCCGATCGCCAACTGGGCCCTGGACGAAAAAAATGGCATGACACGGTCGGTCATGGAATCCGTTGCAGGTGTCCACAAGGAAGCGGCGCTGCCGAAATTCAACAGCCGGACCTTGGAAGCTGAGGCACGGCAAGACCCGCCAGCGGTGAATAGCGCGGCACCGGCGAGCGGTCGCAAGGCGGTGCTTTATGCCACCTGTTATGGCAATTTCAACAATCCCGAGATTGGCCGCGCGACCCGCGAAGTCCTAGCGCGCAATGGGGTCGAAACCGAAGTCGTACACCCAGCCTGCTGCGGCATGCCATTGCTGGAACAAGGCAACATCGAAGCGGTTGCCGACAACGCGCGTAAGGTCGCCGCGGAATTCGGGCCCTGGATCGACAAGGGTTACGACATTATCGCGCTGATGCCGTCTTGCGCATTGATGTTGAAGTTTGAATGGCCCTTGATCCTGCCAGACGACCCGGCGATCGAAAAACTAAGCAAAGCGACGCGCGATGTTTCCGAATACATCGTCGATATTGCCAAAAACGAAGGCTTGGCAGAAGGATTGTCGTCGCTGGGCGGAAAGGTTTCTGTCCATCTCGCTTGTCACGCTAGGGCGCAAAATATGGGCGCCAAAGCCGCCGAATTGATGCGATTGGTGCCCGACTCCGACGTTCAAGTGATTGAGCGATGCTCCGGGCATGGCGGATCATGGGGCGTCATGAAGGAAAATTTTGAGGTGGCACTTAAGGTTGGTCGCCCGGTCGCCCGCCAGGTCAACAAGGAAGCGCCGAAATATATTGTTTCGGAATGTCCTTTGGCTGGGATGCACATTGTTCAAGGCATCGAACGAACAGATAATGAACCGCCGGAAAGCGCGGCACACCCAGTCGTCCTGTTCGCCCGCGCCTACGGTGTTGCGGTCTAGTGTGATGATTTTGAAATTTGCCGCATTGAATGCGGCGATTTTTAGGATCTGAATCACACGAGAAACAAATAGTTAGTGTGCTGATTCACGTGAAATTCAATCCTTTGAATCTCATGATCAGAAGAATAGCCGTCTATTGGAGAGGCTGATGGAAAAGCGCGAAATTACCCGTGGCGACGTGATGTCGCTGGACGAATTCGGCAAAATCCGGGCCGAAAAGCGAAAAGAAATCGTGGCTTTGAAACGGGACCGCCGCCTCGAAGTGGGTCCCGTTGCCACGTTCTACTTCGAGTCCTATGACACGATGTGGTGGCAAATCCATGAGATGCTCTTCATCGAAAAGGGTGGCGAAGAACAAATCGATGACGAGCTTTCGGCCTATAACCCGTTGATACCGAATGGCCGCGAACTTGTCTGTACCGTCATGTTTGAAATTAATGACGAGGAACGCCGCAGGACATTCCTGGCCCGTCTCGGCGGCGTAGAGGAGACCTTGTTCCTGCGGTTTGGCGGAGAAGAAATTCGCGGTGTACCCGAGGTCGATCTCGACCGGACTGACGAGGACGGGAAGGCCTCTTCCGTTCAGTTCATCCACTTCCCCTTCACTGATGCGCAGGTAAAAGTATTCTGTCAGCCGGGTACGCAAGTCGTTGTCGGTTTTGAGCATACGGCATATGGCCATATGGCCGTTTTGCCGGAGACGTCGCGGATGGCACTGGCGGGTGATTTCGCCGACTAAATTTTTTTATTCGATGACTTCGCTATTGCGCAGACCCCATAATCCGGGTTGGCGCACCCAGCCCGAGTAACCGTCGACTTCCAACTCGCACCAATGGCCGTCGCAACTCTCGATTTGAGCGACAATGCCGGGCGTCAACTGGGCAACAGCAGGCGCCTTTTCGTTGGCGCTTCTGCGCATCGTCCGGGTCTCATCCGTAATGACGATACTGCGTTTCGCTGACAACATGGCCCGGTGCACCCAGCCTTCTGCGTCTTCCGAGTCACGAATTTTTCGCCAGCTTTCGAACTCCGCCGTTATGGCCACCGGAAGCTTCTTGCGTACGAAGACCCACTTTACGGGATATCGGACGCCGGGCCCGGCCCGAACATTGACTTCGTCGGCCCGCAGGGAGGCGAAACGAATTGGTTCCGCTGTTTTTTGCTTGCCGCTCTGCGCATGAACCGCAGCGGGTAAGACGGCGGCAAACGCCAAGGCGAAAACTACAAACAAGACGGAACGGATCATGGGATTTCACATTGAAGGGTCATGGCATTTCAATAAACGATTGCGTTCGCGTTTGGTCAAGACGGGACATCGCTCAATCGACCCTGTAATATCTGTGACTGAAGATACAAGGAACGGCCATGACCACGACTAAGCCACTCGTCATCGTAACGCGCAAACTTCCCGACGCAATTGAAACGCGGATGATGGAACTTTTCGATGTGCGGCTCAATCTCGACGACACGCCGATGTCGCGATCCGATCTCGGCGCGGCGATGCAGGAAGCCGACGTACTGGTCCCAACCGTGACCGACCGCATCGACAGCAAACTGATCGCAGAGGCGGGCGACCGGCTCAAACTGATCGCGTCCTTTGGCACGGGCGTGGACAATATTGATCTGGCCGCCGCAAACAAGCGCTCGATTATCGTCACCAATACGCCGGGTGTTCTGACGGAAGATACCGCGGATATGACTATGGCGTTGATTCTTGCGACGCCGCGGCGTCTGGCGGAAGGGGAACGCTTGATTCGGTCAGGTGAATGGTCGGGCTGGACGCCGACCTTCATGCTGGGTCATCGTATTTGGGGCAAGCGTCTTGGTATTATCGGTATGGGCCGCATCGGCCAGGCCGTCGCTCGCCGCGCGCGAGGCTTTGGTCTGTCGGTGCATTATCACAATCGCCGCCGCGTGCATGAAGAAATCGAGGCTGAGCTTGAAGCGACCTATTGGGAAAGCCTTGATCAGATGTTGGCGCGGATGGATATCGTATCCGTCAACTGCCCGCACACACCGGCGACTTACCATCTGCTGTCGAAGCGCCGGCTGGAATTGCTCAAGAACGATGCCTATATCGTCAATACGAGCCGCGGTGAAGTGATCGATGAGACGGCATTAACGCAACTTCTGACGACTGGCGCGATTGCTGGTGCCGGACTGGATGTCTATGAAAACGAGCCGGCGATCAGTCCAAAACTGCTTGCCCTCGATAACGTTGTTTTGCAGCCGCATATGGGATCGGCCACCATTGAGGGCCGGATCGCGATGGGCGAAAAGGTTTTGATTAACATCAAGACGTTTATCGACGGCCACAATCCACCGGACCGCATTATCGAAACCATGTTTTAGGCGGCGCTATCCCGCCGCTTGGAGTAAGAGCGATGCCTGTGCAACGCCACTGGCTGACGTCGCGCCTGCGCCGTCACGTTGCCGAGCTCATCCGTCTCGCGGCGCCGGTCGTGGTGACGCGCGCTGGTATTCTGACGATGGCGGTGATCGATGCGGCAATGCTGGGCCGCACGACGGTGGACCAGGTCGCCTTTCATGGGCTCGGCGTCACGCCTTTTATCGTTATTACCGTCACGGGAATTGGGCTGCTTTTCGGTACCGTCGTTATGACAAGCCATGCTGTGGGCCGGAATGAAGTGGCGGCATGCGGCCCAATTTGGCGGCGGTCCCTGCCCTATGCTGCAGGCCTTGGATTCTTCGCTGCGGTGATCTGCCTTTTTGGAGAGCCATTTTTCCACTTCACGGCCCAGCCTCCGGAAATTGCGGTTGGCGCCGGCAGTGTCATCGCCATTCTTGGTTTTGGGGCGCCTGGTACGTTGCTGTTCTACACGACAGCGTTTTTTCTGGAAGGGCTGCGCCGGCCGGCGCCGGCCATGTTCGTCATGATCATCGCCAACGGGGTTAATGTTTTGCTCAACTGGTTATTGATCTTCGGGAATGGTGGGTTTCCCGCTATGGGCGCGGACGGGGCGGCGATCGCGACGACACTCGTCCGAACGGCGATGGCTGTTATGCTGATATCTTATGTATGGTGGATGTCGGACCGCGACACCTTCGCGGTACGAAAACCGCTCGGGCGCGGTTGGTGGCGTGCGGGTAGAGCGCACCGGCGGTTTGGATTTGCGTCCGGGACCAGCTACGGAATCGAGTCCGTGGCCTTTGGCGCAATCAGTTTCTACGCGGGCATTCTTGGTGCTTTGGCGCTCGCCGCCTATACATTGCAGCACCTTGTCTTCGCCCTGATTTTCATGATTGCATTGGGAATTGCGTCGGCGACGAGCGTGCGTGTTGGTATCGCGCATGGCCGCGAAGATTGGGCCGATCGTGCCCTGGCAGGGTGGACAGGGTTGGGTTTGGTTGTGCTGCTGCTCGGTGGCTGCGGTGCTGTGCTGTTGGCCTATTCCCAAGGGATCGCTGCTTTGTTTACCACCGAGACGACGCTTGTCGTTGCGACGGCGCCGTTGATCGCATTGTCAGCATACGCGCTCATGGCGGATGGTGGTCAGGTTGTCGTGGCGAGCGCGCTGCGTGGTGCCGGGGAAACCTGGGCCCCGACAGCGATGCATGTCGTTTCCTATGTCGGTGTGATGATTCCGGGATGCTGGGTTCTTGCGTTCCCGATGGGGTATGGCGCTCTTGGATTGGTCGCTGGTATCATTCTCGCCAGCACCGTGTCCGTTACACTTTTATCGACTCGCTTCTGGTTTATTGCCCGGCGCTAGTCTTGAGCGTCGGCGGGTTCACGCAGCGAAGTGATCGTTGGTTGGCTGCCGCATAAGGGGCACGCGGGATCTGGTGGTATTTTGATTTTGCGGAACGTCGTATTCAGTGCATCGAACAGCAACAGGCTGCCGGACAGGCTCTCACCCAATCCGAGTAGTTCTTTCAGGATTTCCGTCGCCTGTGTGGTGCCGATAACGCCGGCGATCGATCCGAAGATGCCTGCCGTTTCGCAGCTTGCGGTCATGCCGGGTGGCGGCGGATTGGGAAACAAGCACCGATAGCAAGGATTGTCGCCGCCGAGATGGGATTTGAAGGTCGAAAGCTGGCCTTCAAAGCGCTGCAAAGCGCCTGCCACTAATGGCTTACCTACAAGATGGCAGGCGTCGTTCACCAAATAGCGGGTTGTGAAATTGTCGCAACCATCGGCGACAAGATCGTATTGCTCGATCAATTCGACCGCATTTTCCGCCGTGAGGCGGATCTTGTGTTCGTGCACCACGATTTCCGGGTTTAT
Organism: Alphaproteobacteria bacterium; assembly: GCA_021774435.1. GTDB lineage: Bacteria > Pseudomonadota > Alphaproteobacteria > UBA8366. Next base: position 10,055 of record JAJFJB010000406.1, read on the forward strand.
TGCCCTGATCGCAGCGGTCGCGCTATCGACCTTGGATACACCAACTCGTTCGGTTGAATGTAGTATTTGCCGCTGCAAATTGCTGATATCGACGGTGTCGAAGTCGATTATTCCGAGCGTACCGACGCCTGCCGCTGCGAGATACAACAGCAAGGGCGAACCGAGACCGCCCGCGCCAACCACCAATACTTTTGCGTTCAATAGTTCAAGCTGACCTTCTTCGCCGACTTCGTCGAGGATTATGTGCCGCGCGTATCGCAGCAGCTGGTCGTCCGTAATTTCCTGGTGGAGAGGCATGTCAAACTCCGTCGAACAAAGGTGTAGAGAGGTAACGCTCCGCAAAGGATGGAATCACGATCAGGATTCGCTTATTCGACATTTCGGGCCTCTCCGAGACTTCTAGGGCGGCAGCCACCGCCGCACCGGAAGAGATTCCAACCGGAATTCCCTCGATCCGTGCCATCTGCCGTGCTGTTCGGAACGCGGTTTCATTCGCGATGGAAATCACTTCATCGATTAACGTGGTGTCTAGATTGTCAGGTACAAATCCCGCTCCTATGCCTTCGATTCGGTGAGCGCCTGCCGAGCCTTGGGATAATACCGCGCTGTCTTCCGGTTCGACGGCGATCATCCGGAATTCGGGGTTACGCTCTTTTAGCAAGCCCGCGCAACCAGTTACCGTGCCGCCAGTACCAACACCAGCAATCATGACATCGAGTTCGCCGTTGGTGTCGCGCCAAATTTCTTCGGCTGTCGTATTCCGGTGTATTGCCGGATTTGCCAAGTTGCTGAATTGTTGCGGAATTATCGCATCTCCGATTTTCGCAACGATTTCGTTTGCGCGTGCAATCGCGCCGCGCATGCCGAGCCGGGCAGGCGTCAGATCGATTTCTGCGCCCAGAATCAACAGCATCTTGCGGCGCTCCATGGACATCGATTCCGGCATCGTCAGAATCAGCCGGTAGCCTTTAACAGCGCAGACGAAAGCAAGTGCGATCCCAGTATTGCCGGATGTCGGCTCGACGATAACCGTGTCGGCACCAATCTTTCCATCATGCTCCAGGGCTTCGATCATCGCCATGCCGATGCGGTCTTTAACCGATCCCATGGGATTGAAGAATTCGAGTTTGGCTAGCAATTCTGAACTAATGTTCGTATGCGCCATCAAGCGCGAAAGCCTTACGATTGGGGTTTTGCCAATCGTGTCTAGGATACTGTCATAGATACGGCCGCGAAATTCCGAGTGCGCACCATCCATGTCGCTAAAGCCTTTCGCTTTGGTCTGGACGGCGTACATGCCGACAGACTTCTAGATCATAAAGTCAAACATTTCCGAGGTGGAACACTGCACGCCGGCCGCACGCGCACGAGCACATAGATCCTCGATACTGACTTCATCCAAGCGGTTTATTGCAGCTTCCTGTAGTTCCAGCCATAGTGGGTACAGGACAGCGCGTCCGAGTTCGGATCCACCGGGTTCTTCCAGCGGGTCGGAAGTCCCTTCCATTTGATCGACGATACGTGTGATTTCGCCAAGCGAGATGCGTCGCCTTTCCCGTGCGAGTCTGTAACCACCGCGAGGGCCTCGGACGCCACGAAGTATTTCGGCTTTGACGAGGTTTTGCAGAACTTGCTCCAGATAGCGGCGAGGGATGCCTTGCCGCTGCGCGATCTCTTTGCTCTGTACGGGAGCCTCGGAAGCGTTGTACGCGATGTCGACGACAGCATCGATAGCGAAAATCAGTTTCTTCGTCAGCCGCAACATCGTCTTCAATCTCCTCCTGTTCCTGTTGAGCCGTAGCCACCCTCACCTCGAGCCGTCTCGGGCAATTCAGATTTTTCTTCCCATTTGAGCTGAGTCACGGGCGCGATAATCATTTGCGCAATCCGCATGCCGCGGGAAACCACGAAAGGCTCGGATCCCAAATTGATCAGAACAACACCGATCTCACCACGGTAATCGGCGTCTATTGTGCCCGGACTGTTAAGCACGGTGATGCCGTTCTTCAACGCCAAACCGGAACGTGGTCGAACTTGCGCTTCATGGCCGCCGGGGAGTGCGATCGCGAGCCCGGTCGGTACCAGAAGGCGATCGCCCGGATGCAGTGTTTGTGATTCGGAGACTGCCGCAAGCAAATCAAGGCCGGCACTGTCGGCGGTAGCGTAGTCAGGTAGTGGTAAGTCGGTCCCATGCGGAAGTTTCTGGACCGCAACGTTTATGCCCGTCATGCATCCTCACTGAAATGAGAACCAATCCGTGCGACCAAACGTTCGGCAACTTCACTCTTTGTCATGGTCGGCCACGCTTCAACGATGACGTTTCCATCGACCAGTTGAATCGTGTTTGCGTCACCGCCGAACGTGCCCGTTGCGGGTGAAACGTCGTTGGCGAGAATCCAATCGGTGTTTTTGGACTTGCATTTGGCGCGAGCGTTTTCGACGACATTTTCGGTTTCCGCCGCGAATCCGATGACAAGCCTGGGCCGCTTGTTGCCAGCCTTGGCTAGCGTCCTCAAAATATCCGGGTTCTCGGTGAGCTCGAGTTGCGGAGGTCCGCCTCCATTTTTTTTCATTTTTTGATCGGCGGCTGACGCGACACGCCAGTCCGAAACCGCGGCAACACAGATGGCAATTTCGGCGGGCAGTGATTGCTCGCAGGCGGCAAGCATGTCACGTGCGGATTCGACTTTCACCATGGTGACACCCGTCGGGTCCGGCAGGGCAGTCGGTCCGCTGATCAGGATTGTTTCCGCGCCGCTTTGGGCTAGCGCCGCCGCGATGGCATGGCCTTGTTTGCCGGAAGAACGGTTTGCGATATAGCGCACCGGGTCGATTGCTTCGTGGGTCGGTCCGCTGGTGACAATGGCGCGGCGGCCCGATAGCGGCCCGTTGGGCTGGCCCAGCGTTGCTGCGATGGCAGCGACAATGTCTTCGACGTCGCTCATTCTGCCGAACCCGTATTCGCCGCAGGCCATATCGCCTTCGACGGGACCGATACAAGCGACACCACGCGATTTCAGTGTGGCGATATTTGCCTGAGTTGCCGCATGTTCCCACATGCGAACATTCATTGCAGGGACGACGGCCACCGGCTTGTCGGTCGCCAGGAGTGCGGTGGTAGCCAGGTCGGTCGCTAAACCATTTGCCATTTTGGCTAGAATGTCAGCGCTTGCCGGTGCAACGACAACAAGGTCGGATTCACGAGACAGCCGGATATGTCCCATTTCCGCTTCATCGGTCAGCGAGAAGATGTCCTGATATACTTTTTGCTCGCTCAGTGCGGACACGGTTAGCGGCGTGACGAATTGTGAGCCCCCGGCGGTCAGAACGCAGCGCACCGACGCGCCCCGCTCGCGCAACCGGCGGATCAAATCCAGCGATTTGAAAGCTGCGATGCCGCCCGAAATGATCAAGAGGATTTGCTTGTCCTGAAGGACCATGATGTCCTCAGCGTTATCTACATTCTGAAAACTGTATTTAATGTAGTGTCCCATCTGGGTCCGCGCAAGATTCAACAAACAATTCCTGTGAATCTCTTCCGCGCTACATATTGGCGGCCAGCAGGACGACGATTACAGCAATCAATCCATAAAGCACCCAATTCGATTCGCGGCCGTGACGGCCGCCGTCGCGATCCCGGTCGGTGTATTGCGCACCGCTAAGCGCCTCCGCGACCGCCTCCGCGCGGCCCAAGAGTTGAGGCAATTGCTCGAGTTTGGACACCGTATCCCCGACCATGTCCCGGAGTCGCGCCTCCGGCCCGCGATTGAGAATGACCCATTCTTCGATCAAAGGCCGCGCGAGGGCCCACATATTGACTGATGGGTCTAGCGTTCGGCCAACCCCTTCCGCGACGAGCATCGTTTTCTGCAGCAAGAGCAGTTGCGGCTGTGCTTCCATTTCAAACGTCTCGGTCACCTGAAACAGCTGAGCCAACAGACGCGCCAACGAAATTTCGTGCAAGGGTTTGCCCAAGATCGGCTCTCCGATAGAGCGGACTGCTTGCGTGAAGGCCCCAACGGATTTCCGTGCCGGAACGTAGCCCGCCTCGAAATGGACTTCGGCAACGCGCTGGTAATCGCGGTCGAGAAATCCGATCAGCATGTCGGCCAGGTAATTTCGTGTCTTTCGGTCCAGTCGGCCCATAATACCGAAATCGACCGGACACAACGTGCCGTCCGGTGCGACGAACATGTTTCCGGGATGAATATCGGCGTGAAAAAACCCGTCTCGAAATACCTGATTGAAAAACGATTCAGCGGAACGCTGCAAAATGTCCCGCGGGGCAATGCTTGCCTCTTCCAGCATGGCGAGGTCGTCGATGCGAATGCCCTCGATACGCTCCAATGTCATCACCCGACGGCCTGTACGAATCCAGTCGATCTTAGGAACCCGGAAGCCGACGTCATCCTCCGTGTTATCGCGAAGTTCAGATGCCGCCGCTGCTTCAAGGCGCAGGTCCATTTCAATATTGACGGACGCTTCGAATGTGCGGACGACCTCAAGGGGCCGCAATCGACGTAGGGCCGGTCTGGTTCGTTCCAGAAGGCGCGCCAACCACAAAAACAGTTCGATATCCTGCCGAAACCGGCTCTCTATCCCAGGCCTCAGTACTTTTACAGCGACATTTTCGCCATCGGGTGTCACGGCAAAGTGAACTTGGGCAATCGACGCCGCCGCGACAGGGTTATCATCGAAGCTGCCAAAAAGTTCGTCGATCGGTGCTTCCAGTTCCTCTTCGATCGTTGCGCGTGCGATTGCGCCCGCAAACGGCGGAAGATTGTCTTGCAACGATGAAAGGTCGTCGGCAATTTCCTGGCTAACCAAATCCGGGCGCACGGAAAGAGCCTGTCCAAGCTTGATGAATGTCGGTCCCAATTCTTCCAGGGCCGCGGAGAGGCGCATGCCTGGCCGGCCGGGTACTTCACGTCGCGAAAGCAATTTCGCCACGGTGACGATAACCGGGGTGACATGCATTTGCTCAAGTGGAAACAACGCATCGTGGCGCGCAAAGGTACGCGCAATACCAATCAGGCGTGCGATGCTCGAAATAGACCTGAACATGGCGATAAGTTAAATCCGCCATCCGGCATGGATGGCGGCGACGCCACCGGACAGGTTCTGAAACGAGACACGTTCTAGACCCGCCTCGGATAGTCTACCGCACAAAGTTTTCTGGTCCGGAAACTTATGAATACTCTCGACAAGATAGCGATAGGCGTCCGCATCGCCGGTGACTGTTTCCCCAAGGGCCGGTAACACGGA
>JAJFJB010000407.1 GCA_021774435.1 Alphaproteobacteria bacterium
GTTCAAGGCGAATGGCGATTCAGTCGCACTCGGTTGTGCGGCATTCATTTTGGTGGGCCACATAAAACACTCGGGCACACATTTATTGCTTGGAAAGACCGGGCCCGACTGAAAAATTCATCCCGTCCCGAATACCGGAGAACGATTCACAGACGTGGGCCAGGAGTTCTTAGAGAACAGGAGGGGTTAGAGGGAAATCGCGTTTTAGACACTCGAGAAAACGTTGATATCGACGATTTATACTCGCTACTACAAGGGACTCAGCATCCAAATACCACGACACATTTTCCTGGGAAGCGCTTTGTGGGCTTCAAACAATCCTTCACACAAATTAGGTCTAAACTTCGACGAGCGATTGCCGGCGGGCTAGCAGAACCAATCCTAACCGTGGCAGGTGTCTTCGCGCTCGTGGTATACATTTGGGTTCGCCTAACCTAACCCGCCGCCACTGCCACATCAGGCACAATCGCAAGCACCGTAAACGGCGTCGGGTCGTCGCCGCGCAGCACCAAGCGCGGGTCCGGCTCAAAGTCCCCTTCAACCTCCGCCTCGAACTCGCCGGTGAACAGGGGAATGGCGGTATCCATCGCGTCGGCGACTTCGCGTAAGCTCTCAGTCCGGATATCGGCGCGGCTGGCCCCAATTCTCAGAGCCCCGGTTTCGTGCAGAACAAGGCTTGCTTGCCGGATACGTTTGTCCTTCGCAATCGCCGAGCCCGCAGGGTTGCCGAAGTCCATTTTCAACGGCTCCATATCGTGATGATAGCCAAGGCCGATATGCACCTTGCTTGCCGCCACATCCAGCGTCACAGCGCCCCCGGACACCACCTTATCCGCATGCACGGCGCCATCCGCGAGGATCTTGACCGTTTCCCCCTCGAGATGGCTTAGACCGCTGATCGACGTCGTAGCGGCCCCGTCGTAGGTGATCCCGCCATCCAGGTAGAAGGCGTCTTGCTGCGCTGCCAACAGATCTGTTTCATAGGTCGATTGCATCAGATAATCGTTCCTGTCCGGGCCTTCGAAAGCTTCTTCCAGCACCTCGATATAGCGCCGTGTCGTGCTGTTGATTGTGCGTTTGACGACAACCCACACTTCATCGCGTTCCGTGGAGTCGAGCACCTGCCCGGCACCGTCATTTCCTGGAATGACCGCGACACTCTCGACAACCGCATTCCCGCTGCTGAACGCACCACCCATCACCCAGCGCCCCCAGCCGATGACATCCTGTTCCCGCTTATAAGTGAGAACAGCAAGCCTCCCGTCCTCCCGCACGCAGTAAAGGAGGCTATCGGGCGAAGCGGCATAGGCCATATCGCAAATGCGGCTTTTTAGAATGTGATCGGCAAGGATGGTCATGTCAGGGGAACGAAACCCATCGGCCTCGAAGTTAAAGGCGAACTCGCGAACCTGTCTTTTCCCCCGCTGCGGGAAGAGTATGGCGTTATCGATCTGCGCCGGGTCGATGAAAGCCGAGCCAATGGTCGTCTGTTGCTTCGTGTCAACATCGGTAGGGGTCAGGATCGGGCCATCCGACCGCGCGAGCCACTCCCCGCCTCTTGTGCCGATGGCGAACTGCTGGGCCGAGCGTATCCACTGAATTGCATTCACCTGATCGGAGGATATCCGATAGTCCAGTGCATCGTCGTCCTGAACCTCGACACCCCCGCCCACTTTATCGGAGTCAATTCGCATATTCTCGAAATCGCCAGCTTGGCTCATCCAGTATTTATCGGGGTCCAGGCTGGTGTTCGCGCAACATAGCCGCTGTTCGTGGAAGTTTACGACGGCGGGATAGCCTGTCGTTTCCGACCACGCGCCCAAGCGCCAATCCACATGCGCCGCAGCTGCGGGAAAATCGCGCTTGATATCAACGGTAACTACCGTGGTGCTGGTAAATCCCACAATAACGGCGTAGCCCCAGTTCGTGCCATTCCCCTTACGGACCAAGCGGCCGATATCGGACGATTTGAACCCGTCGCCATCATTGATTCCAACCGTTGCCGACGCCGTAAGGGTAATCCCCAAACCCGTTGTCGCACCGGCTGTCAGCGTCGTGTCTTCCGTATTGATTTCCAGATAAGGGCCATCGTCAAAATCCACTTCGATCAGCGACCAAGTGGTATGACCCCTACGGGATAGTTTCATGACCGGATGCGCAGCGTGGCAGATATAGAGTACGTCTGCGGATTGCGCGCCGCGAAGTTCGAATAGTTCCGCCGTCAGATAAGGCGTGACGAGCTCGAGCGCCTGATTGTCCAATAGGGCCACATCATCAATCTGGACGGTCTTGTTCTCTAAATCGTTGATGAACTGAACAAAGAAGTTCGCCGCCGTCGCTGTGAAGGCGATGGCGTGATAGCCAACTGTCAATTCCAAGTCAGAGAGTAACTGAGAGCCGCCCGTCGACGTTCCGACCCGCAACTTGATCTTGTTGCCAGCCGCCCCCATGACACGGAACTGGATGCCATGTTCCGCCGCGGTCGTGTTCGTGACTTCCTGCTCAGCATGCGCCTGGTTCGTCGTCGTTCCATCGCCATTCAGATTGAGCCGCCCATTCGTCGCATCATGGGAGATCGTCCCCGTCCCGGCGCTGATATCGTTCCAATTGTTAATGTTGGCCGCGAAGGTGCCATTGGTGATCGAAGCGTCGGTGTTCGCGACCAGTATTTGCCCCTGGTTCCGGCAGAACCGAAAATATCCGTTCCCAGCTTCAATCATGTACGCCTGGACTGTGGAGAATTCGAACGGGATCAGGCGGGACTTGAGCGTCTCCGTTTTCGCCGCAACGACAAACCGGCTACCCGGTCTCCGTGATGCGCCACCTTGCGCCAGGGCAATGAGATTTTCGAACTTCCGGCACGCATTGCGGTACTTCGCGAAGTCCGACCGGGCAATCATACGCGGGCCGAATTCCCCCGCATTGAACGCGGGCTGGATGGGATCGACGCGCGGCATTACCGACCCCTCCCCGTTACCCACGCGCCAGCCGGCAGGCTCTCGGCATCGTCTTCAACCGCGTCCGCGGACTTAGCGCGTTTGTCGAATTTCTGGACTTGCCCGCGCATCTCTTCGCGAACCGTCGTTGTCTTCGCCAATTGCTCGGCGAGCCGGTAGGAGAACAGGCTGCGGAAGTCGGACGGCATCGCCGCCGCGTCCTTCAGGTCCTTCGTGTAAGTGAGATAGATATCGTCGGCACTGCTGAGGATCGTTTGTCCGTCGATACGGTAGACAGGGCGTCTAACACCGTCCTCGTTATCGTGCACCCTTCTTGTCGCCAGCCAGTCGGTGGGAAGCTGGTAAGCGTGATCGAACTCAAATGAGGGCGTTCCGACCAGTTGCGCCAGCTTTTGGCGCTCCCGTGCAAAGTTCCAATCATGCCCTCGCAGCAGCTCTTGCCGGGTTGGTGCAAAGAGCGCGCTGCTGTCGTTGGCACTCGTCGAGCCGTCCAATAGATCTGTAATCCGCTTACG
>JAJFJB010000408.1 GCA_021774435.1 Alphaproteobacteria bacterium
CGCCGTTTCAGGGCGTCACCCATTTCCCGCATATTGTTGGACGTCAAAAAGACCAGCGGCGGAACTGTCGCTTCGATGGTGCCGATCTCCGGGATCGAAACTTGATAGGCGGAGAGAATTTCAAGCAGGAAGGCTTCGAACTCTTCATCCGACTTGTCGACTTCATCGATCAATAAGACGGCGCCATGTTTTTGGCGCAGGGCCTTCAAGAGAGGCCTGGGTTCCAGAAACTGTTCGGAAAAGAACATGTCACCAAAATCGTGCAGACGGTCCATGGCTTCACCGAGGCTATCCGTGCCTGACAAAGTGTCGCCCATTTTATCTTTGAGGATCTGCGTATAGAGGAGTTGCTTGCCATATTTCCATTCATACAGGGCCTTCGACTCATCGAGGCCTTCATAGCACTGCATTCGAATGAGCGGTAGGCCGAGCCACTGGGCTGTGGAGAGTGCCAATTCGGTCTTGCCGACGCCGGCCGATCCCTCGACGAGGATGGGCTTGGTTAGGTTTTGCGAAATGAAGATCGCTGTCGCGATACGGCGCGAGGCAATATAGCCGATGTCGCCGAGGCCTTCGGTAATGGATTCGACTGAAGTAAGCTTCGTGTCCAGGACGTCTTGCGAGACGATGTCATTCATTTGGTTCTTGTATCCGTCTTTTGTTCGAATAAGGCCTTGCCGCGCCGGCGCGCCTGAATAGCGTACGCGGCTCGGGCAATACCCAGTGATTTCTCGAAATCTCGACAGGCAGCTGATAGCTGAGGTGAGGGGGCCAATCCGCTCTGTTCGATGAGGGCTTGTATCCTTTCGCTTAGGCTGCCGGCCCATTCCCGTGCCGAGGCCGCAAGGGCGCTGACAGCGTCAGCATTTGCGACCGGGTCTATGTCTAGCAGTTCTGCCCCGTGGAAAGCTAGGGCACCAAGTCCGCGACTCACTGCAGAAAGCTTTCCTAGCTCCACCAATGCATCATCATTATCCGATAAGTTTTTGAATTCACTGGTGATCGTTCTAAGTATGTGGCGGGTCGCACCAGCTTTTGACGCGGCGAAAACGGCATCTTCCGTGCGACGCATCGGCAGAGAAATAGCGTCGAACGCATCTCCTTCCGGGCCGAGAAGGCTCTCGGCTGACACCCGAACATTGTGGAGCTTCAGCCCGCAATGCGGGGAGGGGCGGAGATAATCAATTTTGACGCCTTCCGTGAGTTCCAAACCTTCCGCCTCGCGCGGAACGATGAGAACGGAAAACTGTTTTCGTTTGTCTTCTACCCTTGTGATGCAAAGGACGAGAAATATATCGGCGATTGGTCCGTTGGTGAGGTAGGCCTTTTCACCGTTCAGGACAAAGCTGCCGCCCTCGCGGCTCGCTGTAGTCGTCAGATGTTTGGGATGAGCTCCGGCGCCGGGTTCCGATATTGCCATGCAGGGGGTAAGTCGCCCTGCGGCCAAGCTGGGAAGGTAGGCATTACGCTGCGCTGGTGTGCCGAGCCCTAGAATATGAAGGCGAGAGATCAACTGGCGGCCCATCCAGGAGGTCACCATTCCCATATTGCCGCCGGTCTCAGCCATAGCTTCCGCTGCCATGACGAGGGCACGCAGGTCACCGCCGGACCCACCAAATTTCTCCGGCAATGCGATTTTCGCTAAGCCTGCTTGCCCCAGTGCATCCCAAATATCTTGTGGCATCGTTTCGTGGTCGCGAAGGTCGAACCGCGGCGCAATCTCAGTTGCTCCGAATTGTCGCGCGCGAACTTGTAAGTCGAGACGCAGTGCGAATTCGGCTGCGAAGTCTTTGCCATATGCGTTGTCTGTCATGCGCGGCAGCATAGACTGCCGACAGTAGCATGCGAAAGAGGGGCACGGTAAACACTACAGGACCGCCGAAAACCGGCGACGTTAAATAAGCCACCACCTAACGGCTGTCGTGCGTCATAACCTAGCTGCCCTGACTTAATTTCGGACAGTGCGCTACCCTAGCAAGGGCGCCATACGTCTACGCGGCAGACGAATCGCTTGTTTGCCGATACGCCATCGCACAATGCTGATCACAATAGGGGCGGCCCGCTTCGGCCTGTTGCCCACAAAAATGAAACTCAACCTCTCCAGGGTTACCGATCGGCCACTGGCATAGACGGTCCGTAACAGGATTGAGCATCGCAATTGTCGGCTTTGAAGGTACGCTTCGGGTCGATAAGCCTAAACGATGTGCCTTGCCAATTACGGCATTTCGAGTGACGTGGCCCAATGACTCGGCAATTTGTCTTGCCGATAAGCCTTCACCCCATAATTCTTTAAGTAATTCAACGCGCTCCGCAGTCCATTCCATGCTAACCCCACATGACGTTACCAAATTTATTCTGCCAGGGGATGCCGTGGACCGGCACACATTTTGTATGGCAGAGACGATATACATACTATATCCAGTATGCAGTGAGGTCTCAACCGGAATTGACAGGGAAATTTCACTGACAATTCTAAAAATCGATTTTTACGCAGGTCCGGTGCTGCAGGCAGGACATCTCGGGTGTTTGTCGCTGCCAGCCCCAACGCCGAGGCTGGGACTGCATCATAAATCGACAAATTCGTTATAGCGGCTGCTCGGTATCTCTGCCATAGCTGATGTCGGTAATATTTGGTCTTTTTTGCTATCTGCAAAAGGTGTTGCATTTTGGGTGGAAACGGATCGAATTCCACCACTCAAAATTCATGTATGGTTTGAGACCTGGCCAAGTGAAGGCCAGGAGGGACGGGCAGCGACATCTTTTGCGCCACACGCTGTACATCGCATACGGACGCCAATTTCCGGAACAGGTAAGGCTGGGCCAAGCGGCCCTATGAGGGCGCCGATCGGTACAACTGAATTGTGGCCACACCGGTTGCACCAGCAGAAAACGTCAACCGCCTCTGCTTCGAGGTCGCCAATTGTCGTCGCACGTTGTGCACTCTCCTCTCCTGCCAACGCACCGCGCTTCATGCCGCCCATGTTCCGCAATCTCCATGCTCTGTGGCATTTGGATTCGATATTTACAGATAGGAACATAACAGGAACATTTTGTTCCGTCAATAGGATTGGAGAATAGGAACTCGCGCAAATATTTGCTTAGATCAGATTGGAGTTTGTTGGTTTTGCTTACAGCGATCCAGTACCCTCGTGAATCCGATGTGTCTTAGCGAACGGAAACGAGGCGCAAAGGCTTATCGAATACTTTCAGAACGTCCGGCATCGAACGGCCTCGCTTAATACGATGACGACCATCAAAGACTGAATATTCACAATCTTTGCCATTGCCCGATTTGGCGACGGCAAATAGTGGCGCATCGAAGCTATGGCGGAACACGGAAAAAACGGCGACATTGCCGTAATCGTCGATCGCATAATCGCGCCACTCGCCACTCGCGACCCGACGGCTGTAGACATCAAGGAGTTGCCGCAACTCCTGACGACTAAAAAACGTACGGCCTTTCCCTTTTTTCTTAAGGGCAGTCAATTCGATCATTTTTGTCATCGGCCCGTTTTCTCCATTCCTCCTAAGCCTGACGGTCGGCTATCTTTTTGTCATCTATCGTATGCGTTCCGCACCTGTCCCGTAGGGGTCCGGGGTTGCATAACAGGTTGGCGTTCCGAGTGTACGGTAACAGTAAATCGGTTTTTCAATGATTTGGCGGTCAAAGCTATCGCGGCACATCGGGCCACCATCTTCAATTGATTTCAGAAGGTTACACTGTTTTCCTGAGGCCTGTTCGGCAATGTAATCGGTTGGAATTTTGTCAGTGTAAACAAAATTCGCCAGCCCGGCGCCCACGGCGTAAACCGACTCTGTGCCGCAAGAACTCAATAGGAGCAGTAAGGGTACAAGGATCAGGCAGGACAATCGCCTGCCTTGGTGATTTGACTCGACAGCCTCGTCGGCGCCGGCCTGTTCCAATCCGGTCTCCTTCGTCGAACATGTGCCCAGCCAAAGCGTTACTCATTGCTAAGCGGAGCGTCATTGTGATGCCATAATCTTGCCGCAACCCTTCGCTGGACGCAAGTGTAACAAAAAGACAGACATTGCATGAATTTCAGCATTTTAGGCCCTGTATGTTTGCCACGATCTAATCGTGAAGCTATATTCGCCGGCCTCTACGCTGACGCTGGGAGTGGCCCGTGGCCGATATCTTCGAAGAAGTCGACGAAGAACTAAAAGAAGAGAATTTCAAGAAGCTATGGGACCGCTACGGACGTTATGTCGTAGCGGCGGTAGTCTTGATTGTCGCTGGGACGGCTGCAAATGTTGGGTGGCAAACCTATTCGCGTGATCGTCAGGAAGGGTTCGGAGCGCAGTTTTACGCTGCCGTCGATCTTGCGGAAAAGGGCAAAAACACCGATGCCGCTGCCGCGCTTGCGATTTTTGCCGAAGATACGGACACCGGCTATGCAATGCTTGCGCGATTTCGTGAGGCCGCATTGCGACGTACAGAAGGCGATCTCGCCGCGGCTGTTGATATCTATGAAGCAATTGCCGCGGACGACTCGATTGAGCCGCTATATAAGGATTTAGCCGTATTGTACTCGGTAATGGCCCAGGCCGACAAAGGAGACCTGGCTGCGATGGCTGCGCGTCTTGCGCCGCTTGCTGAAAAGGGGCCTTGGCGTCATACCGCAGGTGAATACCTTGGCTTAATCGCCCTACAGCAAGGCGATAATGCTGTGGCGCGGAAGCGTTTCCAGAAGATTGCAGATGATTTGGAAGCGCCACAAGGCGCGCGCGCGCGTGCAGCGGAACTTCTACTGACTATTGACAAGTAGCGTGGCATTCTCTGTCGAGGATTGATGACCGTATGATGCGCTCGCTGCCCTACAGGATTATTTCCGCAGTTTTCCCGCTGATACTTGCTGGTTGTGGGTTTTTCTTTGAGGAGGAAAAGGCGCGCCTTCCCGGAGAGCGTATTTCCGTACTCCGTCTTGAACGGCAGCTTGAGCCCGATAAGCGGGTATCTGACCTCCAAGTTCGATTGCCACGCCCAGCACCCATGCCCTCCTGGCCACAAGCAGGTGGGAATAGCACGCATGTGCAACATCATCTGGCGCTTCCCGCGAGTATCAGGGAAGCCTGGCGAACGAATATCGGAGAGGGTTCCGAATCGACGATGCGGCTTTTGGCGCCGCCTGTCATCGCGAACGGCCGTGCATACGTTATGGATGTCGAGTCTATAATTAGCGCGATAAACGAGGCAAATGGCGATGTTATCTGGGAATTCGACTCAAAAGTGCCGGATGACGATGATGAAGCGTTCGGCGGCGGCATTGCCTATGAAAATGGTTCGCTGTTTATTTCGACCGGTTTCGCCGATGTCATCGCCATCGACGCCGATACTGGAAAAGAGCGTTGGCGAAAACGCCTGTCAGGTCCAATGCGCGCAGCGCCTGCTGTCGCGAACAACCGCGTATTTGTGACCACGATAGACAACCAGCTATTTGCGCTTGATGGGAAGACCGGCGAGCGGCTCTGGTCGCATGCGGGGTTCTCTGAAATCGCCGGCCTACTTGGTGGGGCAAGCCCGGCGGTTGGCACCGGAACGGTTATCGTGCCCTATTCCTCGGGCGAAATCTTTGCGCTTCGGGTCGAAAATGGCCGTCCGCTTTGGTCGGATAACCTTTCTTCTTCGCGGCGGTTGGATGCATTGTCGACGCTTGCCGATATTCGTGGCATGCCGGTCGTAGACCGGGGGTTGGTTTATGCTATCAGTCATTCCGGACGCATGGCCGCAATTGACCTTAGGACCGGCACGCGGGCTTGGGAGAAGGCCATCGGCGGAGTGGAGATGCCGTGGATCGCCGGTGAGTTCATTTATCTTCTGACGAACGAAAGCCAACTCGTTTGTCTGACCCGGCGCGGCGGCCGTGTTCGCTGGGTACGGGATTTGCCGCAATTCGAAGAGCCGGATGACAAGGATGACCCGATAAAGTGGTCGGGGCCGGTTCTCGCCGGAGACCGCCTCGTTATTACAGGAAGCCATGGCGAAGCATGGTCGGTATCACCATATACGGGCAAGATACTTGGCCGGTTGGATCTGTCCGATGATGTATTCCTGCCGCCGGTTGTTGCGAATGATACGATTTACTTTTTGACCGAGGACGGCGACCTCATCGC
>JAJFJB010000409.1 GCA_021774435.1 Alphaproteobacteria bacterium
GACGCATCGACTTCCCGCGTACCGGCTTCGAGATCTTTACCCAGTGCGGCAATCTTGCCGTCGCGTACACCGACATCACACATCGTGCGATCCGTCGCTGTAATTACCTCGCCACCTCGAATGACCAGATCGAACGCCGCCATGGGTCGTCTCCTATCCAAATTTACGCACCCGCAACTTTGACAAGCTGGCGCTACCGGCACAAGTGTTTCGCGAGGCCCTTGATACTTGCGCCAGCGTGTTGGTTCGTTAAAAGAAGCGCCTCACAAAGCAACGGATGCAAAATGGACAGTACTGCAGGGCAAGACGCCGATTCTTATCATAGTTTCCTTGATTACGAGGTCATAGAGTCGGGCGATGGATTCGTTCGGCTTGAAATGACCGGGTTCGATTGCCACCGCAACCGGGGCGATTATATTCATGGCGGTGTTCTCATGTCGCTGATGGACATCGCGGGTATCATGGCCGGTGTCAGAGCAAGCGGTGACCGAAAGCCCGCCGTGACGGTCAATTTAAGCTGCAACTTTCTTTCCACGGCCATGGGCAAGACGGTGCATGCGGAAGGAAAGGTCGTTCGCAAAGGCCGTTCGATGTTTTTTTGCGACTGCCGTGTCGTCGATGCCGAATCGGGGAAAATCTTTTCGACCGCACAAGGCGTTTACAAATATCTCTAGCCTTTTGCGCCGCCAATCAATGCGACATTGCCGTGCAAATGCAGAATTTGAGGGTTAAGCCCTGCGGTCGGGAACCAACTCAGATAATCTTCAAGGCGGGCGGGACGATTATCGGTGCCAAGATCCTCGATATAGGCATCAAATGAGTCTGCGGTACGCATCGCCGCGCCATGTACGCGTTCGATTCGATTCCAGATAGATTGTTGTAGAGGAAACAATGCATTATCAGTCATCCTGATGCGGTCGTAGAGAAGAAAAAAACCGCCGGGCGCGAGCGCCGCCGCCGCGTATCCGATAACCTCCTGCTTCGCCGCATCCGGCAAATCGTGAAAAGTCAGTGCGGTGTAGACCGCCTGATAGTGCCGGTCTGGAATTGCGCATTCTGAAATATATTCGAGATCGCCCTCTACCGGGGAAAATTCACTCTTGTAGCCGGAAAGGTTTTCTTCCGCTTGGCGCAGTGCATCTGCGTTGCGGTCGACTCCAACGATTGATATGGCGTCGCGTTTTTCCAGGATAAGACGGGCCACATAGCCAACGCCGCAGCCAAGATCGAGGATCGCGCCATCGTTTGTGACCGTATCCGAAATCAGGGATGCCAGGATATCGAGCTGTTCGGATCTTGTCGGATGCCTTTGTACGGGATCGTCCACTTAAAATTCTCCTGATCGCGCGTTGATTGGGTATGAGTTTTGTTATTGTATCGGCTAAGTTCGGGCCGATATACATTTCCAAGTTTTACTTTGGCCCGATCGAAATTACTTTTGCCACAAGCCGACGTCGCAAGGGAATACAAACGATTTGTTAACCATATGCTATGGTAATAGGTGCGGCTCGATTGTTACCGCCGCTCGCGCGGTTTCGCGACGGATAGGGAATGCTAGTTGGAAGGGCTTGAAATGACCGATTTGGACGGCGAAACGCTATTTGCGCTCGCACGTGACAAATCGCCGGACGGACGGCGGGCGTTGGTCGAAGCGATCGGTTCGCTTTCGCTCAATGAAAGTTCGGAACTAACGGACCGTGAGCGTGGCTTGATGTTCGATATTCTCGGGCACCTGGTCCATGAAACAGAAATGTCGGTCCGTCGAACCGTAAGTGCCTGTCTCGCGGAACTCCCCGATGCGCCGCGCGACCTCATTCGTTTGTTGGCCAATGACGATATTGAAATAGCCTATCCCGTATTGACCAATAGCGGTGTCTTGCAGGATGACGACTTGATCGAAGTTATCCGTCATCGAACGCAAGAACATCAACTCGCCATCACCATCAGACAGAGTATCGAAGAGAGCGTGTCGGAAGCGCTGGTTGAAACCGGCAACGAGAATGTTATCCGGTCATTGCTGAAGAATACGGACGCGAAGATTTCCCGCAGCACCATGGAGTATCTAGTCGAGCAATCGAAGCGCGTGGATTCATTTCAAGAACCGATTTTGCAACGCCGTGAGCTCGACCCGGAACTCGTGAAACGTATGTTTACGTGGGTCTCGACTGTATTGCGACAGTTGATTGTCGATGAATGGGAGCTCGATGCGGCGACGGTTGACAGTCTCATCGAACGGGCAACGGCGCGCGAAGTACAAGCCGCCGCGTACGACGCACGCGAATTGTCTAAGACTCAGCAACTAACCGAAAACCTCAACGGTATTGGAAAAATGTCGCCGGAGGCCATGCTGAAAATCCTCAAACAAGGTGAAGTTGCGCTGTTCATCGCAATGTTCACAAAATTTACTGCGCTTGACGAAATATTTGTTCGACGAATGCTTTTCGAGCATGGTGGGAATGCACTTGCGATTACCTGCAAAGCGGCGGGCATTGGCAAAGCGATTTTTGCCTCGATATTCGCGCTGACGCGAAACAAGCAAAATTCCAATGACGATGAAATACGTAAGGAAACGCGCCAATGCCTCGCCGTGTACAACAAAACCTCTCGAGATAAAGCTATGGAAACGGTTCGGCGCTGGCAGGCGAACAATGCAGCAATGAATGCGTTGAAGCGCTGAGGATGGCATGGGCGAAACAAATCGCCGGACAAGCGAGTTAAATCCGATGACCGACGAAAAGGTAATCGCCGCCGCTGCGATTGGCAAGGCGGCAACGGCTGAGCATCGGCTCTACAATTTGTCGCGGCTGGTTTCTGCTTGGATATGGGAAACCGATGCCGAATTCCGCCTGACCGATGTTTCTTATCGTGTCTTC
>JAJFJB010000410.1 GCA_021774435.1 Alphaproteobacteria bacterium
GGCGACGCGCAACCCGTCGATACCGCGCACCCGTAATTGCGGATCGAGCACCGCATCCGGCTCCGGCCCCATCGCGCAACTACCGCATTGGTGATACGCCGTCGCGCCGTTCTGACGGATATCCGCTTCCAGGCTTACGTCATCCAGAACGTTAGATCCGGGCATCATCTCGCGTTCAATATACTGTGCGATAGCGGGGTATTTCATCATTTCCCGCATGCGTTTGACCGCCTTCAATAGTACCTGCATGTCCCGAGGGTCGCTGAAGTAGCCGGGATCGATCTTTGGATACTGCAGCGGATTGTCGGAACGCAGGCTGACGCTGCCGCGGCTGTGCGGCGAGCCCTGGTAAATCGTCAGGCCAAAACCATGCTCCTTCGGCAAAAGATCGACCGGACGAAAGCGGCTGCCACCGGCGTTGGTCGGCGCGAGTGCCGAAAGCAGAACAACTTGCGCGTCCGGCGTTTCCAAAGCCGGGTCGGTCCGGAAAAAGCCACCCGCGGGCGCATAGCTTTCCGCGAGGGGACCTTTGCGCTGAAATGCATATTGCAGGCTGGCCTTCACCGCGCCGAGCGGTGTCAGATCGCGGCTCGCCGACACCGGCGCGTTGCAAATGTATTGCGGGCGATAACAGACATGATTTTGCAGACCCTGGCCGACCCGGGGGGCATCCTGCTGCACGGCGATGCCCAATTGCCGCAGCGGGTCCGCAGGCCCGATACCGGAGAGCATCAGGAGCTGGGGTGTTTTTATGGCACCGCCAGAGACAACAATTTCACCACCCACGCTGATCGTTTCCCGCTTGCCGCCAACAAGAACTTCCACGCCGCAGGCCCGACCCGTTTCGATGATGAGACGAAGCGCCAGTGCGCGGGTCACAACGGTCAGGTTCGGCCGCGCCCGGATGGGTACGAGATAGGATCGGGCGGTACTCATGCGCCTGCCATGCGCAACATTGATGTCGTAATAGCCAAAGCCGTCCACGGTATCCTGGTTGAGATCGTCCAGTACCGGAAAACCGGCGGCGTCCGCCGCTTCGAGAAAGGCATCGCAAATCGGGATATCCGGCTTGGCGGGACGCACCATCAGCGGACCGTCACCGCCGTGCCATGGCCCTGCCCCGCGCACATTACCTTCCGACTTCTTGAAGTATGGCAGGACATCGGCTCCGCCCCAGCCTTCGCATCCCATTTGCCGCCAGATATCGTATTCGCGCGAATGGCCGCGGGTATAGATCATGCCGTTGATGCTGCTCGAGCCGCCCAGCACGCGGCCTTGCAGGAAAACCAGGGCGCGATTATCCAGCCCTACGATAGGCTCGGTCGCGAAACCCCAATTGGATTTGGAGTAGGCGCCCACCGCGAATCCAAGTCCCGGCAGCTTGAACAGCAGGCTATCGTCCTTGCCGCCCGCTTCCAGCAAGACAACCTGCGCATCCGGGTCTTCCGAAAGACGGGCGGCCACGACGGCACCTGCTGCGCCGGAACCGATCACCAGATAATCGCACTCAGCGGGCAACTCGGTCATCGCAGTCCCGCTTTTGCCTCCAAGGTCGCCAGATCGTAACCGGCGACCTCCTTGTACCGTTGCTGGAACGCCGCCATTTCCGCCTTCGAGATCACATTGTCGATATTATCGAAGGGTTTGTCGCCGGTCCGCTCGATGACCTCCTTAATCAATGCATCGGGGGGCGCAACTCGGTTGGTCAGTACCACCTTCGACGTCGCCTCCAACCGTTCATTTTCGTAGGTCCGAAACGCGCTGGCTGGATCTTCCGTCGTCAACAGGTTGGCAAGGCATTCGGCGTCAAGGATCGCCTGCCCCGCACCATTCGATCCGCGCGGCACCATCGGGTGCGCAGCATCCCCCATCAATGTGATTCGGCCGCGCGTCCAAAACGGCAGCGGATCCTGATCTACCATTGGGAAATCGAGCACGATTTCCGAACCGCGGATAAGGCCCGGTACGTCGAGCCAATCGAAATGCCAATCCTCGAACGCAGCGATGAAATCCTCAACGCGGCCAGGCTTGCTCCAGTCGCGCGGTTCCTTCACCAAGGGACGCGCTAATTCGGCAACCCAATTGACGAGTTGATGGCCATCCGCGTCGATGTTATCGCGTATGGGGTAGATCACCATCTTGCCTGTCTGCAGCCAGCCCGCCCTGATCATGGTCGCGCCAGACAGAATGGGAGTCCAGCGCGTCACGCCACGCCACATATTAAAGCCTGAATAGCGCGGCGGCCCTTCCTCGGGGTGAAGCTGCTTGCGGATATTCGAATGGATACCGTCGCACGCGACAACGGCCCGACCCGAAAGCAATGGCAGTGGAGTGCCGGCGGAATCTTCAAGCTGCAACGAAACGCCATCGCCGTTATACGTCACGCCAATACAGGATACCCCGGCCATCAGTTTATCGCCGCCCGCTCGGGCGACGAACGCATCCGCCAGCACCTGCTGAAGGTCGCCTCTGTGTACCGAATATTGCGGCGTGGCATAGCCCGCCGCCACGCCCAAGGGGTCGGTGTAGATGAGCTGTCCGAACCTGTTAAAAAATGACGCTTCTCCGGTCTGTATCGCGGTATCTTTTAACGCGACTTCCAGCCCCAAATCATGCAGCACCCGCGTGGCATGCGGCAGCACGTTAATGCCGACACCGAGCGGTTTGATTTCCGGCGCCTTTTCCAAAATTCGGCACGGAATGTCATTTGATTGCAGGCAGAGACCGAAGGTCAGCCCCGCGATGCCGCCACCGACGATGAGTATCTCTTCGTTGCTTTCGCTCACAGCCGGTCCCGTCCTTTCCTATTCATCGAATATCGCGACCGCACGTGTGAATCCTGCGGATGCGGCGCGGATCTTGAAGGGAAAGCAGGCAATTGTGAAGCCGAAGGGCGGCAGTCCTTCTAGATTGTGCAGCTTTTCGAGATGGCAATAGCCAATCTCCATACCCGCACGGTGGCCTTCCCAAATGAGGCTGGCGTCACCGGTTTCGGCATATTTGTCTTTTGTATGCACAAACGGCGCATCCCAGCTCCAGGCATCGGTACCGGTCACGCGCACGCCCTTTTCTAGAAGGTATAGCGTTGCCTCCCGCCCCATGCCGCATCCGGTGGCGACATAATCCTCGCGGCCATAGGCGGTTCCCGCGGCGGTGTTTACGATCACGATTTCGAGCGGCGACAATTCATGATCGATGCGAGCAAGCTCCGCCTCGACATCCGCTGCGGTAACGACATAGCCGTCTTCGAAATGACGGAAGTCAAGCTTTACGCCTGGATTGAAACACCATTCCAACGGCACTTCATCAATCGTAATTGCCCGCTCGCCCTTATTCATGGTCGTGTGAAAATGGTAAGGCGCATCCAGGTGCGTCCCGTTATGGGTCATAGCATGGACCCACTCCAGGGCCCAGCCTTGCCCGTCCGGCAATTCTTCCTCCGTCATGCCCGGAAAAAACGCGCTGACATCCTTGGCCGAGTCCGCATGCGTGACGTAATCAACTTTCGGCTGATAGCCCGGCGGATCGGAAATGACATCGTTCTCAAGGTAAATCGACAGATCGACGATACGACGGCCCATGATGAAGTTCTCCCCGCTATGTCCCTTGTCCGATCAAACTTAGGTCCTCACAACGATCCTGTAATCAATAACGTTATTCGCGAAGCGAACATGGGTGCATTCGCCTGTTGCTCCCGAGTCAAACCACTACTAAGCTTCGCTTGTACTTTGCCGCGAATGACCACCAAACGGACAGTTAAAGACCAATACACAACTACCAGCGATTCAACTAAGTCCGTGCGCGGCGCAACAGGGAGAGAAATCCATGAAACGTCGTAACTTTGTAAAAGGCGCCGCCACTGCAGGTGTCGCCGCTGCTGCCGCCTCGGCCTTACCCGCCCCTGCCATTTCACAGGGTCTCAAACAGTGGAAGCTGGCCATGTCCTGGCCGCTCAATTCGCCGGGGCTCGGCACCTCAGGACAACGTATTGCAAAGCGCATAACGCAACTTTCCGGCGGCAAGATTACCGTCAAGGTCTATGGCGGCGGTGAACTGGTCCCGGCCTTCGGTGTTTTCGACGCTGTCGGCGCCGGCGATGCAGACCTTTATCACTCCGCTGAGTACTACTGGCAGGGTAAGCACAAAGCGTTCAACTATTTCACTGCCGTGCCCTATGGCCTCACCGGCACCGAACATTCCGCCTGGATGAACTACGGCGGCGGTCAAGAGCTTTGGGACGAGCTTTCCGCCCAATTCGGCCTCAAAGGCTTCCTCGCTTCCAGCACGGGCACACAGATGGGCGGCTGGTATCGCAAGCCGATCGAAAAGCTGGACGATTTCAAGGGGCTGAAATTCCGGATGCCAGGCATCGGCGGCGAGGTGCTGCGCTCGCTTGGCGTCACGGTCGTCAACCTGCCGGTCGCGGAAATCTATCCCGCCTTGGCCTCAGGTGCGATCGATGCCGCTGAATGGGTCGGCCCCTGGCACGACCTTGCCTTCGGCTTCCACAAAATTACCAAGCATTATTACTATCCCGGTTTCCATGAGCCCGGCACGACCAGTAGCTGCGTCATGAACAAGAAACTCTGGGACAGTCTCACCAAGGACGAACAGCTTCTGGTGAAAACCGTCATGGAAGCGGAATCGTATATTCAGTTCGCCGAGTTCAATGCCCGTAATTTGGGTTCCTTGAATGTCCTGCTTAACAAGCACGGTGTGCAATTGCATCAGTATCCAAAAGACATGCTGATCAGCATTGGCGAGATTGCGGGGCGGGTGGTCACGGATATCGGCAATACCGATGCCTTTACCAAGCGGGTCCATGACAGTTTCATGACCTACCGCAAGCAAGCCATTGCTTGGGCCAAGATCGGTGAGCAGGGCTACATGAACGCGCGCCTGCTGCCGTTCAAATATGGCTGATCACTCACGCCGACACACTTAGATCGTAATTGCTAAATGAGGGTCCCGCGCCATGTTCGGCGCGGGACCTACCCCTGTAAACGAGTTCCTAGGAGAACGCCGGTGAACGGACTCAACGCTCTCGTCCGGGCAATCGATGCCATGAATGAGTATATTGGGCGGGCGGTTTCATGGTTTGCCCTGATCATGGTCTTGATGCAGTTCACCGTCGTCTTGCTGCGCTATGTCTTCGGCCTTGGGTTTATTCCCATGCAGGAATCGATCCTGTTCATGCATTCGCTGCTGTTCCTCGTCGGCGTCGGCTACACGCTTCTGCATGACGGTCATGTCCGGGTCGATATTTTCTACGGGAATGCCAGCGCCAAACAAAAGGCGATGGTCGACTTCGTCGGCGTCTTCATATTTCTTTTCCCGCTTTGCGCGGTCATGACTTGGAATTCCCTCACCTTCGTCGGTCAATCCGTCCGGGTTTGGGAAGGATCGCCGGAAGGCACGTTCATGCCGTTCTGGCTTTTGAAAATGCTGCTATTGGTTTTCCCCCTTCTGTTGAGCCTGCAAGGCATATCGATGGCCGTTAAATCATACTCCGTAATGAAGGGACTAACGGACGTTGTCGAGCCTACTCCCGCCGACGGGGGAACAAGCGTATGATCATCAACGAAGTCCTGGTGCTGCTGATGTTCGTTGGCGTCTGCGGCATGCTGATGGGCGGCTTTCCGGTTGCTTTTTCCCTTGCCGGCGTCGCCCTGATTTTTGCTGGGATCAGCTCTCTCTTCGGAGTCTTTGATCCCGCCTTCCTCGGCATTTTCCCCAACCGTGTCTTTGGCAATGCGATGACCAGCGAGATTCTGGTCGCCGTGCCACTGTTCGTCTTCATGGGCGTGATGCTTGAACGCTCAAAGGTCGCCGAAGAACTCCTCGATACTATGGGCATGCTGTTCGGTTCGCTGAAAGGTGGCCTTGGCATTTCAGTCTGCGTGGTCGGCGCACTTCTAGCGGCCTCGACCGGTATCGTCGGCGCCACCGTGGTGACTATGGGTCTACTGTCCCTGCCGACCATGATGCGCCGCGGTTATGACCCGTCCCTCGCCTGCGGCACTATCTGTGCGTCCGGCACCTTGGGACAGATTATTCCGCCGTCCCTGGTACTTGTCGTCTTGGGTGATCAAATCTCGGATGCCTATCAGGAGGCACAACGAAAGCTTGGCAATTTTGCCCCCGATCCGGTTTCCGTCGGCGACCTGTTCGCGGGTGCCTTGTTACCCGGGTTGGCTCTGGTCGGGATGTATATCCTCTATCAGTTGGTCATTGCCATTCTTAAACCGGAATCATCGCCGCCGATACCACGCGATGAATTGGTTCAGGGACTGACGCAACGAGAAATCTTCCTGCGCATTGGCCGCGCCTTGGTCGCGCCGATCATCCTTATCGTCTCTGTGCTAGGCTCCATCCTGGCCGGAATCGCCACGCCGACCGAAGCCGCGTCCGTCGGCGCTGTCGGCGCGACCTTGCTGGGCGGCTTGAGAATGAACCCGGACAACGGCAAGCCAATTTATGCCGCGGCGCTTGGACTGATCATCGTCCTGTTTCTAACCGGCTCGATGGATCTTCGTGTCTCCCGCGACAATATTCCGACCACCGATATGATCGGCATCGTCGTCGCCGCACTCTGCTGCACGGCGCTGGCCTGGGGAATTTGGGTCAGCCTCGCCCGGGTCTATAGCAGCGGTGGTTTACATGAAGTCATGCGGAGCACGACCCGCGTGAGCGCCATGGTGTTCGGCATCGTGATCGGCGCACAACTCTTTTCGTCCGTCTTCCGCGGACTCGGCGGCGACGATCTCGTGCACGGCTTCCTGACCTCCCTGCCCGGCGGCACCATCGGCGCCATGTTCGTGGTCATGGCGATCATGTTCCTGCTCGGCTTCGTCCTGGATTTCATCGAAATCACATTCGTCGTCGTTCCTATCGTCGCCCCGATCCTGCTGCAGATGGATCTGAATCCAGTCTGGCTCGGCATCATGATCGCACTCAATCTACAGACTTCGTTCCTGACGCCGCCCTTCGGCTTCGCACTGTTCTATTTACGCGGCGTCGCGCCGCCTGAAGTAACGACGATGCAGATCTACAAAGGCGTTATACCCTTCGTCGCCATCCAGGTTTTGATGCTGGGAATCGTCGCCGTATTTCCCGATATGACAACCTGGCTGCCGAAAGTCGTTTTCGGACCCTAAGAACGTTCAATTAATCTTCGCATTGAACGCCGTCACTCCTTAAGCTGAGCGCAAATTTGCGGCCGTATTTATGCGAGCCGCGTCTTAGAGAAGGAGCGAACAATGACAATGGAAATAATTGGTATATCCCGTTCGAATTTTGTGCGCACCGTGCGCATGGTAGCGGAAGAAAAGGGCGTTCCGTACACACATATATCGGCAATGCCCCATTCCGATGAGGTCAAAGCCATCAATCCGCAAGGCCAAATCCCCGTCATGCGGCACGATGGGCTGGTGCTGGCCGAATCCCAGGCGATTGCCCGTTATATCGATACAGCCTTCGACGGACCGGCGCTGATCCCGACGGACCCGAAGGAAGCGGCGCCGATCAACCAATGGATTTCCGCGACCGCATCCGGCGTGGACCAACTCATCATGCGCAATTATGTCGTCGAATACGCCTTTCACAAGGATGAGGACGGCAATGTCGTGCGGACCAAGATCGACCGGGCGCTGAAGCGCCTGCCGCGCATGATTTCCATGCTGGAGGACGCGGTCGCGCCAGGGTACCTGGGGTCGGCATCCTTCTCGATGGCGGATTGCTTTCTTGTTCCAATGCTAAACGGATTTCAGATTTTCCCCGAAGGGAAAGAGATGCTCGAAAATTCGAGTGTGCTAAAAGGCTATTTCGACCGTGTCGCCGAGCGCGCAAGTTTCGTTGCGACGATGCCAGAGTAAATCGGAGAACCCAAAATGAGAGAAATAGACTCAGGCAGCGACCAGCTCCTTTGCCACGTCCGAGATGGCGTCGCGGTCATCACACTTAACCGGCCAGAGGCCCGCAACGCGCTCTCCGACGATCTATCGCCGGCACTGCGGCGCATGATCAAATTTTCCGGCGAAGATAAGGATGTCGGTGCTGTGTTGCTCACCGGGGCCGGCCCCGCATTTTGCGCCGGCGGCGACGTAAAGGGTATGGGCAAGGGCAGCCGCAAGGCACAGATGACCGATGAAGAACGCATCGCCGATCTTCAGGTCCGCCAACGCACCATGACGGGCGCCTTGTTCGAGCTGCGCAAACCGACCATCGCGGCCCTTCCCGGCCCGGCGGCCGGTGCTGGCCTCGCTATCGCCATGGCTTGCGATATTCGCATCGCCGCCGAATCCGCCTTCGTCAGTGCGGGTTATGCGCGCGTCGGCATGAGCGGCGATTACGGTATTGCGTGGTTGCTCACCCATCTGGTTGGGACGTCCCGTGCGCGAGAACTGATGTACACCGCCGACAGGGTCGATGCAGAACGATGCGAGCGCATCGGCCTGTTCAACCGTGTCGTTCCCGACGCTGCACTGCAAGAGGAAGCCTTTAAACTTGCGGCTTCGTTGGCTGCAGGGCCGCAAATTGCACTGCGGAACATGAAGGACAATCTCGACGATGCGCTGACGCAGGATTATCTCACGTCACTCGACGGCGAAGCGCCCAGGCTTGTCCAAACCTCGCGCACGAACGATCATCAGGAAGCGGTTAATGCCTTTATCGAAAAACGGAAACCGGTTTTCACCGGCACATGATGATTTGCAGCCATTCCTGGTAAAGGCTTATAACTTGGGAAAGAAATACTAGAACCAACCCAAGAGAAGAACCATGACAGTATCCATCCGGCCACTTCACCCCCTGTTCTGCGGCGAAGTAAGCGGCATTGATATGACCCGCGACCTCACAAGTGAAGAAGTGGCCGCAGTCGAGGCCGGTATGGATGAGTACGCAGTCCTGGTTTTTCACAAACAGAATATCACGGACCAGCAGCAGCAATCATTTACCCGAAACTTCGGTGAGTTGGAGTTGCCCGGTGCGGTGAGCAATATCACCAAGGACCACGAGCGCCGGTTGGATCCCCTGATGGCGGACGTTTCCAATTTGAACCGCGATCATAAACCGTTCGATCGAAACGATCGGGCTCGGATGTTCAATCTCGGAAACCGGCTGTGGCATTCGGATAGTTCCTTCCGCGCCGTACCGGCAAAGTACTCCTTGCTTTCAGGCCGAATTGTTCCAGCCGCAGGCGGCAATACGGAATTCGCCGACATGCGGGCGGCCTATGATGCGTTGGACGATAAAACAAAGGCTGAAATCGAAGATCTCGTCTGCGAGCATTCCCTGCTCTACTCCCGTGGCCAACTCGGCTTCGAAGGTCTTAGCGAAGAAGAACAGGCCAATTTTAAACCCGTACGCCAACGGCTGGTTCGGACGCACCCTGTGACCGGGCGGAAGTCGCTCTATCTATCCGCGCACGGCGGAACCATCGTCGGATGGCAAACTCCCGAAGCTCGGGTCTTTTTAAAAGACCTCAACGAGCATGCTACACAGAGAGAATTCGTCCACCGTCATCAATGGCGTCAATACGATCTCGTCGTCTGGGATAATCGGCAGGTGATGCACCGCGTCCGCGCTTTCAACGATACGGCCGAAATCCGCGATATGCGGCGAACAACTGTTGCCGGCGAGGAAATGACCGTCGAGCAGGCAGCCTGAATTTAAGGTCTGGGCTCTAACGCTTCCTATTCATGAATGCGGTCATAAGCCGCTTCGGCTCGTCCGTCCGATACGCATCGACATAAGCCTGTATCCCCGCGCGGGCGCCGTCCGTCGGCGACATCCGGTCCCAATCGATAATCAACCGCTTTTGAATACGAACCGCGCGTGGCCCGCACGCCAACAACGAGTCGAGCCAACCCTGTACGGCATCATCGAGTTTGTCGGCCGGCACCATACGTTCCAGGAACCCGATCCGATAGGCTTCCTCGGCATCGATATGATCCCCCGTCAGAACAAGCTCGCACGCCTTTCCCCACCCGATAAGGCGCGGCAGTACCGATGCCTCCATGCCCGAAGGAATGCCATGCCGTGTTTCAGGCATACCGAACCGCGCATGATCCGCCGCCGCGCGCATATCCGCGCAGGCCGCGATTTCCATGCCCGACCCGAAGCAATAACCGTTAATCCGCGCAATAACCGGTACCGGAAACTGCCGCACGGCGTCACATACTCGGTGCGTCCATGTCGATGAACTTTCAGCCTGCGCCAGATCGAATTCCGCCATTTCGCCAATGTTCGTTCCGCCCACGAAAGACTTTTCGCCGGCGCCCGTCAGGACGAGCGCGCGTAACGTTTCATCATGCTTCAATCCGGTCATCACCGTAACGAACTGTTCCTTGCCTGCCAGCCCCAGGGCATTGCGTTTTTCAGGATTATTAAACGTCACCCGGGCGACCCGCCCGGCTTCTCCGTGATCATCGAAGTCCAGCTTGATCAGCGAATCCGATCCCGTCATTAGTTTTCTCCCTCCGTTTGAGACAGCGCACGCTCAACGAGCGCCGCACCATAATGGCGTTCCGCATTTTCGCGTGACATCAACTCGTCGTGTATATCCGCCGCCAACGCTTCCGGCGCGCGCGCGCCTGGTGCGCCATACCCGCCGCCGCCGGCGGTCTCCAAGCGCATGGATTCGCCGGCGCGCATTTCTATATGCGAAACTTTCGACGATAATTCTTTCCTGTCAGCGCTATCGGCATTTCTGATCAGGTTTGCGGTGCCCCCTTCTTCGCCGCCAAAGACACCAGGCGCCCCAATGATGTGGCTGTCGGATCGGATCGAAAAGACTATATCGTCCTGCATGGCGCGAATTTGTCGCGCGATTCCAACACCCCCGCGATACTGGCCTGCGCCGCCGGAATTCGGGACCAATGCATATTCGTCCACCATGAGCGGGTATTCGTGCTCCAGCGCTTCGGCCGGCAAATTCGAGGTATTGGTCAGGTGGACATGCACCGCATCCATGCCGTCCGAGTCTGCCCGCGCGCCCGAACCGCCGCCGACGGTTTCCAAATACACAAAAGGACCGCCACCGCGCCGCTCACCGGAGAAGACAATCGCCGGTATGGAATCATGGCCCGCCGCCATGACCGCTTCGTCCGGCAAAAGGGGCGCAAACGCGCCGAAAATCGCGCGCGCTACTTTATTGCAGGTGATGCTGCGCGCGCCCACCGCCGCGGGATGGCGCGGATTGACGAGACACCCTTCCGGTGCCTCGATCTCAATCGCCTCGAACATCCCACCGTTCGGTGGCAAATTCGGGTCGAGCAAGGTCTTGATCGAATAATAGGCGGTTGCGCGTAGCGCGCTTTCTGGCACGTTCATCGCACCGCGGGCCTGACCGCTTGTTCCTGCGAAATCGAGCGTTAAAGACTCACCGGCGACCCTCGCCGTGACGGTGATCGCCACTGGATCGCCACCTTGACCATCATCATCGAGATAGCTGGTGCAGCTATAGGCGCCATCGGTCAGCGCCGCGATCCGATTACGTAAGCGGCGTCCCGTGTAGGTCAGTAAATCATCCACCGCGCCCAACACCTGCTCTAGCCCGTTTCGTTCGGCCAACGCCTTAAGTAAAACCGCGCCGCGCACATTCGTCGCAACCTGGACATTGAGATCGAGCGCACGCTCTTCGGGTTCACGCGTATTACTGCAAACGAGCCTCATGATGTCGTCACTGATGTCACCGCCATGCGCGACACGTATGACCGGGATTCGAATTCCCTCTTCGAACACCGTGCGCGACGCGCCGGAAATGGAACCCGGGACGCTGCCGCCGACGTCCGAATGATGGGCGATATTGGCCGTGAAGAACCGAACAATGCCATCGATAACGACCGGAGAGACGATCGATATATCCGGCATATGCGTACCGCCGGCGAGATAGGGATCGTTACAGATGAAGGCGTCGCCTGCCCGCATATCCTCGACTGCATAAACTTTCAGGACCGCCTGCACGCCGCCCATCAGCGAGCCCAGATGCAGCGGCACATGGGAGGCCTGCGCGATCAACCGGCCCGTCGCATCGAAGAGACCGACCGAACAGTCCCGCCGTTCCTTGATGTTGGTCGAAAAAGACGACCGGATCAGCGTATTGCCCATATCCTCGGTAATCGATAGCAGCCGGTTGCTGAAGACTTCCATCGCGACGGGATCGAATTCACGCGTCATTGCTTTACCTCAATTACGATATTTCCATTTCGATCGAGTGCCGCCTGCTGCCCCGGCAAGACCACCGTCGTCGCACTCATTTCTTCGATAATTGCCGGGCCCTCGATTTCGACGTTCAAGGGAATGTCTCCGCGTCGATAGACAACAGCCTCCAGCCATCCCAGTTTCGAACCAAAATAAGCGGGACGGCGTTCCAGTATCGCGTCGTCGAGGGCTTGGGCGCCTCCCGCGAACCGCGGCTCCGAACGCGTGACGCGGCCAATAGCCTGAACGCGGCAATTGACGGTTTCGACAGCGCGGTCGGGAATGTCATAACCATATTCCTGAGTATGGCGCGCGGCGAAGCCTTGCAGGAACGCATCAAAGTTCTCGGCGTCGATCGACTCCATGGGAACACGGACCTCATGGTTCTGCCCGACATAGCGCGCCTCGATAAAGTGCCGAAATTCGCGATCCTCTCTCGCCACACCGTCACGCGTCAGAAGCGCCCCACCTTCATCTTGCATTTCCTCGAAGAATCGACAGACATCGTCCCAGGTGCCTGGCTCAGCGGGCGCAATCGCGCTGCGAACCAAATCATGCACGATATCGGAAAGCAGAATGCCGCGCGCGCACATCGTGCCGGGCGCTTCTGGAACAATTATTCGAGGGATTCCACATTCGACAGCGAGATCACTCGCATGCAACGGCCCCGCACCGCCAAAGGCAAACAGCGCAAAGTCGGCCATATTGTACCCGCGTTCCGTTGTGACGGACCGGATGGCGCGGCTCATATTTGCCACCGCAATTTCCAACATGCCGTATGCCGCGGTGTCCGTCTCGAGACCAAGAGGGTTTGCGACTTTCGCTTTGATCGCCGCGCGAGCGCCGTCGGTATCCACCGGCATTGCACCTTCAAGCAGCGCCTTTGGGTTCAGCCGCCCAAGCGCCAAATTCGCATCCGTCAAGGTCGGCTCTTTCCCCCCGAGCCCATACGCGACGGGTCCGGGAACAGCCCCTGCACTGCGCGGCCCGACTTTTAAACCACCGGCATCGTCGAGCCACGCGATGCTGCCACCGCCCGCACCGATGACATGAATATCAAGCATTGGCGTGCGAACCGGAAATCCAGCGACCTGTCGGCTCGAGGTGAAGGTCGGCTTGGCATCCCGCACGACCGAGATATCCGTGCTGGTCCCACCAACATCGTAGGTAATGATATGCGGGAAACCAGCCTCACGAGCGGTTTCCGACGCGCCAACGACGCCGGCCGCAGGCCCCGATAAGCATGTCCTGACCGGGTGATCGCGAACGGTCGCCGCTGTCATCAAGCCGCCATTGGAGTGAATCGTATAAGGCTCGACTTTAGGTGCCAACGCTTTCGCCGATGCGACGAAATCGTCAAAATATGCCGCCATCGACGGGCCGATATAGGCGTTCAGAGCCGTCGTCGACATCCGCTCATATTCCCTGAACTCCGGCAACACATCCGAGGAAAGGCTGACATAGGCATCCGGTAGCGCCGCCTTGAGCATTTTTCGTATGACATGCTCATGTTCCGAATTTCGATAGCTGTGTAAAAAACAGACGGCGACTGCCTCGACATCGGCATCGACAAGATTTGCAACGGCTTCAGCACCCGATCTTTCACAAAATGGGGTTTCAACAGATCCGTCATACGCCAATCGTTCGACCACTTCTCGCCGCCGAGAGCGCGGTACAATCGGCGGCGGTTTTGTTTGTGAATAATCGTAAAGATGCGGGCGAAGCTGTCTTCCCACTTCGAGGACATCTCGAAATCCCTTTGTGGTGATCAGACCCGTGCGGGCACCGCGGCGTTCGATAGCCATATTCGTCGCAACAGTGGTGCCGTGCCCAAGGAACCGGAGCGCCTGGCCATCGATACCCGCGACAGCAAGAATTTCCGGAATACCGTTCCGAATCGACTCCGCCGGGTTGCGTGGCGTTGATGGTGCCTTGTAATGAATTGACGTTCCTGTTTCCGCATTCGTCAGTGTGAAGTCGGTGAAGGTACCACCGACATCGATTCCCAAACGGTACATATTGCTCCTTTATCTTGCGCTTTGAAAAAATTGGCGCAAACCCGCTACTGCCGCTGTCGAGGACAAGGCTCTCGTATAATCTTAGACAGCCAGGACGGCGGGGAGAAGAGCATCCAATGACCAGAGCCAGTCGGCACAAATGATGATGACTGGACAATTCGTTCTGAATTTGGCACAGCTTGCACTAAAATAGCATTGTTGTTTCGCTGATCTCCTTGCAACTGTTAATTGGGTGAAATGCCATGGTGTCCTTAACCGGACGCGCCAAGCGCGGCGAAGATCGAATTCCAGTCGGAAGAGCAAAAGTGTATATCCACAATGAAATGTTCAACGTCATCAATTGGAGTCGCCACGGCGTCATGATTGGCCCCTATTCCGGCGCATTACGCGCAGGCCAACCGTTTACCTTCCGTTTCGTTCTGCCAATGAGCGATGACGACGATTTTGAGTTCAGTGCCTGGGCAGAAACCGTACGGGTCGACGGCGCCGGACTCGCCGCGCGGTATACCGATTTGAACGATCGTGTTTCGGACAGTATCGAGCGAATGCTTGGCGTTCTGTCACCGGCCGCCTAACTGATTCGGGCGTTTTGACTGTCCGAATCGCATCATAGGTCCAAGCAGCTCTCTTCACTCCCGCGTAATAAAAATATTAATCATCGAGCATTCCGCGCTCGCGCAGCACTTCCTCTGCAACAGCATGACTGTCGATAGCCGCCGGCAGACCGCAATACAACGCCGTCTGCAATAGGACCTCCTGTATTTCCGAAACCGTACAGCCGTTATTTATCGCGGAGTTAACGTGGATACGAATTTCATGAGGCCGGTTCAATGCAGTTAGCATGCCCAAACAAAGCATGCTGCGTATTTTGCGATCCAAACCTGGCCGGGACCAAACCTCGCCGAACGCATACTCCTCCGATAGAGCCCGCAATGGTGCGTTAAATGAGTTCGTACTTGCATCACGTTTCTGCAGATAAGCTTCGCCCAGATTATCGCGCAGATATTGCCGGCCAGCTTCTCTTCGTTCGCTCATTATCTGTTTCCTCAGTG
Source organism: Alphaproteobacteria bacterium (assembly GCA_021774435.1). Lineage (GTDB taxonomy): Bacteria > Pseudomonadota > Alphaproteobacteria > UBA8366. The sequence continues at coordinate 15,272 of JAJFJB010000410.1, forward strand.
GTTCAACCCGAGCCCGAGTCGTAGTGCACGCCCGCAGCGCCGGCAAACGAGAAAACATATTGGGTAGTCAAAACGACTACGAATTGAACACCGTTTCCCCCACTACCGCGCAATGTGGGCGGGAGAGTTTTGAACCTATTTGACACGATACCGGCGATGCCCAACCGGACTTGCGCACTTGAAAACCCCTAAAATGCAAAGCCCTTAAGCATGGCCGCGCGAATAACAGTCCCGCCAAGCTAATACACCGGATCATGCGGCTACCTAAAAATTGATCGCTCTTTTTTCCCCGAACCGGGCAAATTCCAGATACTCCCGGAAACTCGGCTGATGGCTCATCTGGGATACATTCCGGATCCGCATCATCACCCGCCGAAGGGCCGGCTCTTCGCAAATATCCAGCCTCGCCAGATATAACCGGTCATTCTCCAGTTCGAGTTGAATGGCCTCTTCGCACGCCTCTACAAACGAGACAGGAATTGCAACCTGCCCTTCCCACTCATCCACCGGCATTGCATGTCCATATCGCCTCGCCAGGCCCGCAAGGATCATTCGGTACTTTTCCTCAATTTTTAAGAGGTCCTTGAAGGGCTGAACCGGTCCAAAAGCCTGTAGCACCATCCGGTAGAGGGCGCAGGTCCTGTATTTACTTCTCAGCGTTGCATCCAATGTCTCGAATATTGAACTATTGGTCATTTCTTGGTCCTCTCCACCCATTTTATTTATGCACCACCCCTCAAGCCCAATCACGAAGTGCGAAAATCCTATTTACATCACTAAGGTAATTATTTATTTATACTACTATTGTATATATACTATTATTATACCCACACTACTGTCATACCGTTAGCGTTTAACTATGATCTTAGGGCATTTTTACTTAGTAATAACTATCACAACAGCACACATTTCTGTGTACTGACCGCGATAATGGAGAACAAGCGACGCAACCGCACCACGCTCCGACGCCAAATTCGCGGATGAAATAGTGGAGAACTGAAAAAAAAGGCCCCGCTGGCTAACTGGTATAGGAGAACCAGTGTCGCCAGACGGGGCTAGATAAGGCCCGCGCGAGGGGCTTATCGCGCCGGCCAGGGGTAGGTAATGACGAGAAATTAGGGCGTATCGCGATTTCTCTCGTCATCCATTTGGATGACGCAATGAATTTTTGCAAAGGATCGGATCCACCGTCGAAATAAGCAGACGGACTTCGTTCAGATAACTCGCGAGAGCATTCGCATCGATCGTTACAGATCCGATGAACCGCGGATTACGCTTATCCCGTAAATCTTGCCGGAAACCCTAAGCTGAGTGTTCGGCGCTAGTCCGGTCTAGATTTCTGACGCTTTTCGAAAAGATCGATCGACGCAATTATTTCACGGGACATCTCTGATTGGCTGCGGTCGGGGTTGAAGCCTACAAGAATTGCATCCGTCAATGGCTTTAGAAATTGCAGATCGACCCGAGCGGGCCTGCTTTCATTTTCAACGATCGTCGACACGACGCGGACCAGCGTCTGGCATAGTTCCTCACTCTGCTCGAAATCGCTGCCAGCCAGTCGGCGTAGGGTGTCCTCGGCGACGCCAAATAGCCGTTCCACATTTACACGAAGCGTCGTATCGGCAACACCTGAGTCGTATCCACCTAGAGTCACTTCAACGAGGAACGAAAGCTCAAAAGCGTTACGACGCAGACGCTCGGTGTTTATATCCGCCGACCTGCGCGCAATCTGCTGCCGTAAGGCGCCGAGGTTTACGGTTTCGCCATTTACTTTCGCTTTTAATGTATTCGGCACCTCGATCAACGGCGCTGTATTGGTATGCTTGGGATCCTTCCGCCGGTCTGGCCCGATATAGCTACTCGTGACGACAAACGGCTTCCGGTTGTTGACAATAAGTTCAACGTGATTGTGAATCGCCCTGATCGATGCAGGCTTAACCAATAACCCATCCGCCCCACTATCGATCAATTGCCGGACACGGTCCGACGAGTTTTCCCACGTCGTAACGACAATCGGGACAAAGGGGTTGGAGCCCAACCGGTGGTGTCGAATTGCCTGAATTAGATCGCACGCATCGCCGCCCGCCAGATCCGAATCAACGATGATGAGATCGGGGTTACCCTCGCTGACAGCTTCGCGAAGCGGACCGCACGCATCATAATCTTGATACACGTCCAGTCCTAAATCACGCAGCGCGGAACGCAGCAAGCGGCGAATTTCAAGTTCCGCTTCGCCTAGATAAATTTCGATGACATCGTCGTCATTCATCTCGTTCACAACTGCACCTAATCGATCCAGCTCACGCGATATCCGCTCTTCGAGCCTTGAATTGCTTTAAAATACCAAACGTCGTTCCATGTGTTCTCAGTTCGATTTCTGCTGCGCAACGATGCATGCCTGCTGCCGCGCATTCAGATGACGGCACAGGCTTGCTGCGGCCGCACGCTGGCCAAAAGGTCCAGCAACGACACGGTAATAGGTCGTAGTCTTCAATACCGCTTCCCGAACCTTCAACCCACCCGCCGGAGCAACCAATGCGCTGAACTTCTTTTGCAAGCGTTCTGCCTCTTGGTTCGCGGTATCTCTGGAACGAAATGACGCCAGTTGAATTCGCCATTCCGAACCGGCCTTGACATCCGAGCGAACAGGCGCGCTTTGCCGCGCCGTTGAGGTCGGCGCCCTGGCAGCGGGTGCGATCGCCTCCTGTTGTTTTACGTCGCGTCCCGGCAATATGCGGGGCAGATATGGTGCCAAAGATGGCCCCTTTCGCTCACTAATCCGGCTCAGCCCGGCGATACGTTCCTTTGCCGCGCGAATCCTATTATCGTCTGGAACGGGTTGAGACTGCCAGATTGCAAGTGCCCGCGCATACAGTGATCGCGCCTTTTTCGCATCTCCCAAGAACTCGCTCGCGTAGCCGTAATTATAGGCCGCTACGGCAACGCGAGCGTCGCCAGGACCAAAGGCTCGCTCCAAATTCTCCAGAACCCTTCCCAGTAGCGGTTCCGCTTCGATAAATCGCTTGCGCTCGACATAAACGATGCTGAGCTCATTTGTGACCTCGGCGACGAGCCCATGGGTTTTTCCGAAGGCATCTTCGAATATTCGCAAAGCGCGGACGTACAGGGGTTCAGCCTCCGCGAAATTGCCTTGTTTGGAATAGATTGTGGCAAGATTTTTGAGAATGAACCCCGTTCGCGAACTATCCCGCCCATATTCCACTTCGCTCAATTCGAGAGCCTTAATGAAATACGGTGTGGACGCCTTGTACATGCCGGCTTCGAATAGCGAGGAGCCGCGCTGATAATTGCGCGTCAACTCTTCCGACTGCGCTGCCGCTTTACCGGCAAACGAAGCCGCCAGCAGGCCGATTAAGACCAACTCAGCCCAAAATAGCCGGGTGCGATACCGCATCTCAACTCACTACTGCCGGTACTGGCAATCATTCAGTATGCCAATTTTCTTAGCGTTTATACCATGCCACAACTCGGGCGTACGCCTATCACCCCCTGTTGAACCGTCAATTTTGGCTATGAAATCCGTACTCATTCCTGGCCTCAAACAAAATAAAAAGTCAAACACCACAAAATTGCGCTAAATTCGGCCAATGCCTCACAAAGTGTTTCACCAAATTATTAAGGATTTCAATACTATGTCAAAAGCAGCAAGGTGATGAGAAAAGGGACGTTCCGAAGATCGCCATGGATTTGAAATCTTGGATATTCAAGCCGGAATATAGGGCTCATGGGCGCGGCGTCTGTGCCGCGGTCGGTGTCGCGGTTGCCGCGATACTTTACTACAAAGGCTACGCGCCCGCAGAACCAACCGCATTGTCAGGCATCGCAATTGCCGCCGCCGGCGCAGCGGCGGGCGTGCTGGTTTACGGCATTTTCGATGTCGTTCGAAAGATACTTTAGAAGCCCCGGTCCGATGTTCCTTCCAGCGCCCGTTGAACGGAACTGCGCATCAAACGAACGATCGCGACATTATCGTCCACGGGAACACCGTCTACCGCGGCAATTTTCTTTCCTGACCCACCATCCGTAAGACCAAGACCGACACCAATATACTCCAGCGCCATTTCTTCTTCCGGCGTGTGGCAAATCGAGAGGTCCTCCCGCAGCAAAGCAAGCGCAGCAACAACGCCATAAGCGCCAATGTTGGATGAAGTGGCGACAACCAGCACATCCGTGGAGACGATACTGTAAACGCCGCCGCCGCATGGCGTGACATTCTCGAGTTTGTATTCAGGGATTCGCTCGCAAAGAGCGTCGTAAATTTTGCCAAATCCAATTTCATTCCCGCCATCCGCAATCGAAAGCGTTGGCTTTCCTAAATCTGCCATCGTTTTGAACAAATGATCGACATTGCACCGAAAGTCGGCACGCGAGACGCCGGTGGCGCCATAAACGACACCGTTCGGATTGCCACCAAGCCGCTCGATCGCGACCGCGACATCGATGTCGTCGGCAATGGCTTCCTGCTGTTGGGTTCCGTTCATTTGCAAATCAATTACAGGAACGTCCAATCCAAGGCGCTCTATCAGAGTCTTCAGCGGCGGCGCTGCCATATTATCCGTGTAGATCGAAACCCAGTGGCCAAGCCGTACGAGTGCATTCGTCAAAACCACGGCGCCCAGAGGACCATCATTCTCCCCAACGGGCATATGGCCCGGCACCGCGGCCCCCGTGATGATCCCGATATGGCGCGGTCCTTCGTTGAGCATTTTTGCCGCCGCGAGTACAAGCGGTTCGTCATGGACCGCACGCGCCAACTCATACAGCGAGGCCTTCAGGCCACGCGGCAGCGCCCTGCCTTGCAATTCCATACACTGCAACCGGTCTATATTCTCACAGGCGAACAACATGGGTGTATCCTTTCAGCCGCGACATACACAAGACGATATGATTGGACTCGCATCAAGGCGGTTAGTTTAGTTCCTCTCCGATGATGCCATACAAAGAGGGACGGCGTTGATCCATCAAGGGATAGCGGCCGCGGATCTCATCGATGAAATCGAGATCGATCGTTGAGGTAATGCAGCATTCGGTATCCGGGGCTGTGGCGATCACGACGCCCCAGGGATCGACGATCATGCTGCGGCCGACAAATCCGATACCGGATTTCGGTTCCACGCCATATTGACCGGAGGCGACGACGAACGCCTGATTCTCCGCAGCCCGGGCGCGCATGAAGAATTCCCAATGATCGAAACGCGGGCTGAGAAACGCCGAAGCGCACACGATGACCTGCGCCCCCTTCAAACTCAACACGCGATAGACTTCGGGAAACCGCAAATCGGAGCAAACCGACACGCCAATCTTGCCGATCTTCGTATCGAACACCGGTAGTTCGTCCCCTGCCCGCACCTTGTCCGATTCGCGGATGCCTTTCCGAATGTCGGTCCGGTCAGGCGCATCGAACAAATGTGTCTTGAGATACTTCCCAACGATGTCACCTTGCGGATCAATCAGCGGTGCGGCGTTATAATAGGCGTCGTTCCCGCGCTCATAGATCGAACCGACGACATGCATCCCGTACGCTTTGGCTTTCTCCGCCAATAGGTCCGTGCTCGGCCCTGGAATTGTCTCCGCGGTCTCGCGATAAAGATCACTTTCGCTGTAGGAAAGACCCGTCCATACCTCGGGAAGCACAACGAGATCGGAACCGCGCTCCCCTGCAACATCCAGCAGGCGAGAAACTTTTTCCTGTGTCTCTTCGACCTCGCCATCGACGGCCGTTATCTGGATCGCCGATACGACGAGCTCGTTGCTACCTGCCATACCAATTGCTCCTTAAAGGTCTGCGTTTCGTCGGCGCGTAGAGTATGCTGATTAACTGGTTTTCGAAAGCGCGTGGATTGCGCGTCCCGACGCGATCTGTTTCAATCCGCTCGACTTTCCTTATGTGATGGGAGCGAGTATTGGCGAACAAACTGAATGCGGGCGATTCATTTCCCGACATAACGCTGAACCTCGTCGGCGGTTCTACCTTGCAACTGCCCGGCGACCTGAAATCGAACTACAGCATAGTCCTGTTTTACCGGGGCCACTGGTGACCTTACTGCCGTCGGCAGTTGGCCGACTATGAAAGAGAATCAGAAGTATTGGCGTCGCTGGATGCAAAAGTTTATGCGGCGAGTGTCGACGATGTCGAAAAGGCGAGTGAAATCGCCAGTAACCTTTCCTATCCCGTGGGGCATGGCATTACCCGGGCCGATGCAGACAAGTTGGGGTCGTGGTGGGAAGACCGCCGCAGCATCATTCAGCCCTCCGAATTCATCGTGGGCGCGGATGGCAAAGTGATCTTATCGACCTATAGCTCAGGCCCCATCGGCCGCATGCTGGCGACCGACGCCGTTAAGATGATCAATATGTACGAATCCCGTAAATAGTGGTTCGTGGTAACAATCCGTTTCCTGATCGTGAAATTCAAAGGATTGAATTTCGCGTGAATCAGCACACTAATTATTTGAATCTAGTGTGATTCAGATCCCAAAATTCGTCGCATTCAATGCGACGAGCTTTGGGATCATCACACTATTCGAAGGCGGCGAACATTTCCTCAAACGCCTTCAACTGATTGCCCGCCGCGGAAGACGGGACGAGAATGGGCGTGCGAACGCCACTCTCATACCACGCTTCAAGACCCTCCATAACTTGCGATACGGGACCGAACAGGGTCGTATCGGCGAGCCATTTATCACTGAGAAGTGACGGAATACTTTTCAGATTGCCGGCCTCGACGGCCGCTTGAACCGCATCCATCTCTTCGTCATAGCCCGCTTCACGCCAGTAGTTCTGATAATTCGGCAGCATGGCGTAGCTGGTCAGGGTCCGGCGATTGACCGCCTTCGCCGCCTCGATGTCGTCAGAGATGCATGTTGGAATCATATTGCCGATGTAGAAATTACTATCATTTCGTTTGTCGTCCGTCAGGGCAGACAAAGATTCCTTCATATGCGAGCGGGCGGCGTTGGCGAAAACCATGCCGTCGCCGATTTCGCCGGCCAGACCGATCATCTTCTTGCGCAAGGCCGCCAATACGATCGGCGGCTTTTCACCAACCCGCTCCACCGCATTGTATTCCTCGACGAACTTGCGTGTGTCGGTCAACGGTTTGCCCAGAGTGCGTCCCATGCGCGCCATCGAAGGCCCGTGGCTGATGCCGATTCCGAAACTGAATCGTCCTCCCGACACTTCATGAATAAAAGCTGTCGTCTGTGCGTGATCGAGCACGGGCCGCGTATAGATCGGCGCAATCGAGGTGCCAAAAGGAATTTCGTTCGTCACGAAGGCCAAGGCTTCGCAGAGCGCCATACCGTCCGACATACTTGGACAGTAGATCCCGGTAAATCCGCGCTTCTCGGTTTCAGTGGCAAGTTCCAATGTGGCGCGGCGGCGTCCCGGGACGGCGGCGAGGCTCAGTGCTGGCATTTGACGCGACATGTGCTTCCTTTCAGACGACGAAAATTTCTTCATTGTCGAAGTAGTCGGAACGGACAATCGGCGCCGCTTCCGTTACTTCAATCAAGTCTTCCATGTGATATCCGACTTTTCCAACCCACCGCACACGGGTCTCGACCGTGGTCATCATCCCTGCTTCATAGGGAATGCTGTCATGCGGGCTGATCAGCGGATGTTCGTGAATTTGCAGTCCAATCCCATGGCCGTTATGGGCGTAGGGGAACGGGATTTTGTGTTTCTCGTGCAGCCGGGTCGCGGCCTCAAAAAGCTGCGCGCCGGTGTTGCCCGGCCGGACCATATCGATGATCTCTCGATGAATATCGCGTAGCCGTCCCCACCAGGAGAGGTCTTCGTCCGTCGGTTTGCCCATTTTCGCGGTACGGCCGACATTCGAATAATACCGGCTGTAATATCCACCGGTATCGGCTTTGAGAATATCGCCTTTGGCGACGGTGTTGGCGGAAGGGTCCATATGCGGAAAGCCGGTGTTCGGTCCTGCATTAATGTGACAAAACGCCACCGACTCGGCGCCGGAGCGCAGAATGCCGTCGCACAGGCGGAAGGCCATATCCCGCTCCGTATCGCCGATTTTCGTCGCGGCATAGGTTTCCATGAGGGCTTTTTCGGTTCCCCGAAAGGCGGCCGTCATGATCTCCCGCTCGCAGGGCGACTTGATCATGCGGGCATGCGCAAAGAGATCGTCACAAGCCACCAACCGGAGCCCCGGCAAACGCGCCATAAGCGCTTGATGGTATTGCACGCCGAGATATTCGGCTTCGATACCGACCTTGCCCTTTGTCAAGCCAAACTCGTCAAGAACGTCCGCCAGCACATCAATCGGTGAGGTGACGAATTCCTTAAAGGTACGAATATCGTCGATCCAGGATTCCTGCCGGACATAGCCTTCCTCAACCTGACACAGGATATAAGCCGGTGCTCGTCCCTTGGCCCAGACGATGAGGGCCAAGCGGTCGCGGATATCGACCTGGGTCGAAATGAAGACATCGCCGATATAGAGGACATTTTCCGGCGAGACGGCCACCACCGCATCGAAGTCACTGCTTTCGATGAAAGACTGCATCCGCGACAGATTGCCTGTCGCTTCCTGCATTGTTTTCATGGGTTAGCTCCTCCGACGCTGTGAATTGAGTCGGCAGCTATGCCGCGTGCGGCACCAGGATCTGACGAATGGTCTCGCCCTGCTGCAAACGGTCAAAGCCTTCGTTGATTTCGTCGAGACCGACCTGGCGGCTGATCAGTTTATCGACCGGCAGCCGTCCCTGGCGATACAGGCTGATGAAGCGCGGAATATCCCGCACGGGCACACAACTGCCCATGTAGCTGCCCTTGATCGATTTTTCCTCGGAAACAAGGTTGCTTTGCACGAACGAGAATTCGGCCGTCGAGGGCGACAGTCCTGCCGTCACCACCGTCCCGCCGTAACGGGTCACGGCATAAGCAGTCTTCATAGCGGGGATGACACCCGCGAGATCGATGGCGAAGTCGACCCCGCCATTCGTCAGATCGCGAACCTGCTCCGCGTGATCCGCTTCGCTCGCATTGATCGTGTGCGTCGCACCCAACTGCCGCGCCAAACCGAGTTTGTCGTCGGCGATATCGATGGCGATGATCGTTTCGGCACCGCCAAGCTTCGCACCAAGTACGCCGTTCAGTCCAACACCACCGAGGCCAATTACCGCGACTGAATCACCGGGCAGAATACGCGCGGTGTTGATAACCGCGCCAACGCCCGTCATCACGGCGCACCCGAACAGCGCAGCCTCGGTCAGCGGCAAATCCTTATCGATCTTCACAACCGACCCACGGTCCGAAACAGCATATTCGGCAAAACACGAAACGCCGGTGTGATGCGCAATCGAATTGCCATCCGCATCACGCAGTCGCCGCCCACCGCCCATAAGGTCGCCTGCAGCTTTCGCTTTCGCGCCGGCTTCGCAGACCTGCGGCCTCCCTTCCATGCAGCGCCGGCACCGACCGCAGCTTGGGCTGAACTGGAAAACGATATGGTCGCCCGCTTCGATATCCGTAATCGAGGAGCCGACTTCGACGACCTGCCCCGCGCCTTCATGGCCGAGCACCAAGGGCTCGGGCCGAGGACGCGCACCATTCATGACGGAAAGATCGGAGTGGCAAAGGCCGGCACCGCCGATTTTTACCAGGACTTCATTCGGGCCCGGCGGATCAAGCGTGACCTCTTCAATGCTAATCGGTTTGCTGTTGGCGAAGGGTTGTTTCGCATCGAATTGGCGCAGCACGGCGGCCTTCATTTTCATTTCTTGCTCCCTAATAGATCGCTCCGCGGTTCTGCCACGGCGCTTTGCGCGACTATAACGCCCCATTCCTCGCAAGCGAAGCATGGAAGGTTTCGATTTTTGCAGCGTCTTTGGGATATTTCCGTAAACTGCGCCGCCATGACTAAGCGCAATGCAGAAATCGTCATTTGCGGCGCCGGGATCGCTGGTATCTCGGCCGCGTTTCACCTCGCCGTTCGCAAAGGCGTTCGCGATATCGTTCTCGTCGATGAGCGGCCGCCATTGACGTTGACCAGCGATAAATCGACGGAATGTTACCGCAATTGGTGGCCTGGCCCCGGCGACACCATGGTCGCCTTCACCAATCACAGCATCGACCTGCTCGAACGCCTGGCGCACGAGACCGACAACGCATTTCTGATGAACCGCCGCGGCTATCTCTTTGCGACCGCCGAAAATGGCGATGCGCTGGCGGCGAGCGCTGAAGAAAACTCCTCTCTCGGCGCCGGACCGCTGCGAAGACATTGCGGTGATGCAAACGACCCGTCTTATGTTCCTGCGCCGTTGCAGGGCTTCGAGAACCTACCCGAAGGAATCGACCTTTTTCAGGACCCCGGTCTTATTCAGCAAAACTTCCCGTATCTGCCGGACAAAACCACGACCGTCGCCCATGCACGCCGCTGCGGATGGCTGAGCGCACAGCAACTTGGCATGACCATGCTGAGCCAGGCTCGCGATGTCGGTGTGACACTTCTACGCGGCGCGGTCACCGAGATCGACACCAGGGGCGGCCGGATAAATGGCGTAACGGTCAAGACGGATACAGGAACGGAAACGATCTCGACATCCAAATTCGTCAACGCCGCGGGCCCTTTCTCTCCGACGGTCGCCAAACTCTGCGGCCTTGAGCTACCGGTGACACTGGATGGTCATGTGAAAATCTCGTTCAGCGATACACGCGCTGCCTTTCCACGCAACGCACCGCTTGTCATTTGGAACGATGACGTCCGATTGCCCTGGGACGCCGACGAACGCGAAGCCCTGGCCGAAACGCCGGAGATGCAAAAACTGCTGGAACCCTTTTGCGCTGGCGTACACGGCAGGCCGGATGGCGCCGGCGATGCCGTTTTGCTTTATTGGACTTACGAAGAAGGCTCCAGCGAGCCGGTCTTTCCCATTCCGTACGATCCGAATTATCCGGAAATCGTGCTGCGGGGCATGTCGGCCGTAATCCCGCGTCTCTCGGAATATTTCGGCCACATGCCGAAACCCTATGTCGATGGCGGCTACTACGCCAAAACGACGGAGAACCGTCCCCTTATCGGACCCTTGCCGTTGGAGGGTGCTTATATCTGCGGCGCGTTCTCAGGCTTCGGAATCATGACATCCATGGCCGCCGGTGACCTGCTCGCCGATCATGTGACCGGTGCGCCCTTACCCGCTTATGCGTCAGCTTTCGATATTACGCGGTATGACGATCCGGACTATTTGAAGCGCTTTGCCACCGGCACCACTTCCGGACAGCTCTAAAGCGTCAGATAGCCACCATCGACGGGAACAAGAGCCCCGGTCACGAAAGCGGACATGGCCGACGCCAGGAAAATCGCTGGTCCCGTAATATCTTCCGCCTCGCCGGCCCGGCCGAGTGGCGTTTTGCCAATGAACTGCGCTTCTGTGTCCGTCTTCGCCCGATTTTCCGCGTTCAGCGGCGTGCGGATAAAGCCCGGTCCGATGGCGTTCACCCGGATTCCGTCAGGGCCCAATTCCGCTGCAAGGGCGCGGGTAAAACCCAGCACGCCATGCTTGGCCACCGTATAGGCGACCGCGTTTCCCGTATGCACATGCGACTGAATGGAGCCTATGTTTACGATCCGGCCTTTGGTTTCCTTGAGCGGTTCCAGAAAGGCCTTGGTGACATTATAGGGGCCCGTCGCGTTGACACGCATGATCGCGTCCCAATCCTCGTTCGCCTTATCCGCTGTAATGGGTTCGCGGCGGACGATGCCGGCATTGTTAACCAGGACGGACGTGGCGCCGTATTGCTGCGCAACGATTTCCGCCAATGCCGCGCAGGAAGCACGGTCCGTGACGTCGAGCACGGCACTCAAAGCCTCGCCACCCGCTTGGGCGATCATGGAGGCTGTTTCCGAGGCTCCGGCCTCATTGATATCGGCCACGACGACTTTCGCACCGACAGCGGCAAATCCTTTGGCAATCGCACGGCCGATCCCGGACCCCGCACCCGTTACGACGGCGATATCCCCTTCGAGCAATCCGGCCATGACAATGTTTCCCCTTCCATCCGTGACGCTGTAGTTTGTCGTTGCATCGAATACTGACGTCAAAGAGCAGCAGGAGGCAAGTCATGCAAGTCGGCATTTCCATTCCCACGACCGAGATCGGCAACGATCCCATCGCGATCAAGGATTTCGTGCAAGCGGTCGAGGATATGGGATATGAACATCTCACTTTGATCGATCATGTCCTGCAATCGGGCAAGGCGGTCGCGGACGACTGGCGCGCCTTCTACACGCGCGACAACGCCTTCCATGAGCCCATCGTCTTCTATGCCTACGTTGCCGCCCTGACGAAGAAGATCGAACTCGCCACGGCCATCCTAATCCTGTCGCAGCGGCAAACCGCATTGGTCGCCAAACAGGCCGCCGAACTCGACCTGCTGAGCGGCGGCCGGTTGCGGCTCGGTGTCGGCATTGGCTGGAACGAAATGGAGTTCGATGTCCTGGGACAGAATTTCAACGACCGGGGCCGCCGGGTGGTCGAGCAGATCGATGTCATGCGCGAGCTTTGGACCAACGAATTGGTCACCTATGACGGCAAATGGCATCAGATCAAGGACGCGGGAATCAATCCCCTGCCCGTTCAGCGCCCCATCCCGGTCTGGATCGGCGCCTTCATCGAACCGGCGATCAAACGCGCCGGACGCGTCGCGGATGGCTGGTTCGCCAACCCCCGTGTCCCGCCGGGGCCGGAGGCCGAACAACATTTCGAGTTCTTTCGCGGCGCCGCCGAGGAAGCAGGCCGCGATTCCAGCAAGCTCGGCATCGACGCCACCGTTCTGACCGAGGACAAGGGCTCGCAGGCCTGGGCCGCCGAAGCAGATCAGTGGAAGGAAATGGGCGCCACACATCTCACGGTGCGCACGATGGCATCCGGCTTGGGCTCCAACGACGCGCATATCGAGACGCTGCGTAAGTTTAAGGAAGCGTACCCTTAGGCGAAATCAGGCGGCGTGCGGTTCACCCAGTCCGTCGCCTGTTCAAAGGCCCAGCCGATACGCAGGGCCATCGCTTCGTCATAGGCATCGCACATGATCTGCAGCGACGTCGGCAATCCACCCGCCGTAAAGCCGTTCGGGATCGAGAGCGCGCAGCGGTCGAGAAGATTGACGACTCTAGTGAAAGTCGCAGGCGTCTCATTCTGGTCCACGTCCTCCAGCGCGACGGCGGGCGTGGCTGTTGTCGGCGTCAGATAGGCGTCAACACCCGACAAGGCCTCGTCATAAGCCGCTTTAATCGCTTCCCGGTCACGCAGGGTTTCAAGATATTCACGCGCTGACATCTCTTTGCCTATCCAGATCCGGGGCCGAACATCCTCGTCGATTTGGAGTTCCATATCGTCGACCCTGTCGCCGACGAACAGATAACCTTCGGCCCCGATGATCTTGCCGGTCAAGGCGCCAAGGCCGGTGAACCGGCCCGGCAATTCGACATCGACAATCTCCGCGCCGAGTCCCGCAAGCGTTTCGAGGGACGCGTCGTAAGCTTGGAGTACTTCCGCATCGACGCCGTCGCGCTCCCGGGTCCCCATGCGCGCGATACGCAGCCCCGCGATACCGCGCCGCATGTCCGGCAACGGATCTTCGAAGGGAACGCCTTTCGTATGAGCGTCGAGCGGATCGGGACCCTGCATCGCATTGTAGATCAGCGCCGCGTCCTCAACCGTTCTGGTCATCGGGCCCGGCGTATCCAGAGTGCTGGCGAGCGGCAGAACGCCATGCGTGCTCACTCTGCCGACTGTCGTCTTCAGCCCGACCAATCCGCACCAGGCCGCCGGCAGGCGGACGGAACCACCCGTATCAGTTCCGATGGCGCAGGGCGCCAGGCCCGCGGCGACGGATACGCCGGAGCCCGCGCTCGATCCACCGGGCGTCCGGTGTACGGCCGCATCCCACGGATTCCAGGGTGTTCCCATATGCTGATTGGTGCCCCAGCCGCCCATGGCAAATTCAACCGTATGCGTCTTGCCGATCACGATCATGCCCGCCGCGATCAAGCGCGACGCCAAGGTCGCCGTGGTCGGCGAGATGCGGTCCTTCCACGGCAAGGAGCCGCCCGTGGTCACGCGGCCTTCCATATCGATAATGTCCTTCAGCGCGATGGGTACGCCATGCAGCGGGCCGACAGCCTGGCCCGCGCGGACCGCCTTGTCCGCCGCTTCGGCAGCCATCCGCGCACCGTCGCCATAGACCGTAACGAAGGCGTGCAGTTTTTCATCATGCGCTTCGATCCGTGACAAATAGCGATCCATCACATCGATTGGCGAAAGGTCACCGGACGCAATGGCGTCGGATAGCGCCTTTACGGTCATGAAAGCGGTATCGGTCATGGGAGTACTCCGTCAGGGCCGCGTCAGGAACGCGAGCGTGTGTTTGCGAAAGGTTTCGGCTTCAACGATGGGAAAGAAATGCCCGCCGGTCTCCAGAATTACCGTTTCCGCATTCGGGATCAAGCGGCCGAGATCTTCGGAGAAATATGCCGGCGTCGTCACATCGTCGCGTGCGCCGATAATCAGTGTTGGCGATTTGATCGACCCAAGCTCATCTTTCCGGTCGAACTTCAAAATGCCCCGAATGCGGCTGAGCATGATTTCCGGATTTGGAAATGACTCTATGGCCGATTTCTCCCCCGACAGAATCGAGGAGAACCGGTCCCGCACATAGGACGACGGAAACATAAAAAGCGGATGCGAACGCACATAGGCTTCGACGCCGCCCGCACTCAAAATTTCCCCACGCACGGCAAACAGCCGTTTGAAATACTCATCCGCCTTGGTCCAGGTCGCACTCAGGACAAGCCTGCCTATGCGTTCAGGCTGATCCAGCGCCAACGTCTGTCCAATGGCGCCGCCGGTCGAATGGCCGATCAGATGCGCCTGCCGGATATCAAGATGATCCATCAGTTGCAGCAAGTCGTCCGCCATTTGCTCAACGGTATATTCGATCTTCGAGGGGCTGCTCTGTCCCGTCCCGCGATGGTCATGCAGGACCACCTGAAAATGCTCCGAAAGGGCCGGTACATGGCCGGACCAAAACGCGCCGACCCCACCCAGTCCCGCCACGAGCAACAATGGTGGTCCCTTCCCCTGCACCTCGTAGTGAAGGTGATCGCCGTCGCGAAGCGTAACCGTCGCCATCAGTTATCCTTGTCGAGCGCGGCAAACACCGTCTGGGCTTCAATCTCGGCGACGTTGTCCGGCCGTGGGAAGGGCGATGGCGTCTCCTCCCCTTCGGATCGCGGGCGTCCAATGGCTTGGAAGAAATCTTCGAGCCCGCCGGGCACCAGCACCCACATCATTTTGAGATCGTCTTCGGTATCGTTGATGATCTTGTGGGAATTCCGATGGCCGGCATAAACCATCGTACCCGGCTTGACCGGATGCTCGACACCGTTGACCAGAACCTTGCCGGTTCCTTCGAAAAAGAACAGCAGCTCCTGCTCCGTGCCATGCTGATGCTCACGGATATAGCTGCCCGGCGCGATCACCTGGATACCGGACGAGAAATCGCCGATCGACGGGTCGTCCCGCTTCGACACCATGACTTCCGCATAGCCGTTCGCGGGCACCGGCTGCCAAAAACTCTCCCCTTCGCCCGGCTGCACCACTAAAGCCGCACCTTGTTCCGCATCGGACATCGTCATCTCCTCCATAGGTTGGCCGTTACATCATGATATAACACCCTACGCCCGCGACCAGCGGTTTTACGCCCAGCTAATGTCGAGACCGTTACGGCAATAATGAACACCCAAGACGACATCGCAGCGATGGCTGGCCTTGCGCCGGTGGAATTGATTACCCGAAACACCGCGATTACGGCGCCCCGTCTTGTGCCGGAAATTGAACTACATCTCGCAACGGAGGAATTGCCGCTCTACAAAGCTGGCGAAGAAGAACTGGCAGCGCTCGGGATCGGATCGCCCTACTGGGCTTTCGCATGGTCCGGGGGACAGGCGCTGGCGCGCTACATTCTCGACAAACCGAAAACGGTCACCGGGCAACGTGTGCTCGATTTCGGGGCCGGCAGCGGACTTGTCGCCATCGCAGCGGCCATCGCCGGTGCCAAGACGATAATCGCTGCCGATATCGATCCCATCGCGGCGCACGCCATGGCATTGAATCGAAAACGCAACGAGGTCGATTTTGAGATCGAAACGACAGATCTTATCGGTGTACGCGGAAACTGGGATGTCTTGCTCGTTGGTGACGTCTGTTATGACAAAGAAATCGCCGACCGGCTCTTGCCGTGGCTCCGCGAGCAGACAACATTCGGATGCACCGTACTGATCGGCGATCCCGGCCGCTTTATTCTGCGCGACCTCGGATTAGAATCCATCGCATCCTTTCACGCGGACACGACCGGCATCATGGAAGACAATGATCTGCGCAATGCTCGTGTCTGGCAATTTACCGATTGAGTAAGCGTGAGCCGTAACGAGAGAACCCTACAACGGAGTCGCAGCCCAGCCCTTCGGCCCCTCATCGTCTCGCGTCAAGCTGATCGGCTCGGCATTCTTGACCACGCGCGGGCCGCTTAGCTGCAGGCCGAACGCAGCCAGCAGGACTGCGTAATTGCCGCCATGTGCGACGATCAGGATTTCCTTGTCATGGCTTAGTACCTCGCGGAATCCATCCAGCGTGCGCAGGGTGAATTGCTGCAAGGTCTCACCGTTTTCCGGGTCGCCACCCCAATTCAAATCGATGTTCGACTGGCCCGCCCAATCGCCCCAATCGCGCTCCCATAGATTGGATTGTTTATGCAGCGGCTTGGCGCATTTCTCGTTCACGATCTCGGCCGTTTCCCAAGTCCGCTCCAGATCGCTGGCATGAATTTCAAGAAATTCCAACGGTGCAAGCATATCGGCAGCGAGGCGAGCCTGAGACCGGCCGGTATCGTTGAGCGTGACGCCGCGCTGAGTCTGTATAATACGGCGCTTGTTATGCTCGGTTTCGCCATGGCGTAGGAAATAAAAACGGTCCCCCGAGGGCGACAGACCGCCCGCTTCGGCGGTGTATTCCTGCATTCTAAGATGCCAATGAGGCGATTCCATTTAGCCGCTCCTGTTCGTGTATTTTGGATATAAACTGACTAGTGCTTATAAGAAGGATCGAGCTTATCCATCAATCGGACATAGGAATCAAATTCCAATTTGCCCGCAGGCGCACCGTCATTGCCATTAAGGAAATCATCGGTCAAACGCGCCGCTTCTTCACAAACATCGGCTGAAGGGATCGTCAGGGTGCCGCCACCGGCCTGTGCCGCGACCTGAATTTCGCACGCGCGCTGGAGGCGAAACATCAAAATGAATGCTTCCTCGACCGTAGCGCCTGCCGTCAGAAGACCGTGATTGCGCAGTATCAGAACCTTCTGTTCGCCAAGCGATGCCACGAGGCGTTCCCGCTCCGCGAGGTTCAGGCTCGGCCCTTCATAATCGTGATAGGCCACACGGCCATGATACCCGGTCGCCATAATGCTGATCGGCAATAGGCCTTCTTGCTGTGCTGCCACGGCCATGCCTGCGGTGGTGTGCGTATGAAAGACACAATGCAAATCGTCCCGGCCGGCGTGAACGGCGCTGTGGATGACAAAGCCAGCCTGATTCACCGGATAATTGCTGGGTCCGATGACATTGCCGTCGATGTCGATTTCAACCAAATTGGACGCTGTCACTTCGTCGTAGCGCAGCCCCCAGGGATTTATCAGAAAATTGCCGGTACCCGGTACACGCAGGGTCAGGTGACCGTAGATCGTTTCCGTCCATCCCAGATGGTCGACAATGCGATAGGCCGCCGCAAGCGTGCGCCGTGCGGTGGCTTGAGCTTCGACAATCTCGGGATCAATGTCCGCTGCAGCACTCACCGTTCACTCGTTCCTCAGTTAAATCAAACATACGTCAGTATAAACTATTTTTGCGGCCTTCGATAAAGCGTGCTTCCAGATCTTCCGCGCTTTCTGCGAGCGCAACCTGGTCCTTATAGATCTGCCCTGCCGTCGGCATCGCACTGCGCGGTATCTTTGCTTCTTCCGACCACAAGTTCGAACGAAGGAGCGCCTTCGGGCAGTGTAGAAAGGCTTCGTCAATTGCAACGACAATCGCCGTTTTGGGAACTTTGCCCGCGACCTCGAATTCAGACAGAACGGCCTCGTCGTCGACAATTCGAGCGCGTCCGTTAATGCGCAAAATATCGTCAAATCCGGGTATGAAGAATATCAGTCCTATATTCGGATTCTCGGTAATATTCTCAAGTGTATCCAACCGATTATTGCCGGGCCGGTCAGGGATGACGATGGTGCCGTCATCGGGAACGGCAACGAAGCCGGGTGCATCCCCCCGCGGCGAGACATCCGCACTGCCGTCGGCCGCCGCGGTCGAAATGCAAAGAAATGGCGACAAAGAGATAAACTGCCGGCAATGTTGATCTAATCGCGACAGCACTTTCTTTCGGACAAGCTCACTCGGCGATTTGTAAACCTTTCTCAGGCCGGCTTCGCTATCAATCCCGCCACGCGGTGCCGTGTCATCCATACCGTGCCCTCCCAAAACGTATACGTTGGTACCTAAACTTCGCTCCACATCCGCATTAGATTACCATGGCATTTCATCAACAGACGTGCCTCATCCGACGTGGACGCTTTGTCTCGCACAAGCCGCAAAGCTGTGTCGAGATCGTGGAGCAGTTCCCGCTGTGCCGCGGATTCGACGATGCTTTGAATCCACGTAACCGCGACGTCGCGCACGCCTTTTGTAACTTCAGAAACGCTGTGAATTGTCGTTGCGGGATACAAAATGGCGTGCCCCCGTGGCAAGCGGAAACGCGCCTGCCCGCCAGCCGTATTCACAATCAGATCACCACCCTCGTAGCTTTCCAACTCGCTGATGAAAACCGTTACGGCAATATCGGTTCGCAGCGGCCGCCCTTCCGACATCAACGGATTATCCGTGTGCCAGCCATATTCCATCCCGACTTCGTATCGGCTAAACAATGGCCGCACCACACGGGACGGCAGACAAGCTCGCTGCACCAAGGGGTTTCTGGCGATGGCCTGGACTACGACTTGCGCCAGGGCATCTCCCTCAGCGGGCGGTTCCATCTGCAAATTTTTCTTAACCGGCTTGGTGGGTACGTCTGCCGTAGCTTCCCCGTCGACGAATTTTCCATCGGCAATCGCCTTGTCAATCTGCGCCAACTCTTCGTCGTTTAACAGGTTTGGTATTTGCAGGAACATCGTCGTCGCCTTCCCAATTTACACTGAGCAATCGTTGATAGAGCCTGCTTAAACCCAGGCAACTGTAACTCTAAATATATACATTAAGGATCGATAGCGCTGATTGCGCGCCGCGTTTATCTGAAATTCAGACCAGAAAATCGCAATGTGTCGCGAAGCGTTCAATCTCAATTATCGGTCTCGCCACTCCCAAGGCAGCGCAAACCCACCACGCCAAAGGCCTCGTTTCGCCTTTCGCGCCCGTTGCTCAACTGCAACGTATTTTTTCGACAAAGTTCGGTCAGCTAGCGCCCAGCCCGTATGCACCATATTCGATGACAGATCGAAACCACCGGCCTCGCAATAGGCATAAGCATGAACGGCTTGATTGTTTTCCTTCAGGCTGCAGCGCACGGACGCACCCGCAACCAGATCCATGAGAGCGGTTTTGGCAACCGCGCCGCAGCGATACTTCTTGCCTTTCGCGTCGCAAACCTGATCTAGCTCCGGCGCATCGATGCCATGCAGATGCATTCGTATGCCGTTGATCATCAACATGTCGCCGGCAATCACGATAGGCGTTCCCATTATCTCGGCCTTCACCGGAAACGCGGCGAATAAAAACAATAGCGAAATAAGTATTCTTTTCATGCGGCAATCCTAATTGATCGTCACAAAATAACGAATCACAGCCTTACAATAGAGCGTGAAGTCACAGTTATGTAAATTAACTATATGTCAAATGTCTTAACGTCTTCGGCGAGCCTCGCGATAAAATATAAATAACCCACTGCCAATCACGATTGTCGCGCCGATCAGCGTGTTTACACTCGGAATATCACTAAACAAAAGATAGCCATAAAGCGTCGCCCATATCAGTGAAAAATAGCGGAAAGGCGCCACGACAACGGCTTCGCCAAAGAGAAATGCCGCGACAAGAAAATACTGACCCGTCCCTTGCAGGGTCCCGGTGAGCATAAACAAACCGAGTTCATACAGATCCGGCATACGCCAGCCATAGAATATGCTCGAAAACCCACCCAGCATGACGCACGCCGTCGTACAAACCATGATGGAATTCGCATCATCTGTCCTGGAGAGTTGCCGTGTCGCGATGTCTCGAAAACACAGCAAGACTGTCGCGCCAAGCGCCAAGAGAGACGGCCAAAGCAGAACGTCCCCGCCCGGCCGGATCATCAGCAGCGTGCCGCAGAACCCGATAGCGACCGCGGTCCAGCGTCGCCAACCAACCTGCTCGCCCAGGAAATACGGCGCCAATGCCGTCAGGAAAATGGGCGATGCAAACATGACCGCGGTGATATCGGCAAGCGGCATATGTTTGATGGCGACCATGAACATGAAAGATGTCACGACGGCGAACAACCCGCGCGCCAACTGCGCCTTCCTGTTCACGAACCGTACGGTATGCAGCCCGCCTTTGCGCCAAATCATGATCGCAATCGGGATGAAAACGAAGATCGATCGGAAAAATAAGATTTCACCGGGCGGAAACAGGCCGGTCAAATGCTTCGACAAACCGTCGGTGAATGCCAATATCGCCCCTGCCGTGATAAGGCAGAAAATACCCTTCAGCTGGTCGGAAGCCAGCAAGGACGAGCGAATACTCAACCGTTACCAGCCCACCAACCGCATGCCCGACCTATTCCGCTGCATAATCCTTTACCGTGATGACCGGCTCGACTGCCTGTAATTCATCCATCGATATATGGCAGGAAATCTCATGGCGGTCCCCAACTCGTCGGACCGGTGGCAATTCATTGTCGCAGATAGCGCCCAACCGCCGGGGACAACGTGTCGAAAACGGGCATCCCTTCGGCGGATCAAGGGCGCTTGGCGGCTGGCCCTCAAGGACGATCCGCCGCTTCTCAACCGTCGGATCGGCAATGGGAACGGCGGACAGCAGCGCTTCGGTATAGGGATGATAAGGCGGGCTAAACACCTCGTCGGTCGTTCCCCGTTCCATGATCTGACCCAAATACATAACCACGACCCGGTCCGCTAGATAGCGGACAGTGCTCAGATCGTGACTGATGAATATAAGGGTCGTCTTGTGGTCCCGCTGAATATCCATGATGAGTTCAGAGATCGCCGCCGCAACAGAAACATCAAGCGCGGAAATTGGTTCGTCGGCGACGACGGCGGCCGGGTTTCCAGCGAAAGCACGCGCAATCGCGACGCGCTGCTTTTGACCACCAGACAGTTGGCGCGGCCGACGCGATGCAAATTCAAGCGGCAGTTTGACCATGGCGAGCAATTTCAAAACCCGTTCGCGTATTTTTTCACGGTCGTGCTCGACACCAAACTTGCGAATGACGCGACCAATCTGCGCCCCAATCGAGAGCGACGGATTTAGCGTATCATTCGGATTCTGAAACACCATCTGCAGAGCGCCGAGCTGTTGCGGCGTCCGCTCCTGCGCTGAAACGTCTCCAATGTTCGCATCCTGGAAGCGGACCTCGCCGCCGGTCGCGGTTTCAAGTCCCATGAGGACCCTCGCGACCGTCGACTTTCCGCACCCAGATTCGCCAACGATGGCGACCGTCTCGCCTTCCCGGGCATCAAAGGACAAATCTTCGTTCGCTTTCACGTAGCGCACCGTGTTGCCGGTCACGAACGCCCGCAACGACGTGTCACGAACCGTGTAGTACTTTTGCAAATTGTCTACTTCGAGAACCTTGTCGCCGATTTCGCTCGGTGGCCGGTAATCGCCAGCGGGCAAGGCGCAGGTCGGGTCGATATCAGCCCACCTGGTACACCGCACACGATGCGACGTTTCTCCGTCCGCTGCGACCGTCTCCATCGCAATCGCGTTCACACCACATTTGGCGCCATCGAACGAAGCACAGCGCGGGCCAAAATTGCAGCCCGTCGGCCGCTCATGCGGCAACGGCAATTGGCCGGGAATCGCTGTCAGTGGACGCGCATTCTTATCTGCGTGCGGCAGGGGAATACAGCCAAGCAAGCCCAAGGTATAGGGATGCCGGGGCCGTGAAAAAATGGCGTCAATTGTCCCGGCCTCAACCATTTCACCCGAATACATGACCCCAATCCTGTCGCAGACCTCCAGCATCAATCCGAGATTATGCGAGATATAGAGTAACGCCGTGCCGTACTTCCGGCTGAGTTCGGCGATCAGTTCGACGATGCCGGCTTCAACCGTTACGTCCAAGGCCGTCGTCGGCTCGTCGAGCAACAAGAGTGCGGGTTTGCCGAGTAGCGCCATGGCGATCACGACACGTTGCTGCTGACCACCTGAGATCTGATGCGGGTAAGCGTCCATGACCCGCTCTGGATCTGGCAGATCAACATCGCGCAGCATTTGCAGCGACAGCGAATTCGCCTCGCTGGGTGACACTTCGGCATGCGTTAACGGTACCTCGCGTAACTGCTCGCCGATCGTCAACGATGGATTCAACGCCGCCATCGGTTCCTGATAGACCATCGCGATCTTTGAGCCGCGGAGACTGCGCAACGCCGCATCGTTCAGCGTCGCCATATCGCGCCCCTGAAATTTCACCGTGCCGCCAACGATACCGCCATTGCTCCCCAGATAGCGCATGATCGCCATGGCAACGGTTGATTTTCCGCAACCGGACTCGCCCACCAAGCCGACACTTTCCCCGGGCGCAAGGGACAGAGAAAAATCGATCACGGCAGGGATCTCGCCCGCGCGCGTGAAGTACGAAACGCAAAGGTCCTCGATTTCGAGAACGGCCGGTGCGCCTGAGTCCAAGGGTTGCTCCATGACTAATCCCGCAGTGATACTTCGCGCAGGCCGTCGGCCAGCAGGTTGAAACCAAGCACCAGGGATGAGATCGCCACACAGGGGAAAATCGTCATATGGGGAAAGATCATCGCCATGCCGCGGGCTTCGTTGACCATTCCGCCCCAGTCGGGATCGGGTGGCGGCAAACCAAGGCCCAGGAATCCCAAGACACCGATGGTAATAATCACATACCCAAGTCGAACGCAGGCATCTACAATCAGCGGCCCGCGCGCATTCGGCAGGATTTCAACCATCATGATGTAGAACGACGACTCGCCCCTCGTCTGCGAGGCTGCGACGTAATCCCGGTTGCGCAAATCAAGCGCAAGGCCGCGCACGATGCGCATGATGCCCGGGGCGCTCGCGAACGTTATGGCGATCACGATGTTGAGGCCGGAAGCGCCGAAGGTCGCTATCACGATGATATAGAGAACCAAAACCGGAAACGATAAGATGATATCGCCAAGCCGGCTCAGGATCACATCCCACCAACCGCGGTGATAGCCCGCCGCAAGCCCCATGACGATACCGACGGCATAGGCGCAAACTGTCGCCAACGGCGCATAGATCAAGACCGTTCGCGCGCCCCAGATAATGCGCGACAGGATATCACGCCCCAAATTATCGGTGCCAAGCCACAGCGTCGTCCCGGTCTTGAGATGCACCGTTCCCGGTTTTGCGAAAGGCTGCAAAATTGCCAAGGGATCGTGCGGCGCCACAAAGGGGGCAAATATGGCCACCAAGACCCAAAACACAATCAGCCCAGCGCCCAGCATGCCAATCCAGCTTTCGCGCAGAAGCGCGACGGACCGAAACGCGGCCCCAATCGAAGAAGGTGTGTTTTCCGTGATCTCAGCCATCCATACGCCTCACGAAAACCGAATGCGCGGGTTCAGATAGGTGTAGCCAATATCCGCAATCGTCTGTGTCGCAACGGCAACAAATACGGCCACCATGGCGCAGGCTTCGATGACGAAGATATCTTGATTGAGCGACGCCTCGAGCAGCAAGGCGCCGAACCCTTTGTAGGCGAAGAAGAATTCGACCACGATCACGCCAGAGAGCAACCAATTCAACTGCAGCATGATCACGGTGAAGGGCGCGATCAGCGCGTTGCGAAGTGCGTGTTTCACAATGACTTGGCGATAGGGCAACCCTTTGAGTATCGCCGTGCGGATATAGGGGGTGGTCATCACCTCCGCCATCGACGCCCGCGTCATCCGCGCGACATACCCAAAATCGTACAGAAACAGGACAAGCACAGGCAAGATGAGCTGCGTGAAATCGAACCCGCTGATCATTCCCGACGTGCCCGGCAGCCAATTGAGACCGAAGACGAATAGGGCCGACAGAAAAACGGCGCTGGCAAACTCGGGAACCGATGTCGTCAGGACACTGACAATCGAAATCGTCCGGTCGAGTTTCGAACCTTCCCGCATTCCGGCGAGCACGCCGAGAACCAGCGAGGTCGGTATCAGGAACGCAAAGGTCCAGAAACCGAGGACGGCCGTGTTCCAAAGCCGTGGCCAAAGAATATCGCCGACCGGCACCTTGAAGCGATACGATTCGCCCAGCTCACCAGTTAGAAAATTTCCCGCCCAGGCCAGATATCGATACCAGACCGGCTCGAAATAGCCATGCGCCTCAAGCCAAATATTCTTCTGTTCCGCGGTTGCGAACTGCCCAAGAACCTTGGTCGCCACGCTACCCGGCGAAATCTCCAGCACGAGAAACAACAGCACCGACACCGCGATCATGGTCAGAACCATGAAAGCGAACCGTTTGGCGATCAAAATCAGCATGAGTTCGTCAATTCGCCCCCAATTCGATTTTGATATTCATTCAACGGATTCATCTTTAATCAAATGACATTGCGATCTGGGCAAAACGCCCAGATCCTAGCCACTCGAATCACGTTATGCGTCTATCCACACCTTGTTCCATTGATGGTAATTGGTCGGATGCATCTTGATGCCCTTAACCTTCGTGCTCGCGGCGAACATGACGGAACGAAAGAAGGGCTGCACCATGATCGCGTCATCTTGGATGCGCTTCTCCACCTTCGCCATCACCTTGCGCCGTTCGTTGATATCGATCGTCGATTCCGCCTTGGTCAGTTGATCGTCGAATTCCTTGCTACCGTAGTGGGTTTCGTTCCACGGCACGCCCGAGCGATAGGCGAGCCCAAGCAGCATCGTACCGAGCGGACGATGCGTCCACGAAGTGAGACTGAACGGCGCCTTGTCCCATACCTCCCAATATTGCGCGGCGGGCATCACGTTGACGTTCAGGTTTATGCCGGCTTCGGCGAGATTTTGCTTTAGGACGACGACCGAATCCTGTTCCCAGGTGCCTTGTGTATTGCCGACATTGCAGGTGATCTCCAGCCCCTTCGCGTGGCCCGCTTCGGCAAGTAGTTTCTTCGCCGCGTCAACATCACGCGCCACCTTGGGCAAGGCGGCGTAATCAGGCTGGCAATCGCAAACATGATGGTTCTCGCCGAGAGAGCCCAAACCACGATGCGCGGTCTGCAGGTTCTGTGCATTGTCGGAAGCCAGCAGGATTGCTTTCCGGACGCGAATATCGTCAAAAGGCTTAGCATCTATCTGCATCCGGATTACACCGGTCTGTGCGGTCGTTGCCTCGTGCACGTCGATGCCGGGGATCGCCTTAGCCGCTTCGAGGGTATTCAGGTCGAGCGTGTAAAGGGCGTCAACCTGCTGCGACGCGAGGGCGGCAAGGGCTGCCGACGCTTCGGGGCCGGTATCGATATAGTGAATTTCACTCAGGAAGGGCTCGTCGCCCCAATAGGCTGTTTTTCGGCGCTTGAGGATCGCTTTTTCGCCAACCTTATAAGCGTCCAAGGTGAAAGGACCGGTGCCAAGCTCCGGCGTTTTAGTAATATTGCCTCCCTTCGCGCCAAAACTTCGATGCACGATCATCGCCGGATAATGGTAAAGTTTTTCAGGCAGCGCCAAATCAGGCGAATTCAAATGAAACCGGACGGTATAGTCGTCGACCTTTTCGATCGCGCCCGGTGTCATACTCTTGACCTTGATGGGTTTACCGTCCTTGTCCTTGCCGTCCTTGGTATCGACCATCGAGTTCAACAAACCGAGTATCGAAGAGCCGGTCGCCGGGTCAAGCCAGCGTTTGACGTTGTAGACCACATCGTCCGCGGTGAGTTCGTCACCGTTGCCGAACTTGACGCCTTTGCGGATATTGAAGGTCCATGTTTTCAAATCCTCGGATGGTTTCCAGGATTCCGCCAGCATGGGGCGGGTTACGTTGTCCGGCCCGGTAATCGTGAGATGTTCCAGCATCTGGCGGGCGACATTGGATTTTTCCACCCAATCGTACTTGTGCGGATCGGACATATCCTGCACCGCCATGGCCATGCGAATGATCCCGCCCTTCTTCGGCGCGGCCGCCATGGCATCCGAAACAGGGGCCACAAGCCCAGCCATCGCGTATGCAGCAGTTGCGGAAACGCCCAAAAGCGTCGTGGTCCGCAAGAATTCCCGACGATCGACGTTGCCCGTTTTTACTTGTTCCTGAAGTTTCGCGACACTCGAATGCTCACTGGTCTGGTTTGTCTTATTCTTGTTTTCTTTCCACATGGCATACCCTTCCCTATTTATTCCCTGTTACGCTCTCTCCCAATAGACGTCAAACGACGCTTGCCCGGGCGTCTTATCGACGCGCGCGCCACTGGGGAATGCGTTATTTCGATTGTTTTGTCCGGTCGGAACAAAACATACTGAGTATAAAATATCAAACAGGCTGCACGGATCACCGCGTTTACGATCCGATCTAGAAACCAAATCGAAACAAAATAAACATAGGAACCAAGCTGTGGCACGTACACCGATGAGCCGGAACGACGTTGAATTGGAGTCGAGCGAAAATCTTCATGACGGTTTTTTTCGTATGGATCATTTCCATTTTCGTCACCGCCTCTTCGCCGGCGGATGGAGTCCGTCCCTGAGCCGCGAAATCATGCTTCGGGACGCCGTTGCGGCTGTTATCCCCTACGATCCCCTCCGCGACGAGATCGTGCTGATAGAACAATTCCGGGGTGGCATGTATGCCGCCGGGGACGAGCAGCCGTGGAGCATCGAAATTGTCGCCGGCATCATCGAAAATTCGGAAAGCGCCGAGGAGATGGCACGGCGCGAGACACTCGAG
>JAJFJB010000042.1 GCA_021774435.1 Alphaproteobacteria bacterium
TTCGCCGACGCGGTCGTCATAGACGCGGTAGTTGTTGATGTACGGCTGATCGGCAAAGGACGGCCAGGCGCAAAGCACGAACGGGTATTGCTGAACGGTCTCCATCGGCTTGGCGAGATTGATGGACATGAACCGCCGCGACATTTTTTCGTCGGCCTCGGCCCCCGTGTAATGCTGTTCGCGACCAAAGTTGCGAAGATTTTTCGTCAGCAGCTCGCGGCAGCGCACGCGGCCGCTATTGTCGTTCAGATCGTTGTGCACGAGGTTGGCGTAGCGGCCATTCACGCCGGGGTTCTTGTTGTCCTGATCTTCGGTGCGGTCGCCCTCGTAATCCTTGTCGAAAATGTCATGATTGTAGACCAGCGCATCTGTCGCACCCGGGAAAAAATCGAGAAGGAGTTTCTCGATTTCCGGATAAAACACGCGTTCCACTTCGCCTGAGTCGTAGAAGCTCCCGCACTCTGTTTCGAGATGTGCCAGCGAGACGCCAAGCTTGTCCATGCTTTCGGCGCTGTTGGGGGAGAGACCGGGATAATATTCCTCGATCCGGCGGGCATCGCGCATCACCTGCGGGAAATAGAGATTCCGCCGCCTGGTGTCTTCCTCCTCCTTGCGCAGCAATTCAGCCTCGGCCGCGCGTGACGGATCCCGCCAGATCGCGTTGGAGGTGACAACGGAATAGGTCGGCTCTTCATAGACGGTGTAGGGCAAGGGAAGCGCCAGGCCGCCTTCCGGGGCCTCGATGTTGTTCTCGCGGATATAGGCCACGCATTCGTCAAAGTCGCGGAATCCAAGGCCCCATTTGGTCTCAATTGGGCCGGGAGGCGCATTGTCGATCATATCGAGCACCCGCTGCCCTTCGCCCTTGGCGATCTGGCCGAGCGCGGCTTCAATCGCCGCGCTGGTGCCCGCATCGCCATCTTGGTCGAATGACATGTAGGACAGACCGCCATTTGCCGCAATGGGGGCGGGTTGCCCTTCCGTGAGCTGAAGCGTTGGTACATAGGGAGACGACTCCGTCTCCGTCGCGTTGTCTTCCATATCCTTGAGCCCGTCCATAACGTATCTCCTGATCAAATTTTCCCCATCGTGGCATAGAGGAGTTGCATTTTCTAGGCCTTGAATTCCAGGGTTCGTACAAACCGATGTCGCCAGCGTTGCAATTCCCGGGAAGCACCGCTAGTGCGTCCAGGCAACCTTTCTCAGCCGCGAGAGGCGACGCTCCAGCGCGCCCAACAGGTCGCGATCGAATGGTGGTTTGGCGCGGCGTCTTCGGAATAGATTGGTCACAAGTGGTGCATCGTCGCCATGCTGCTTATTTCGCGCAGACGCAAATATACCAAAAAAAGGCATAAATTCGGCGAAATAAAGAAATACTGATCTGGGTCAATTGGGAATATTCAAGGATGTGTTAAATATAATGAGAAGGTTTTTTGGCCGATTTTCTGAAGCGTGCGTTCAGACATGGGAAACGAGAGACTTTAGAAATTTAATTGGTTGATTGAAGGTTATATCGGCCAAAATTATTTTTTGCGGTCATTAATGTTTTTGAGTTGGGTGGATATTTGGAGATGAAAATGGGGACCTTTCAACACTATTTTGCAACTAGGGCACATTCGATATTTGCTTTGGGGAGATTTTCGCAAAGTTCGGTTTTTGCAACCGTATTGGCCGTATTTAGTATCCTTTTCGTGGTTCATTCGACGCAACCACGCGCAGTGCCATTCTCAAACCCCACGTTTGTGGATAACGCGTTTACATTTACGGGTATTTTCACTGAGTCGGACATTTCCGGCGTGGACAGGCAATTTTTCGACGCAAGTAGCGTAAGCCCGAGAGGTTCGAGATTTTGGCGGCTCGACGTTGGGATAAGGGACTTTGATGGCGGCGGCTTAATAGAAGATACACTTGAACTCATAATTTTAGCGCAGCATCTAATTTCACCGAGCGGACTGGATCACAATAAGGATGTGGATCCAAACACGACATTCCGCGTGAATAGAACGATCGGGGCGCCCGGTGAATACGATCCAGGCTTAAACCGGTTTAATTTCGGCCTAGAATTTGGTCATCCAAACGGCAACCACAAAGATCAATTCGGCGCGCAGCTTAATGTGTTTGTCGATGATGATGAGTTCAATGTCGCCGCTTATCAATTGATCGTCACTGGCACGCACAAGGCCCCTACGCCTGCGACTCTGCCCTTATTCCTTGCCGGTCTAGCGGGGCTGGGTTTTTTCAGCTGGCGAAAGAAAAGCGCGGCTAAAATCTAAGGTCTATTAGCGCTCTGAACTACAGGCGTCTCCTTGGTCAAATCCGGCCTTGGGGGCGGTTTGGCTGTAAACACCGATAGCTTCCTCTACGCTCAGAAACACGATAAAGCGGGAAAGGCGTAACGGCGGCCCGTCCGCCAACCTCGCCTTGTACGGTCCGGTGTTGCAAGGCCTTGACCCCGTTCGTCCGGGCGCGCCGGTTTTCAATCATCGAAGCCTGTTGTAGGCTCGCCGATTGAAGTATCAAACCATGATCCTCGCCAATCGAGAGTAGGACGGAAAATGCCGGAACTTGCCTTCAAATCCGCGACTGAACTCGCGACCATGATCCAGGCGAAGAAAATTAGCGCGCTTGAACTGCTCGAGCACTATCTCGACAGGGTTGAACGCTATAATCCCGCGTTGAATGCCATTATTGTCCTGGATGCGGATCGGGCTCGGGCGCGGGCACGCGAGGCCGATACGGCGCTGGCGAAAGGGGAGATCTGGGGTCCGCTGCACGGCGTGCCCATGACCATCAAGGAATCCTACAACGTTGCCGGCTTGCCCACGACCAATGGCCGTCCCGAGATGAGGGACAATATCGCCGAAAGCGATGCCCTGGCTGTGGAGCGGTTGAAAGCCGCCGGCGTGGTGCTGTTCGGCAAGACCAATGTGCCACTCAATCTGGCGGATTTTCAGAGCTACAACGAAGTCTACGGCACGACCAATAGCCCCTGGGATCCCAAGCGCATTCCCGGCGGCTCTTCCGGCGGTTCGGCAGCCGCGCTGGCGTCGGGATTATGCGGGTTCGAATCCGGCTCCGACATTGGCGGCTCGATCCGTAACCCGTCACATTATTCCGGCGTCTTCGGCCATAAGCCGACCTGGGGCCTGATTCCGCCGCGTGGCCATGCCTTGCCGGGCTACCTGGTGCAACCGGATTTATCGGTGGTCGGTCCGTTGGCGCGGGGCGCCGCAGACCTCGAGGCCGGTGTCCTGGCCATGGCGGGACCGGACGAGCTCGATGGCGTCGGGCTCAAGCTGGATTTGCCTCGGCCACGGCACACGTCGCTCGGCGGTTACAAGGTCGCCGCCTGGACGAACGAAGCATTGGCGCCGGTCAACCAGGAAATCCAGGACCGCGTCGCGGCGGTTGCCAAGACAGTTTCGGATGCTGGCGGTACGGTCGATTTCGAGGCAAGACCGGATTTCGACCTGGCTGAAGCGCATGCGATTTTTCACACGCTTCTGTGGTCCGCGATGGCGGCACGCACGCCGGATGCGGATTTTGCGAAATTGTTGCAGGCCGCGTCCGAACTCGCACCCGACGATCAGAGTGCCGGGGCGGAAATGTTGCGGACGCAGACGATTACGCACCATGACCATTATACCGCGCACAACAAGCGGATGTTCCTGCGCTGGGCCTGGGACGCCTTCTTCAAGGAATACGATGCCCTCATCGCGCCGATCATGGCGACGCCGGCTTTCGAGCACGACCATCGTCCGATGGGCAAGCGCACGATAAGCGTCGATGGTACCGAGCGGCCTTATTTCGAGCAGCTCTTCTGGGCCGGACTGGCGGTGTGCTGCTACTTGCCGTCGACCGTTATTCCGACTGGCCCGAACAAGGACGGCCTGCCCATTGGCATCCAGATCATAGGCCGCCAGTACGGCGATCTCGAAACCATCGGCTTGGCCAAACTCCTGGAGGCCGAAGGTTATGTCTTTACCGCGCCGCCCGGTTTTTCGGCCTGATTGCTTGAAATGAGTGCGTCTGTATTCTGGCCTCATGCGACCTGGGGACGTGTCGCGATGACCCCTTCCGTTCGTCCGCGCACTTCCGGCGTGGCGAGGCAAGTGGTGACGGCTTCATATCCGGGTGCGCCGGGATACGGGGCGACGGAGGTCGGGGGGCTATGGTTGGCTGGGCAGAGGATGATCGCTTCGTCGGGGCCGGTGGCGGCTAAATCAAGGATGCTGCTGGAGCGTGTCATCAGGAAAAGGGGGCGGGCGTCTGGTCCTCGGCGGCGCAGATAGGACATCAACGCTTCTTGCGATGCCTGATCCAGATCCGTCTCCACCATATCGATCACCAGGATTGCCGGGTTCTCGGCCGCCAGGACAACGACAAGCGCGATTAAAGCCGCCGATTCGGTTGCGCCCTCGTCGATCAGCCAGCTCAGTGTCTTGTCCATGCGCGCTTTCAGGGGCGGGTTTCTTGCCAATGATCCTGGTGACTCAGTGCCTTCTTCAGTCAAGCGTTCGAGCCCCAGGAAGGACGCATCCGGCAGTGCCTCCGCAAGGGAGTGCGCGAGCCGCGTTTTGCCGCTGAATAAGGGGCCGATGATGTAGTTCAGAGCACGTATGTCTCGCAGCTCGAACCGTTCGCCGCCCCACGGCCATGGCAGATCGAATGCGACCTGTATTTTGGATGCCGGACGCACCAGCCGCGCAAGATCGCTGATGTTCGGTGGTTCGCCTCGGACAAGACCGGCTCTGAGATCGCGAACCTTTTCGAGTGTGGCCGCGAGCCCGAGTATCTTGCCTTCGAGTGTTTCCTGATGAGTGGCTAGGGCGGGTTCCAGCGATTGTGGATCACCTTTCAAAACCCGAGTGACCTCGGCAAGGCTGAGGCCAAGCGAGCGCAAGGCCACGATTTCGCCAGCCTGATCCATCTCGGCAGGACCGTAGGTCCGCCAACCCGCTTCGGTGCGGACTGGGTTCAGCAAAGCACGTTGCTCATAAAGACGAAGGGCTTTGGTTGACACGCCGAGGCGTTTTGCAGCCTCGGAGGGGCTCAAACTTTGCTGGCAAGGACACACGGCTCAATTCCTCCTTTGCTGACTTCCCTCTTTATCGGGGCAACCTCAGGGGCCAGGTCAAGGGCGAATATTGTTCCAAATGTAGGAGTGCTTGTTCCCTTATTCTTAGGGTAGGCCTGCGCCGGGCACGTCGACGCGGCAAGTTTCGATGCGGCCCTTGCGCGCCTCGGCGGCACTGGGTCCCGAGCCGGGAGCGGTGCAGATGAACAGCGTTTTGCGATCGTCGCCGCCCAACATGCAGGCAAAAGAACCGTAGTCACCGGTCGGGATGCGGTGCGTGACGTCGCCGCCCTCGCATACCCGGATGGTTTCCTTGAGACGCGGGTCGGCAACCCAGATGGCGCCTTCTTCGTCGAGGCAGATGCCGTCGGGAAAGTTCGGTCCGAGATCGGCCCAGACCCGCCGGTTCGACAGCGTGCCATCGCCGGCGATGTCCCAGGCGGTCAATCGGTTGCCGCGCGTCTCGCCGAGAACCAGCGTCTTGCCGTCCGGTGTGATGACGCTGCCGTTTGGAAACAACAAGTCTGTCGCCGCGCAATGCACGGACCCGTCGGGATCGACCCGCGCCAAATTCGCTGCCTTTTCTTCAGGCTCGACGTAATGGTTGTAGCCAAAATTACCGACATAGGCACGACCGTCGGCACTGACCACCATGTCGTTGCAATGGTAACCCGCGACCGACGACAGGTCGGCATAGGGGACCGTGCCGTCACTGGTCAGTTTCACCAGTGTGCGGTCTTTCATGGAAACGATCAGCATCGTCCCGTCGGGCAACCAGCCGAGGCCCGAAGGTTGGTTAGGCACGTGCGCGATCCGTTCGCGGTTGCCCGCCGGATCGACTTTCAGCACTTCATGGGCATAAAAATCCGACACGTATAAATGACCGTCGCGCCATCGTGGCCCTTCGCCAAAATACAGGCCGTCGAGCAGTATCGTCAGATCGGTCATTGCAAAACTCCCAGTCGTCAAAGCTGTCACGCGATGTTGTGTTCACTATATCGGCTGGATGGGAATGCCGGAAGATTGCCGAAGAACCGAATCTGCCCGCGAATTCCGTCACGGATAATCGCCGAGGTACCGTAAAACAGGCATTCCCCACCTTGGCATGTCGCGAATGCGTCGGTTCTGGGTTGATGCGGATGCATCGCGGACTAAGGCGGGGTCTGATAAGCTGTCGCCAAACATGACTAATGGCTAGAGCAGACAGGGAGTAGGGGATGGCGCCGGAACGCAAGATACCGCAGGTCGTGCATGAGGCAGACGTCAAGATGGTGGGACCGGGCTACGACGAATCGCACTACATCACCGTGCCCATCAAACAGTTCTTCAGTCTTGAGAATGTCGGCAATATCGGCGTCTGTCATATGCAGCCCGGCGACGAAACCTGTGTGTTCGCGATCGAGGCGGAGGATGACGGGACTACGCTGCACCAATACGGTCCGTGCGATGAGTTCTATTACATCATGGAGGGGGAATTCACCGTTTGGTGGGGGGAAGACGCCGAGGATCTGAAGGACTCTTATGTGCTGAAAGTGGGTGACTGCACCTATTACCCGACCGGCTGGAAATACAAGGTCAAGAATACAGGCGATGTGCCGGGCAAGTTCTTCTACTTCCTGACATCACCGCCGGGCATTCAGCGTCGGTTCGATTAATCCGCGGCGTTTCGCAATAGGGAACTGTGCTACTGGTTCCCCAATATTGCGAGTTAGTCTCCGTAGAGACTGCGCTGTTTGATGATAGGTTCGTGACGCGGTGGGTGTTCCTGGGGGCATCGTGGACGTGGTCTTTGAGCCAACCTGGATAATGCGCTAACAATGGATCGTTCGGGCGGGCTATTTGCGAATGTTGAAAAAATGAATTCATTCATTTATGAATAGGAACCAATAAAATCTGCATCGTACATAGGTTGCGCTGTTTGGGCGAGGCGTTGGAGAAACGAAAAATGACCACATCCATCACCACGCCGGACCTGGAAACCTTCCGGGCAACGGTACGTACCTTCCTCGAGAACAACCTACCCGATGACATTCGCGACAAGACGGCGGCCGGTGTCGAGTTGAAAGGGGCGGATTACCGTCGTTGGATGGGCATTCTTTCCCGCCAGGGCTGGATCGCCGTGAACTGGACGGCGCAGGATGGAGGGACGGGCTGGTCGTTATGGGAGAGATCCGTCTACGAGGAAGAATATTATCGCGCAAAAGCCCCTCGCATCGTCGAAGTCGGCGTCCGGATGGTCGGGCCGGTGGTCCTCGCCTATGGCAGCGACGCCCAACGCAAACGCTTTATACCCAAGATACTCGATAGCTCGGAACTGTGGTGCCAAGGCTACTCGGAACCTGGCGCGGGCTCGGATTTGTCGTCGCTTCAAACAAAAGCCGTCCGCGACGGTGATGTCTATAGGGTCCAGGGGTCGAAAATTTGGACCAGTTACGCGCATTTCGCCGATCGTATGTTCACACTTGTTCGTACCAGCGACAAAGGCAAGAAGCGCGAGGGCATATCGGTCCTGCTGATTGATATGAAGAGTCCGGGCATTCGAGTGCGGCCGATCCTGCGGATGGATGGACGCCATGAATTCAACGAGGTGTTTCTGGACGACGTGAAAGTACCGGTAGCCGATCGCATCGGTGAAGAAGGCGAAGGCTGGAAGCTCGCGAACCATCTTCTCGGTCATGAGCGAGGCAACATGTCACACATCATGATGATCGAAGAAATGTTCGATACGCTAACCGAGATTTCTGCATCGGAAAGCGCCGGCGCCACGACGGTCGCGGAATCGGCGGACTACCGCCGGTCGCTTGCTAAAATTGAAATAGAGCACATGGCGGTCCGAGTTACCGCGGAAAAAATCATGCAGGAAGTCACTGCGGACCGGGCAGTCGGGAAATTGTCATCTGTCGTCAAACTCGGTAGAAACCGCTCAACACAGGATGTTGCCCGCCTCATGTTTGAGGCCGGCGGCTATTCCGCTGTGCCCACCGACCCCATGGCGATCAGAGGAGAGGGACCGTTGCCGGATCCCAAGTATCTGTTTCGCATGGCGCCGGAATATTTTGACTCTCGAAAAAGTTCCATCGCCGGTGGGACCGAGGAAATCCAGAAGGATCTGATCGCACGCCGCATCCTCGGCCTCTGACTTTTAATCGCCGGCTCTGCGTTCCAGCGCGGTTGACCCGTGCGGGTTAGCGATCCCCGGCCACGACATCGTCGTCGTGCAGGGCTTTTATTTCGTCATCTCGGTAGCCGAGGGCCGATAAAATTTCGCCGGTATGCTCGCCCAGCTTCGGTGCATGGGCCCTCACGTCACCATCCATCGCCGGAGCGACGCCAGGAATGTTCGGCACGGGAATGCGCCCGATATCGGGATGCTGGTTCCATTGAATGGCATTCCCCGTGGCGACATGCGGATGCTGAAGAAAGTCGAGATAATCGTTGACCCGTTCGTGGAGAATTTTTGCTTCGGTCAACAGCGGCGACCAGTAATCAAACGGCTGCGTTTCCAGAATGCTCTGGACGATCTCTTTGGTTTGCGCATCGTTGGCGTAACGATTATTTCGTTCGGCGAAGCGCGGGTCGGTAATCAAATCCGGGCGTTCGAATACGCCGCATAATCTTTGCCACGTCTCGTCGTTCATAACGGTCATATTGAGCCAGGCATCTTGCGTCTTGAACGTGCCGACGAGGCTTTGCGACGCGATGCCTTCGCCCCCGGAAAGGGAGAACTCCATGATCCGGATCGCCTGGATCGCGGCCGCCGATTGCATCAGGCTACAATCGATGAAGCGTCCGTTTGCCTCTGATTTCTTAGCGTACAAGGCGGTTGAGATGGCCTGGTACGCATAGAGTCCGGTAATCATGTCGATGAGCCAGACTCCGATGCGGTGAGGCAGGCCGTCGACGGACCCCTTGTTCACCTGCATCAGACCGCTGAAGGCCTGCAGGACGGCATCGGTGGCGGGTCTTTCGCTCAGGGGACCGGTTTGCCCGAATCCCGATATCGACAGATAGATGAGACCGGGATTGAGCGCCGCCATCGCCTCGTAGCCGAAGCCGAGCCGTCCGATGACGCTGGGCCGGAACGCTTCCAGGAACACATCCGCATCCTTGACCATCCGCCGCAGCACGTCCTTGCCTTGCTCGCTTTTCAGGTCAAGCGCGATGCTTTTCTTGCCGCGATTATTGGCGACCGTCTTGTCCGTGAAATCGCCGAACCTTTGGCCTTGAACGCGCGACCAGTCGCCGTGCAACGGCTCCACCTTGATGACATCGGCGCCATATTGCGCGAGCAGCATACCAGCTTCGGGACCCGCCAGTCCTTGCGTGACATCGATCACGCGAAGACCGGCGAAAGGGGCGTCGTATGTCATGGCTCTTGCTTCCGAGTTATTGCACAGTCGGCTGTGGCGTTTTATCGGCCCTTGAAAACCGGAGGGCGTTTTTCGGCGAAGGCCAGCATGGCTTCTTTGGAATCTTCATATTTGCCGAGCTCCGCGGTCATGTTCTGCTCGAATCGGTAGCCGTCGCGCAGACTCATATCTTCTATCGTGTTCAGTGCATGTTTCGCGAGGGTCGTCGCGATCGGGCTCTTGGATGCGATCTCCCGGGCGAAGCCCATCGCGACGTCCATCAGTTCCTCTTGCGGGACACATGCTTCCACGATGCCGAGGCGATAAAGCTCAGGTCCGGGCACGCGATAGCCCGTGAGCATCATACGCCGGGTGAGCGAATGGCCGAACAAACGCATCGCGTGGCGTCCGCCGCCCAGTAACCCGACATCGATTTCCGGCAGGCCGAGCGAGCCTTTCTCGCCGGTGACGAGGATATCGCAGGAGGCGGCGACGGCGAGTCCCGCGCCGAGGGCCGGGCCGTTCAGGGCGCCGATTACCGGTTTGCGGCATTCGACGATGGAATGAAACATTTCGCGGCCGCCACGGCTGTGCGCCCATTGCTCGCCGGGTTGCCGTTCGCGCCCGGCGCGATTCTTGATGTCGGCGCCGGCGGAAAATATCCGGCCCGCACCCGTGAGGACGGCGACGCGGACATCGGGCAGGTCGCTGATGCGGTCGAAAATTTCCGTCATGCCATCCTTGAACGCGGGGCTTTGCGCGTTGACTGGCGGGTTGTTCATCGTCACGAGCGCGATGTGGTCATTGATGTCGCACGTGATTACGGGGTTCTCCATGACGCGTCTCCACTATTTCGCTGTTGGTCGCTAAAAGGGCTATTGAGTTCCCAAGTATAGAATACGTTCAAAAATGAATACATTCAATTTGCAATTCGACTATAGTCTGGATAACGTGTGTCAGCGTACGATCTGACGCCGCAAAATAACAACAGGTCTTGTGACTTTTTGGATGATTTAGCGAAAACAGCGCCACGCAGCGGAACACGAGTCCTGCCGGGCAAGAAGCGTAAAAGGGAGGCCCGTATTCTCAAGGCGGCATCCCTTTTGTTTACGCGCCAGGGCTACAACGATACCTCCATCGAAGCGATTGCGCAGCGCGCGGATGTCGCGGTCGGGACGGTCTATAATTATTTCCAGAGCAAACCTGCCTTACTGCAGCATGTTCTGGCGAGCGGGCGCTCGGAATCGCTGCGCGTCAGTGCCGCTCTGGCGACGGACCCGCCGGAGGACCCGGTGGAAGCGATCACCGAACTGCTCATCGCGCAGATGCGGGGCGCCAACCGACACGACAAGGAACTCTGGCGGGTTATCCATGCGACGGCGGCGCTAGAGCCGGCAGAATTCGGTCTCGACTACTTCATGGTCAAGGAACAGTTCAAGGACCACATCACGATCCTGCTCGGCACGCTGCGCGACCGGGGCCGGTTGCGGGTGGATATCGATATCGACGCAGCCGCAAAATCGATCAAATACATCGCCTCGGAAGTTTTCCGCCGTTACGTCATCGACGACGACACCTCGCTGGAGACCGCAATTGGGGATCTGAAAGCGATGATGAAATTCGTGGTGGGGTTGGCTGCGGTCGATGAATGACCATGCCCGCAAGCCCGCATTCGTTTCGACCGTTTAGAACGGTATGAGCATCATCGCGATGCCGATTAAGAAGAGCGCCACGCAAGCCCAGGCCAAGTAATCCAGGATGTGGCCTAGCACGTTCAGGTCGCTGTCTCTTATGCTGTCGGCGTCGGGGGTGCCATGGAGTTTGCGGAGATTCCTCAGTTTGATGCCGGACTTGAACTGAAAAATTGAAAGCAAATAGTTCAAGCCGAAGCCGACAAGACCGGCCGCCATAAGCGCCATGCCCCAGACATTAAGGACATGATCGCTCATATTCTCGAAGACGAATTCAATGATATATTCCATTCAACGGATGCCCTAGTTCCAAGCAACGCATTGATTGTTCATCGTTGGGGATGGCGCTTCAAGGGAGATCCGGTGCGCAACGGCCATCGTGAGCCAGACTCCAATGACGAAATCTTCCAGCGGAATTCCGATCACGCATTACAGCACGGCTTTTCGACGATTGACCTTGGCCGGGGTGCCAACCTCACTGACGGCTGCACACTGATGAAGGCGATCTATTTCGAAGCGCACGGCGGTCCGGAAGTTCTGAAATACGGTGACCTGCCGGACCCCGTTGCCGGGCCGGGTGAAGTACTGGTCGATATTCACGCCGCCAGTGTGAACCGGGCTGACGGTAAGGTGCGTTCGGGCGAGGGTGCCACCGCCGTGACGTTTCCGCACGTTCTGGGACGCGATTTCTCAGGTATCGTCAGTGCCGTATCGGAAGGTGAAAAAGAGTTTCGAGTAGGCGACGCAGTTTTTGGGGTCTGCGCTGTCGGACAGGAAGGCGCTTATGCGGAAAAGATCGCGGTCAAATCGGCGATCCTTGCGCGAAAACCGGAGGCGCTGCGTCACGCCGAAGCCGCTGCCTTAGCGGCGACGGGCCTGACCGCGCTGATTTGCATTGAAGATAGCTTGCACCTGCAATCCGGTGAGAGGATCCTCATCCAAGGCGGGGCAGGTGGCGTCGCCGTTATCGCCATTCAACTCGCGAAACATATCGGCGCGGATGTGATCACGACTGCTAGCGCCGTGAACCATGACTATCTTTACGGTCTCGGTGCGGATGAAGTTATCGATTACAACGCACGGGATTTCACGGCAGCCGTTGCCGATTGCGACGCGGTCTTCGACACCGTCGGCGGCGATGTGGCGTTGCGCTCCTTCGATGTTCTTAAGACTGGAGGCCGGGCGGCCTTCATTGCCTCCGGCGTCATCACGCCGGAACCGCCGCGCCGAGATGTGCTGGCGTTGCGGCCTGCCGTCAATCGCGATCGTCCGCATCTGGAGCGTCTCATCGAACTCGTTTTGTCTGGCGTGGTGCGGGTGCCGGAAATAGCGGATTTCGACTTGTCAGACGCTGCGTCCGCGCATCGGATCAGTGACAGCAGGCATCTGCGCGGCAAGCTCGTCCTCAGCGTGCGGTGACGGTAGGGGCTATCCCGACCGCTGTTAACCATCATGTGTGCAATAAATACCGAATTATGGGAAATACTGTCGGAATTCTTTACAGTTCGCGCAGTCGAATTTTAGGAAAAAACTGTAACTTACTAATAATAATAACTAATTTTATTTGGCACCAAACTTGCGTTTGTTCTGATGAACGGTAGTACCGTCCCTTGAATAATTAAAGTCAGGGAATGACAAATGCATGGATTTTTTAAATTTGTTCCGATATTTGCGATCGCAGCCATGATGCTCGGTCCGACACAGGCGATCGGCGCTGCGATTACGTTTTCCGATTTCGAGTTTTCGGATGCGAATTGGGCGAGCGTCGT
>JAJFJB010000411.1 GCA_021774435.1 Alphaproteobacteria bacterium
TTCGGGACCGCCGTGTGCCCGAAAATGAAGTATCCGGGAAGACGGTGGTCGATTTGCATCAGATCGTTCTGCCCGAAACAAGTGCGGCCGATGCACCCGCGCAAAATGCGCTCGCAGAGGATATCCGCGCCGCGCTGACCAGTTGTGACGACCTCCCCAGTATGATCCAGCAGATTGGGACTCCGGAGAGTGGGCCCCTCGGTAAGATCAAGCTTCAAGACTTGCCAGCAACGCTACGCGCGGCGGTAAGTGGTCTGAAAACTGGCGAACCAAGCGCGCCAGTCCTATCGGCGGCCGGCCGTATGCTTGTCCTCATGGTCTGCGATCGGGTCGAACCTAAAAAGAAAAAACTAAGCCGCAGCGCGATTCGCCGAAAGCTTCAGCAAGGCCGCGCCGAACTCGTTGCCCGCCGCTATTTACGAGATCTCCGTCGATCGGCATTTGTCGATCTTAGGGGGTAGACGAATATGAACGACTTGCGCCCCCTTGCCCTAACCATGGGCGAACCCGCTGGAATTGGCGGCGAAATCGCCATGAAGGCATGGCTGGAACGCGACTCGAAGCGTGTACCACCGTTTTATCTCATCGACGACCCCGACCATCTAGAAGCCTTGATCGGCCGCCTTGGTTGGCCGGTTTCCTTCAAAGCGATCGAGGCACCGTCGGAAGCGCTTGACGTATATGCCAGCGCTCTGCCTGTTCTTGTGCATAGACTAAATCACCAACCGGTCCCCGGCACGCCCCAACCCGACAATGCCAATGTGGTTATCACGGCAATTGACAGGGCTGTCGAAGCGGTTCAGGCAGGCGACGCGGACGCCGTAGTCACGAATCCAATTCATAAGCAAACGTTGGTGGAATCCGGATTCGGTCATGTCGGTCATACCGATTATCTTGCTCAGTTGGCCGGAAATGGAGCGCGAGCGGTCATGATGCTGGCGTGCTCGGAATTAAGGGTCGTCCCGATTTGCGTTCATATGTCATTACACGATTCGATCCAGGCTTTAACTACTGAAGCGATAGTCGCGTCTACCCGCACCACGGCAGATGCCTTGATCAGGGATTTTGGTATTGCACAACCGCATATCGCCATGACCGGGCTTAATCCGCATGCCGGCGAAGGTGGAGCAATCGGGCGCGAAGAAATCGACATAATCAGACCCGCAATTGAGCAGATGAAAAGTGAAGGCATATCGGTTCGCGGACCAGAGCCCGCAGATACACTATTCCACGAGCGTGCCCGAACCGGATATGACGCCGCCATCTGCATGTATCACGATCAAGCCCTGATCCCGATCAAGACGATCGATTTTCACAGAGCCGTCAATATCACACTTGGCTTGCCCTTTGTTCGGACTTCACCGGATCATGGAACCGCTTTCGAAATCGCCGGGACCGGCGTTGCCAATGAAAGCAGCTTGATTGCCGCTCTGACGACGGCGAGCGCCATGGCGCGACGGCGGCGTGGCTTGGCAGCGCATTGACCGACGCGATAAGCAAACTGCCGCCACTACGCGAAGTCATTGCGGCACACAATCTCGCAGCCCAAAAAAAGCTCGGGCAACATTTTCTGCTAGACCTCAACCTGACCGAAAAGATCGCCCGAGCAGCAGGGCCGATGACAGACGGAACGGTAATCGAAATCGGGCCTGGTCCGGGCGGCTTGACGAGAGCCCTTCTTCTACAGGGTGCGCGGCATGTAATCGCAATCGAAAAGGATTCGCGATGCATTGCCGCGCTCGCGGATCTGAAAAGCGCCGCGGACGGGCGGCTGGAAATTCTGGAAGCGGATGCGCGCCACCTGGACGTGAATAATCTTGGCTACGGCCCGCGCAAGATCGTCGCCAATTTGCCTTATAATGTTGGTACGCCCCTGCTCATCGACTGGATTTCGAAGGCGACCTTCGTTGAGAGCATGACGTTGATGTTCCAACGCGAAGTCGCAGACCGCATCGTCGCAGGCCCTGGCGATCCTTCATATGGCAGACTTTCGGTTCTTGCGAATTGGCGATGCCAAACACGCAAGCTACTCAACCTGCCCGCCCGTGCGTTCACGCCGCCGCCGAATGTCGATTCCGCCGTCGTGTCGCTTAAGCCTTATAAAACACCACCATTTGCGGCAGATCAGGCCATCCTGGAAAGAATTACGGCGGCAGCTTTCGGACAGCGACGCAAAATGCTGCGAGGTGCGTTGAAAACGCTGCCCATAGACCCTTTAGAGTTACTCGAGGCCGCGGATATCGATCCGACCAAACGAGCGGAGAACATCGATACTGCCGGATTCGCGGCGCTCGCCTGTGCTTTCTCAGCGCTTACTGCCCCTGGCGAAGCCCCCTAACGAATTCGCCCAATCCAACCTGCCGGTCACGCCGCAACCGCTCGGCCTTCAGGACCGCTAGAGCTTCTTCCACACTATTTTCGACATCGCGATTAATAATGATGTAGTCGTACTCTGCGTAATGGGTCATCTCGTCAGCGGCCTTGGCCATACGTTTGGCGACAACAGCCGCGCTATCCTGCGCACGCGTTTCGAGCCGATGTTCGAGTTCCACCATTGTCGGCGGCAGAATGAACACACGCACCAAATCCTCACGCGCCTTTTCCGCCAATTGCTGTGTGCCT
The DNA here is from genome assembly GCA_021774435.1 of Alphaproteobacteria bacterium. Classification (GTDB taxonomy): domain Bacteria; phylum Pseudomonadota; class Alphaproteobacteria; order UBA8366. The sequence continues at coordinate 2,623 of JAJFJB010000411.1, forward strand.
TGCCAATCGATATCGAATAAGACGTCGCGCCCGGCCTCCAGTTCCGCCAATACCGGCGCCACCGGCGTGCCGTAATAATTGTCGAATACTTTTGCGTATTCGAGGAATTCCTGCCGGTTGACCATCAAATTGAACTCAGTCAAATCCATGAACTCGTAGTCCTTGCCCGCGGTCTCGCCCGGTCGCTTTGCTCGCGTGGTCGCCGACACCGACATCGTAATGCCAGCATCTCGCTCCAAAATGGCGCGTGCAATGGTCGACTTACCGGCACCAGACGGTGACGATAGCACATACATCAGCCCGCGGCGCTTTACCGCGTAGGGATCCGCACTCAAGAAGCCTTACTCCACATTTTGTACCTGCTCCCGCAATTGATCGATTATTGCCTTAAGAGCCATCCCGATGCGGGTCAAGCTGACGTCGTTCGATTTGGCGCACAACGTATTTGCTTCGCGGTTCAGTTCCTGACACAAAAAATCGAGCCGTCGGCCAACGGGAGCCTGCTCCGCCAACAAATCGCGTCCTTGCGCGATATGCGCACCCAGGCGGTCGATTTCCTCCCGGATGTCATTCTTCACGGCAACCAGTGCAAGTTCCTGAGCCAACCTGTCTTCCGATAGGACTTGCGTGTTTTTAAGCAATTCGGCCAATTGGGACGACAATCGCTCTCGCACGGCTTCAGGCCGCGCCGCAGCGTCGTTCTCTGCTTCCGATACCAGGGCCTCAATTTCGCTCATTCTCGCTTTAAGCACAGCGGCCAACCGCCCACCCTCTTCCCGGCGCGCGGAATCGAGTTCTTCGAGCACATTTTCAAACGATGACAAATAAGCACGACGTCGCGACGCTTCGGCGTCCTCATCCAGCGTCTTTTCTGCAGGCGTCAGCACACCACGGACATTCAAGAGCGCCTCAACGCGCGGTGGCTGATCCCCCAATTCGCGGCACACCGAAAGCAACTGTCCAAGCAAGTCCCGATTGACCTGGAACTGCACCTCTCCCTCCGGCCGCTGTAGATTGAGCGATGCAAAGAACGACCCGCGCTTGAAACGTTTGGAAATAGCCTCGCGAACCGCAGTTTCTACATCTTCGTGCCCGGACGGCAACCTAACCCGGATATCAAGTCCTCGAGCGTTTACGCTCTTTAACTCCCACACCCAGGATTCGTCGTCTTGATCCCCCCGAGCGCGGGCAAATCCGGTCATCGAAGCTGTCACGGGCGGTGTCTCCGGGTTGGCACATCAACAGGGCGCACTATATCGAAATCGGACAGTCATCGCCAACCGCTGTGACGTCGCGAATTTTCTTTCCTAACCGATTGAAATGTGTATAGTCCGCGCTCTTCAGAAAAGAAGAACTCCTTGCCGATCGTTAAATGCGGTCGGCTCACGGTCCGGGACGATCACCATGGCGGTGACGCCGGACTACTTCAGCCATAGGGAGTACCTTATGCCGTACTACGAAAACGTGTTCGTCGCACGTCAGGACATCTCATCGACTCAAGTCGATGCGATTGCCGATGCGATGGCGGAAATCATTACAAACGACGGCGGGACCATCGCCCGTCGTGAATATTGGGGCCTGAAAAGCCTCGCCTACAGAATGAAAAAGAACAAAAAAGGACATTTTGTTCTTTTCAACATGGACGCTTCGATCGATACCGTCCGTGAAATGGAGCGCCAATTAGGCCTCCACGAAGACGTTCTTCGATTTATGACCCTACGGACCGACGACTTACCGGAAGACGCATCTGTGATGACGGCAAGCCGCGGTGAACGCGGTGGCCGATATTCCAGAGACCGCGGCCGGCCGGAACAAAGTGGAGAAACTGCGAAGCCGGCTGAAAGCAAACCGGCGGAGACAGCCGAACCTGCGGGAGAAGAGTCATGAATGCAGAGAGATCAGAAGGCGGTGGCGCAGGCGGAGGTGGCCGGCGTCCTTTTTTCCGGCGCCGCAAATCCTGCCCCTTTAGCGGACCGAATGCACCGACGATCGACTATAAAGATGTTCGCTTGCTGCAACGGTTCATCTCCGAGCGCGGCAAGATCGTACCAAGCCGGATCACCGCGGTATCAGCCAAGAAACAGCGCGAACTCGCCCGTGCGATCAAGCGAGCGCGTTATCTTGGACTGCTACCCTACGTCATTCAATAAGGCGTTGATCGCCCGGAGGGCATGACGTGTCTCGCTATTGGCTGTTGGCGTTTGGCGGCGGAGCCGCCAGCGTCCTGATATACAGCTTAACCGCAAGCGGTTCGTTCAGTGGGCTGCTTCTCGCCTATTTTGCGGCACTACCGCTCTATTTGGTCGGCTTCAGTCTGGGCTTGGCCGCTGGCGCGACTGCGGGCGCAACGGCGACGATCGGCATGCTGTATCCAGGTGATTTAACTTGGTCAGCAGCATTCTTTCTCGCCACAGCGTTGCCGACCGTGGTGTTGATACGTCAGGCTTTGTTATCGCGGCAAGATACTCAGGGGTCTGTTGTCTGGTATCCTGCCGGCCTGTTGGTCGTGACAATCAGCGTCTTGGGCGCTGGCGTCTATACTTTGGCGGCCTTATGGCTTGCTGCGCAACCGGAGGGCTTCGAAGGCACGGCGCGGCTTTACGTAGAAAATATGGCATCAACGATGACGGCGCCAGATGCTGCGGAAAGCCGTGAATACCTGGTAAAGACCCTGACACCCATTCTACCGGGTTTCATCGCCGCGTCTTGGTTCGTGATGACAGTAATCAATGCGGTGTTGGCACAGGCGTTACTTGTTCGGTTCGAACGCAATATCCGGCCGTCGCCAGATATCGTCTCGATGGAGTTTCCGAACTGGTTTCCCATCGCTACCGCCGCAGCGGCTTTGGTCGGTCTGCTGCTGCCGGGGGCATTCGGGTATTATGGCGTGAACCTCGCGATAATTCTGATCGTACCTTTCTTTTTCATGGGGCTGGCTGTCGTGCATACCTTATGCCGGCAAAAGCAGGCCGGTCCTTTGTTACTCGCAACTTTTTATGGAATGCTGATCATCTTTGGCTGGCTCGTTATCATCGTCGCTGCGCTGGGTTTGATCGAACAATGGATCGGGCTGAGACGCCGTTTCACCTGAACCGTCGGAGGTAGAAGTCATGGAA
>JAJFJB010000412.1 GCA_021774435.1 Alphaproteobacteria bacterium
CTGGTTCCAGAGCGAATTGGTTTCCTTGTCGTACATCAGCTTGTTCGAGCGGTAGAGAAACCCGGACGATCCGAAGACGAACGGTTTTTCACGGCCCTTGACCGTTGTTTCATATAGAATGCCGGAGCCGCAGAGCGTGCAATAGGCCAGCGAGACTGGTTTGCCGCCGATCACATCGTTGAACATTTCGTGCCAATCGAGGTGGCGTAGCGGGTAGGCGCGCGTATCACCATTGATCGATACGCCGAAGACCAGCTCATCCGGCTTTAGGTAATCCGCCTCTTTCGGGTCGATTAGCAAGGGGTTGGTCAGCGCGGGAATGCCGTCCTTGACGACGCCGCCCCAGGCAATTTCCTCCAGTCTGATTTCATGCTTGATGCCGCGCCTCAGGAAGAGCCGGAAGTTCGTGTCTATTTTGGCCATCTGATCGGCGACAACACCGTCATGCCCGGCGAACGCTTTTATTTCCGGAGGGTCTTCCTGCCAAAGCATCCAGCTTTCCCAGTTTGGGCCAGGGTCGGCGCCCGTGATTTTTTTTAAGGTAGAGAGGACTTCCTTTGTGTTGTAACTGACCCTTAAGAAACGAATTAGGCCGGGAACGACGTCGGTTTTGCCGCGCTTCTCGATACGGTTCAAGGCATCCTGCCGCGAAGAAATGGGCTGCTCCAAAAGCGCGCTGGTCACGCCGCGCTCGTCCACACGACGCAGTTCTTCGTCGGAAACGGGTGGTGAGAATACCGCGCGTACCAATCTTTCCGCTTCAGATGCCGGCGTCGCACCTTCGCTCGCGGGCGCTGACGCGACTGGCGTCGCGGCTGCCATTGCGATTGCTGTGATGATCGTCAGAACTGGTTTTTTTCGCAGCATTAAGACATACCCGTTGGCTATGTTCGGCGAGACAGTACTTTGAATGTTGGTTTTGGAGCTTAAAAGGAAAAATCACAACGGTTCACGAAGTTGCCAGGGACACCTGTTGGGAAGGATTTTTTTGCTCGTTAGTTTGAGCGCGCAGCGCGACTGGTGGTATTTCTTCGCGAAGCCGGCGCGAAATTCTTAGAGCGATTTCTATTTCGCCCGGCCGACGCGCGATTGCACTTCGCGAAGGAACTTTTCCTCTGCGCCATCGGGTTTACCCGAGGCAAACCAAATCATGAGAAGGAGCGTAATATAAACGACCGCACCTGTTGTAACTCGCGCGAGAAACTCGAAAATTGCTAACCATTGTTCCGGAACTGGTAGCCAAACAACCGCGAAAAACATCACCGCACCTGCTACACAGGGGCGCCCGACCGCTTGTAGCAACTTCGTAAGAGGTACACCGAATTTGAATGCGGTAATTAGCAGGGTAGCTAAGAAGTATGACAGGCTAACGGCAACAGCGGCCTGAGCCACCGCAACAGCATCTCCCCGAGAGACGACAATTATGATTGCGGTGGCGAATACCACCGAAAAAGTTAAATTTATCAACGCATACAGACGCTGGTGTCCGGAAGCGAGAAGAATAGATGCGAGGGGAAGGCACATCGCCCTTAGCCCTGCCGCGATGGCAACGATACTCAGCAACGGAACCGTGTCGCGCCATTGGTGGCCGAGAAGGACCAATACAAAACTGTCCGCTGAGGCGCTGATGCCGAGAGAAAAGGGTACGGCGGTCAGAGCGAATGCGCCGAAAGCGGTCGATATTTTTTGTACAAATTCTTGCTGGTGGTTTTGAATTTTTGCGAAAGACGGCATTGCGACCCGGTTGATCCCGGCTGCGATTTCCATCGTAAAAATTCGCGAGACATCCTGTGACGTCGTGTAGAGACCGACTAGATAGTTATCGGCAATACGGCCGAGCGACATTCTTTCGATATGATTTGCAAACCCTTGAGCCACAGCGGAAAGGAGCATCCAGGCCGAATACCCCAGGTACTTTTGCCAAAGCGTAAGGCAAAACCGGGGCCGATAGGGATGCATGACGTAGCTGAAGAGCGCAAGTGCTGCGGATCTGCTGATGCTTCCTATGACCAGCGCCCAGTAATTCCGAAAGTATAACGCGATGCTGATAACCAAAACGAATGACAGCACCCTCGCGGAGCCACGCATATAGAAATCTCTATTGAACGTTAGCTCACGCTCAAAATTGACAATTCCAATGTTTTGGATGGCCTTAAACGCAAAATTCAGCGATAGAATTTGGATGATGAGGTTGAGTTCCTCGCGTTGGAAAAAGTCCGCCGCGAATGGTGCCGCGAATACGAAGACAATCAACCCCATTGTCACATTGATGATAAATCTGATTGTCCATGCCGTGTCGTAGTCAGCGCGTTGGGGATTTTGATGTCGAACCAAAGCATTGTTCACACCGACATAGGTTAAGACTTCCGTCAAAAGGACGACGGACAGTGCCAGGTTCACAAGGCCAAAATCTTGAGGCGTTAGAATTCGGGCCATAATTGTGACGGATGCGAGGCCGATAAGTCGGATAAACCAGTTCGATGCGACTGCAAAGAAAGTATTTTTTGCGAATTTCGCGACCGAAACCTGTGACGATGAGTTTTTATCTTGCAAGGTTTATCAGCCTAACAACCCGGAGTTCATGTTCGAGATGTTCATGGGACGGTATTGTGTGGACAGCTATTTTAACACAATTTCCTATTACAAGCCGAAACACTTTATTTTATGAAAATTATGTAATTTGAAAATTTAACTGTGGTGTAGAAATAGAGATTCCGAATAATACAGAAAGGTTAAATGTATATGTAATGTTTATATTTTGTATATATATTATTTACTGAAATTGGAGGCTAGTGAAAAATTTATTGAATATAACAATATGCGAAATATTAAACCGGATCGATTAAAATAAAAATAAGTATAATATCGAAATAATTTTACGTTGTTATGCCGAATCGGTTTCTAGTTTAATAAAGGAGAGAATAAATATTAATAGTTATTTCTCATGTAGAAAACTATTGCAGAACCCGTATCGTAATTTATGATTTTTAGAGTGATTGATCGGATTTTCGCGATATGTGATTAAATGTCACAATAGTTAAGCATGATTCTCTTTTAGTATTAGAGTAAGGTGTAACCAAGGAATATATTGATTAATGTTTGAGATAGTCGCCTCATTCTAATTATCACATTAATTGTATTTTTTGCAGAATGAACCTATCCCTTGTAAGTTTTGGGTAGAACTATCCACTGGTTGCGGACGGGTGCTCACTTTAATGATTAAATTTTTTGAAGCTCAGCGGACGAATTTAACCAGAGGCAACGATAAATTCTGATGGAAATTTTAAAATAAGAAGCATGAATATTAAGTGAAAAGAGTTTTGAAATGAGTATAGAACTAGATCAGAATACATTATTTATAATATGTATTTTTCTACTTTTAATATTAGCGATATTGTCAGTTGTAATACTGAAAAAAATACATAGGCTTCATCTGTTTTGTTTCCAACTAAGGGATCAATCGAAAAAACTTGCAGGTGATTTATACCAGCAATTGCAGCATCTTCGGATACTTGAAACAGAGTTGCAGTTTACACAACCGTTGCCCCCGACACGGGGCTGGGCGGCGTCGCCGGATTTTCTTCGGCTCGTGGCTGCGCACGCTCGCGAACATAAGCCAAAAATAGCGGTAGAATGCAGTTCCGGGGTGTCGACCCTCATCTTGGCGCGCTGCATGGAGTTGAACGGGGTAGGGCATACATACAGCTTGGAACATGACCCGGAATTCGCGGCCATTACCAGAAAGAACTTGGACAAGTTGGGCCTCAGCAAATGGGCGACAGTCGTTGACGCACCTATGAAATCTCAGGTTATCGAGGGAAATCAGAGGAATTGGTATTCAATCGATGGCCTGCCGGACGGTGAGATCGATTTGATCGTGGTTGACGGGCCGCCAGAACCTTTTGGCGAAATGATTCGATACCCGGCAGGCCCGATGCTATTCGGCAAATTAAGCAACAGTGGGACCGTTTTTGTGGATGATGCAGATAGGGACGATGAAACCAAAGCCGTCGCGCTTTGGCAAAAAAGCAATCCCGATCTTGAGCGAAAATCTCATTATTGCGAGAAAGGCTGTGTCGTTCTGAGTAAAACAAACGGTTGACGACAATCTGATCGTACAGTCAGTCCTGTCATTCGAATAAAGTCGAGCAAGAGATGGTTGAGAGTATTGCCGTTGTTGCGACAGTTTCCCAAGCGCCGGAAGCTTCCATCCGGTTTTGCCTTTATCACCTTGATATTGGTGTCGACCACATTTTTTTATTCTTCGACAAGCCACGCGAAAACAATATTTCGATCCTTCATGATAACGACCGAATTACGTGCATCAGCTGCACTAAGGAATATTGGCTTGAACGAGGAGTCGAGCGCTCAAACATTTTGATTGAAAGAAACATTCACAATTTCAGGCGGGCTGTAGAACTCTGCAAGGAACGAGATATAAACATCATCGCTCCCATAGATGGTGATGAACTTTTGTATCCAGACCAAAATTTTAAGGCGGTTCTAACGGAGGCTTTCGATGGGATGGATGCGGTACTTTTGCACCCTTACGAAGCGGTTCACGATAAAAAGTCCATTACTGCTGCGCCGTTTGAGTCCAAGTATTTCAAGGTCCTACCGAATAGAATAAATCGATGTCTTGTACCGCTGTTTTACAAACGAATTTTCCAGTTCAGCGATGATGGATTCTTTGGCCATTTGGTCGGGAAAACGCTCTTTCGGACGAATGCTGAAATCGTCGCGTATGAAAACACGCACCGGCCGCGCTTTGGAGAAACGGCAAAGGTCGGAAAAACAAACCTGTTGAAGCTGCTGCATTTTGATTGTGCGCTTGAAGACGATTGGGTGCACAAATGGAAACTACGATTCGACGGAGGGGCCATCCCGACGATGCGGCCGAAGCGGGAGCTACAGTACAATGAAATAAAGCGCGCGGTGGAAAGTGGCGAACAGTCGATACGTCAGCTTTATCGAAAATACTATCTTTATGGCAGCATCCAGATTGGGCTTGGTCGATGTCTCGGCTTATTCCAGAAATTCGATAAAAAAGTCCGGGAAAGCTGAACTCTTAGGTCTCCCGCACGGCGTTCCATCGTGCGCGCCGCTGGCAGACGAGTAAGTTTAGCGGCTAAACGCAGAGCGAAAGCTTAGCCACATCGTATAAGCCAACCACTTTATTGATGGCCCGGTGCCGAGCGCTTCGCGCGCATATCGAGCCGCATCACGATAGCGGCTGTTTTCCGCGAGCTCCTCTGTGATTTTCTTTAGCACAAATGCTTTATGCCGTTGGCCGTGATTCCGAATGCTGGGGTGTGCGGACAGCAGTGCTGCTTTGTCCAGCACGCGTACTTGGAAAAGACGTTTTTCCAGCATCGAAACCGATGTCGTCATATTATTGGACTTTGATGGGTCGGGTATGTTGTGACGCGAAATGACTTGCGGCGAAAATTTCATAATTTTCGCTGAGTCAACCAGCCGCAGAAATATATCTCGGTCGCATTCCCAGCGGATGCCTTCGTCCATACCGCCAACCGTTTCATAAAGGTCGCGGCGGATGATGAAGGTATTCAGATGGCAAAACCCGTTTGTCGCCATTAGGTCGCCGACAGAAACGTCGAAAATGCCCTCGGCGTCCGGCGAGACGCCGCGTCCGAGCAGTTCCTGTTCCAGAGTGTCGAGCCAAATGGGTCCCGGTTGCGGCTTGTCGAGCAAGAATGCGGCTTGTCTGGTCATGTACAGATCAATGGCGTTGGGGCCGTTAGCCGGACTCGCCAGGGTCCTTGCCGCTGCGGCTAGGTGTTCCGGATCAGTCCAGGTATCGTCGTCGTCGAGAAACCCAATATACTGTCCGGTCGCCTGGGCAGCACCGTAATTGAAAGAATAGCTTTGTCCATGTCCCCGCGGCCGGTGTATCAGCTTGTGATAGTGCACGTCGCGACCGAACTTTTGGCGTGCGCCGCTGAGCGTTGCGTCATAAGCGGGGCCGTTCGCCTCGGCCGATCCGTCATTTACGACAATGACTTCTAGGTCCTCGAAGCTCTGCGACAATACCGAGTTCAATGCGTCGCCGAAAAGTTCGGGACGGTCACGTGTCGCGATAATGATTGAGAAAAGCGGCATAGATGGAGCCTATGAAAATCTATTTTGCTTTGGATTTGTGGATATGCGCATCGGCGTTGATCTGATTCTCCGGTGCCACACCGCAAAATGAAAGCAGGTCGGATTGGAATTCCGGAATATTAATCTGCTCCGTTTCGACAATGCGGAAAACGTTCGGAAGCTTCTTCGCCAACACTTCCGACTGTTCGTAATAATAATCCCAATACTGCTCGATCGCCTCTTGCATCGTGGGACCAGGAAATTTTGGAAAGCATTTGTCCCAAACCGGGTCCGGTTGCCAAACGGAGCCATCATGCTCCATCCAAAAATTGCGGCTTTCATGATAGGCCTCTCGAACAATCAGGCTCGAGATACGATCGCCCAACCGTTTCGACGGCCATTTTCCGAGACTCGCTTGCCGTATCCAACTCTGCACCGTTTTAGACCGGTCGCGTTTCAGACAAATAAACCGCACATTCGAATTGTGGGCGGCAATTTTCTCGACATAAGTCAGATAATAAAACGCGATGTCCCCGATCAAATTTAGATGCGGCATCTTGCAAAGTTCATCATATGCTTTCGCAGCGACACCGCGCGATAAATCGACCGTCAGCATGGCGGAGTCGCCGCCGTCCAGAATTGCTTGATATTCGTCGATTGTGTTGAGGATGGGCCGAGGGGTACCCGCAAATTTGACGCAACTCGGGTTCATCTCATGAAAACACAAGGCGTCCGTTTGGCTGTTGAGGAGGTTTGCCAATGAGGCCGTGCCCGAACGGCCGGTACCTAAACCGATAATTATCATGTTCCGCCTGTTTTCAGATGAGTGGGAAGAACGAAAAAACGAGGTAAGAACCTAGTAAAATTAAAACATTTTAAATACTAAATAGCCGCTCAAGATGTTAAGAATTTCTGAATACTTTACGAAACCACTTAATTACAATGTTTGATGGAAACCATCTGTAATACCTAACAGGCCCCTTGTATGCGCACAAGATCAAAGGGCTGAAGGCATGATCGTATGAGGCGCGCTCGGAAACGCTCATAGATTTTGCCGCCACTTCCAGGCGTCGGCGATTTGAGTTTCAAGGTTTGCACGCTGGGGTTTCCAATCCAGTACCTCGCGGGCGCGTTCTGCGGAACTGATCAGTATTGCGGGGTCGCCCGCCCTCCGAGGTGCCATTCGCGTGGGAATTTCCTTGCCCGTGACGCTTTGAGCGGCCTCGATGACCTCGCGAACTGAAAAACCGTTACCATTTCCCAAATTGAAAGCTTCCGCGCCGCCCTCCTGCGTGGCGATAATTCGCCGTAACGCAAGGATATGTGCCGACGCGAGATCATCGACGTGGATATAATCCCGCACGCAGGTTCCGTCAGGCGTGTCATAATCGTCGCCGAAGACATCAATTTGCGCCCGCTTTCCCAGCGCCGTATCGAGTACGAGTGGAATCAGATGCGTTTCGGGATCGTGGTTCTCCCCAATATTGCCATCCGGATCGCCGCCGGCGGCGTTGAAGTAGCGCAGGGACGTGGACCGCAGGCCGTAAGCGTTTGCGTAGTCACTCAGGACCTGCTCGATGATCAGCTTTGTCCAACCGTAAGGGTTTGTGGGTCGAAGGGGATGATCCTCGTGGATCGGGACGGATTGCGGCTCGCCATAGACCGCGGCCGTGCTTGAAAAGACCAAACGGTTTAAATCCTTTGCCCGAAAGACTTCAAGCAGTGCCAGTATCCCACCCACATTGTTGCGATAATATTTCGATGGATCCGCAACCGATTCGCCGACGGCGATGGAGCCGGCGAACAGCATTGCCGCAACGGGCTTGTACTCGGCGATAGCGGCTTGCAGCCGCGCGCTATCGGACATACGGCCTTCAACTAGCGGCCCCCAGCGCACCGCTGAGGCAAACCCTGTTGAGAGATCGTCATAGGTGACGGGAAGGAAACCTGCTTGGTCCAATGCCTTACAGGCGTGGCTTCCCACATAGCCTGCACCACCCACTACCAATATGGCGTCGGTCAATGATTTGTGCTCCTCGCTGAAGAATCGATTGGTATATGTTCTCGGTCACGCGCGTTAAATTTTTATTCGCGCATCGTAATATACGTCAGTGCCTGCGATCACACCACGGACCGTTTAAACCGTACTTTAGCGAATCAACTTAAACTCCCTGGATAATCCTTCCAGATGCTCGGCTCGAGCTTAAGTGCAGTTTCCTGTGGGTAGGTTTCCAACCAATAACGCGCAGCCTCATCGGCCGTCGGGTTCCAGACACCAGGCCGGTCGCGCATCCGGGCAAAAAAGTCTTCCAGGAGCTTAAGGCGATTGCACCACCCAATTGCGTGCGGATGAATGGTCATATTGAAATAGCGGCCGCGTTTGTATTGCGCATCGAACTCCGCGGTCCAGTTCGCAAACAGGGCATCGGCATGCTCTAGCCCGGTGCCCTTCTTGGGGAACATGAGGAAGAACTGGTCATCGAAATGATAGAAGTAGGGCATCGTAAGGATCGCCCGCTTTTGTTCGAAATCCGTCACCCAATAATGCGGAATATCGTCCGACAGGCCGTTACCCATATAGCGGTATCCGGCATCGATGAGCAGATCCATCGTGTTGGCGCTGATCGTGCCGCCGGCGAAGGGGTCGCCGGAGCGAGGCAGTCCGAACCAGCCTGAAGGCCGTTCTCCCGTCAGTTTGGTCAAAATCTCGGTGGTCATGTCGAGCCGCGTTTTCTCGTCTTCGCGGTCGAGGGTGCTGACGTCCTCATGCTTGAGACCCAACGCGGCGATTTCATGACCCTCGTCCCGCAACGCAAGTATGGTGTCCGAAAGGATATTGGCCATCGCAGCCGGCACGGTGACGGTTGCCTTGATACCAAACCGGTTCAGGAGCGAGCGAACCTGTGAAATGCCTTCGTTCAAGCCAAAGGTCGCACTTGAATTACGCAGGTCGGCCGCGGTGAGTCCTTGTGATCCACTTGCCAGACTGAGATCGAGCATCACGGTGACGCAAACCCGATTGCCGTCCGGCCAGCGGACGTCGCTGTCGACGAGGCTCTTTTCGTCTGAGATCGTGTAGCCTTCTTTCCAGGGCATGGCTCACGCACCTCGCGATTTTGGCGGAAAGTTCTCAACGCAATAGCGGGCGAATTCCTCGCATGTGGGGAACCAGACGCCGGGCAGGGTTTTCATCCGCGAGATCAGGCGATCGAGCATATCGATCCGCATCGCGCGCCCCGACACGAAAGGATGCAGGCAGAAATTCAGATAGCCGCCCTGCCGGTACTGCTGCTCGAACGCTGCCCACCACAAATCGAAAACCCGGTTGGGGTCGGTGATGCGCTGTGCCGCGTTATCGCTGCTGAGCCACGCAAATTTGAAATACATGGCGTCGTCGATGGCGTAATGGAAGGGAATGTTAAGAAGACAGTTCTCTCCATCGTCGTCGCGCATGTAATGCGGCAGATGCGCTGCCGAGCCATGTGAGTTGTAGAGATAGCCTTCCTCTTTCAACAGGGACAGCGTATGCCGGCTGCGGGTCCCGACCGGGCGTTTGCCGACGGTTTTTTCCAGCGCCGCTGTCGATTTCCGGATGTGGTCGTGTTCGAGTTGCATGTCCTTCGGGACGTGGTGTTCCCACATATGATCGGCGATCTCGTGCCCGCTGTTATGGGCGGCCATGAGCGATTGCGGATAGAGCTCGCAGATGCGCCCCGGCGTGAAAATCGTTGCCTTAACATCGTGCGAATTGAAAAGTTCAATTAGCCGCCAGATGCCGACTCGGCCGCCGAATTCTCCTTGCGCCAACTGCATCGGCGGCTCGTTGAGATAGCGGCGGAAGAGCATCGCGTCGAAATCGCAGGTGAAGTTCACCGCGATTTGCGTGCCTTCCGGATAAGCGAAATTCTCGATGAACTCGTGCCGTGCGTCGTAGGTGCGGGCGGCGGTTTCAAGCTCGTCGATTTCTCGGGATAACTGATCGACGTCGGACATCAAAGCACCTCGGTTTTGGTCGCTGGCAGCCACGAACGCGCGGCCTACCGGTTACATCAGGAAAACGCCTTTGCCCGTCGTTTGGGTGTCGAACAGTTTGTAGGCCTCTTCCGCTTGTTCAAGCTTGAATTCGTGGGTGAACAGCGCATCGACATCGATCTTCCGTTCCGCAACGAAGGCAGCACAATCGGCCTGGCCTGTTTTGCTGAACGTCCAGGAGCCGACAATGCTGACCTGGCGGCGCAGCATGTCATTGGAGACGTCGATCGTGACATCGCCGCCCTCGCCAACAAAGCAGGCCGTACCCCAGGTGCGGACGCATTGAACCGCAGCCCGGCGCGCTTCGGAACTGGAACTGCAATCGAGCGACTTTTGCGCCCCGCGACCTTGCGTCAAATCGCGGATGGCGGAGACAACATCGTTCGATTGCGGGTCGATGACTTCGTCGGCACCGAATTTTTTCGCCAGCTCAAGGCGCTCTTCACCGATATCGAGCGCGATGACGCGCGCGCCCATCGCCTTTGCAAGTTGTGTTGCGCTGAGCCCGACGGGCCCTTGCCCGAAAATGGCAATCGTCTCGTCGCCGGCGAGGTCCAGCCGCTTCAAGGCGCCATAGGCCGTTCCCGTCCCGCAAGAAATCGCCGCGCCGGTTTTGAACGATAGGGAATCCGGCAATTTGACGAGAGTATGTGCCGGTACCTTCATATATTTCGCATGTGCGCCATGGCCGTTGGCGCCGTAAACCGTTGCGCCCTCGATGCAAAGTTGCGACCATCCTTCGGTGCAATGCATGCACACGCCGCAGCCGCTGTAATGGTGATCCATGACGCGGTCGCCGACCTTGGCCATGGCCTCCGAAACGCCTTCGCCGACTGCGGCGACGATTCCGCAGGGTTCATGTCCCGCAATGATAGGGCTGCCGTCGCCTGCCATGCCCAATGCTGCGGCGCCGCCTTTCACGCGATAGGTCTTCAGGTCGCTGCCGCACATGCCGGACGCCTTAATTTCGATGATGGCTTCGCCCGGACCTGGTGTTGGATCGGGGAATTCCATGAATTCGAGTTTCCGGTCACCAAGAAATACGACTGCTTGCATTGTTCGCTCTCTGTCCAATAGCCGTTCGGAAGACGGTTAGTTTAGACCTCCATCCCGTAATTTTGATAGGGCTATTTACCTGTTGGTTGGTGTTACGAAGTCGTCGGGTTAGTATCGCCGGAACCTCATTGCTTCCTTGGGAGAAGATCATGCAATTCGGCGTTAGCGCACCGTTCCGTGGCCCCCTGGCCAAGCCAGAGACGATCCGCAACATCGCCGAGAAGGCCGAAGCGTGGGGATATGGCTATCTCACCGTCTCCGATCACATCGTGATCCCGAAGACCGTCGAGGCGAAATATCCCTATAGCGAGACAGGCCGTTTTTCCTGGCTCGATGTCGGCGGTTCGGATTGCATGGAACAATTCACCCTGATGGCCTGGCTTGCCGCGGCAACAACCAAGATCAGGTTGTTGAGTTCGGTCATTGTCGTGCCGCACCGCAATCCGCTCTTCATGGCGAAATCGATTGCGACGATGGACGTGCTGTCCGGTGGCCGGATCGCGGTCGGTGTCGGCGCGGGCTGGATGCGCGAGGAATTCGAAGCGCTCGGCCTGCCACCGTTCGAGGCGCGCGGTCAGGTGACCAATGAATATATCGATGCGATGAAGGCGGCCTGGACCGAGGCGGCACCGCGCTATGACGGCGACTTCGTCAAGTTCGACAATATCGATACAGATCCCCGGCCGGTACAGGATCCGCACCCGCCGATCTGGATCGGTGGTGAAAGTATGCCGGCGCTACGCCGCGTCGTCTCGCATGGCGATGGCTGGTATCCGTTCGGCAGCAACCCGAAATTCCGCATGGATACGGTCGAAGCCTACAGCGCGCGGCGCGATAAGCTCTTCGAACTGGCGGAAGCGGCGGGCCGTGATCCGGCGACGATCACCCTGAGTTACAATTGCGCCTTCCATAACGAAGCGGAGCAGCCGCACCGCGACGGCGGCCGGCTGAGCTTCACTGGCACGCCGGCACAGCGGGCGGAAGATATCAACGTTTTCGCCGATGCCGGCGTGAGCATGATGATCCTCAACCTGACCGCCAATACGGAAAGCGAAATGCTTGACCGTATGGAGGGTTTCGCCAGCGATGTGATGCCGTTGGTCTGATGCTCCGCGCTAGTGTGCCCGGGCGAATGCCCACAGTTCCGGCTCCTTGTGGAGCCGAAGATTGCGGTGGCCCTTGCCGGTCGTGTCTTCGACCAGGAAGACGTCGCCCGACTTGAAGAGACGTTTCTCGCCGTCGCTGACTTCAATTTCCGTTTCACCATTCAGGAACATCACATATTGCCGTTGCGGCGCGGTGTGCCAGTCGCCAAGGGCCGGCGCATCGCCCAGCGGCTCGGTTGTGCGGAACATCAAGCCATAAGCCTCTATCGCACGCGTATAGTTGGCGTTGCTGCGGAACTCGACGCCCGGCTCCTCAAGTTCGTCGAAATGCGATTCGCCGTCGGCGTCGGTATAGATGCGGGTAATTTTCACGGAAGGTTCCTTTTCAATTGAACTGTTCCCCGGCACGGTAACCGAAAGCGCCAACGCTTAACACTTGCTGCACCCTGGGATAGCCTGAATTCGGGTTACGCAAAGGAGGCTGAAAATGGCCGATGAAGGAAATGCACACACGGATGGTGTCAAACGAGCAATCGTTTTAGTTCCGGGAATGGTGCGCGAGGAGCGCAACTTCCGCCGCCAGGTGCTGATCGACAATCTGATTGCCGTCGTGCAGCGCCGCCGCCTAGTCCCCGTTGGACCCGTGGAGATCGTTGGTGAGACGGGCCAGCGGATCGAGGTCCAAGCCCCGCGCGATAACGGCGAGGAAGATCGCTGGCCAAATGTGATCGATGTATTCGAGGCTTACTGGACAGATCTTGTTCCCGATCCCTCGACTTTGAGCCCCTGGAGAAAGTTGTGGAATGGTTTTGACTTGCTGGTCTACTGGTTGCTGGACTGGCGGGCTTGGCGCGCCTTTACCATCTCTCCAACGATGAGTATCGGTCTCTTCTTCGGGGCCTTACTGCTGGTCCTGTGGTACGCCTCCATTGTCCTAATCGCAGCGCAAGCTTTGTCAAAAACCGGATTGCCGCCGGAGTTGGACAAGATTCCGGAAGTCAAAGCCGTGTTCGACGGTCTGATTCTGCTGGCTGGCAGCATTGGTGACTGGAAACTATGGATGCTTACCGCGGCGCTGCTCAGTGTCATCAATGTCGACGAATTGGTTGGTATCGCGCGCGCCACGAAGCAGTACATGGAGAACAGCGTGCCGGAGGCCGGTGACGATACTCGCCAGGTCGGGCTGCGCGACCGAATGCGGGAACGCATCGTCGCGACATTGGAGCGCGTCCTGGCGAAGGATTATGACGAGGTCGTCGTGGTCGCGCACAGTTTCGGCACTGTGATTGCCGCCGACGCCTTGCGGGAATGGCCCGGAGAATCCGAACTTTCGCGACTTCGGCTCATTACGTTGGGCTCACCGCTTGCCGTTTTGCGTTGCCGGTCAGATTGGATGAAGCGCGAACTGGACGGTCTCCTAGCGCCACCCCGCCTTAGTCGCTGGACGGACTACTACTCCGATACTGATTGGATCTGCGCCGCCGTTCCCGGGCACGACAAAGCCTACGCCGCTCACGCGCACCACCTTAAATTCGAAGCACCTTTACTGCAGCGGTTAACGGGTAGAACACATCTGTTATATTACCGGGAACAGCGCGTTCTGACGGAACTTGCGGGTCCGTGGTAGAGCTTTCGCGCTAGCGGCGCTTCACGCGGATTTGACGCCCGAGATTTTCCGGCAAGGGGAGATGTTTGTGCGCCTCGTAAAGAGCCTTCACCCGCGCGTAGACCGCTGGTGGGAATGGTGCGACCTTACGGGCGCTCAAGTCGACATGCAGTGTAATGGCTTCCGCCTCGGCGGCCAGATAGCCCTTTTCGGCATGAAACATTTCCAGCCAGTAATGAACCCGTTTCTCGTCGCAATCGACGAGCTGCTGGCGAAACCGCAGGGGATCGCCTTCCATCACTTCCTGCACGTAGCGGATATGGAAGTCGCCGGTGAAGGTGCCGAGTCCGGTTCGGTCGCGGTAGGCCTGATCGATCCCGATAAAACGCAATAACGGTCCCGACGCCTCGTCAAAGGCCAGCACGTAATACGCCATGTTCATATGGCCGTTATGATCGATCCATTCCGGACGGACGGTTTCGGTATGCAATTCCAGTGGGGCCGGAATGTCGTGTGTGTCGGGCATTCTTTGTCCTTGTTTCTAGGTTTCCTATTTGCTGGGAACGTTCATGACCTTGCCGAGCCCTTCGGGCGTTCCAAGTGCCGCGTGTGCTTCGCTCACTTTACCTATCCAGTCGGCTAGGTCTGGCGCCATCGGGGAGACGCGGCGCACCGACATGTCGATATGCAGGATCATGTATTCGGCGGTTGCCGCAAGATAGCCCTCCGTCGCGTGGAACATCTCAAGCCAGTAATGCACCCGCTTGGAATCGCAATTGATGACCCGTCCGGTCATGCGCAGCGGATCGCCTTCCTTGACCTCTTGGCGGTATGAAATATGGATATCGCCGGCGAAAGTGCCATTATTCGTCTGTGCCCGGTATTCCGGCGAGAGCCCGAGAAAGGCGTCCAGGGTTTCCGATGCCTCGTCGAAGGCCAACAGATAGTAGGCCACATTCATGTGGCCGTTGAAGTCGATCCATTCCGGCTTGACCGTTGTCGGCGGCAGTTCGAGAGGTGTCGGAATATTTTGCATATTCATGGAATAACTCGCGCAGGTGAGGGGAGCGTTTCGTGGGCGCGGGACACTACCAATCCGCTGCGGGTTGGAAAAGGGCTAGACACAGTTCAATTGTTGGGCGCGATGGGATTGCGCAATACGAAATAGCCTGCCTAATATTCGAGCTTACACCGAGTCGAAATTCCATCGCGCGCAAAGGAGACTACCCGTGTCCGACGATATC
This sequence comes from Alphaproteobacteria bacterium, assembly GCA_021774435.1. Taxonomy (GTDB): domain Bacteria; phylum Pseudomonadota; class Alphaproteobacteria; order UBA8366. Next base: position 15,144 of record JAJFJB010000412.1, read on the forward strand.
AAAATGCCAGTCGAAGGGTCGCATATCATGATGTTCGCCCGTTCGGTCGGCGACGAAAACCGAATCTATTACGATGAGGAATACGCCAAGACGACCGAGGTCGGCCACATCATCGCGCCGCCGACATTCCCGCGGTCGGTTGCGCAGTTCGATCCCGATTATTTTCTGCGGTGGCGGCCGAGCCAGGAATGGTTCGGTTCCGGCAAGAACCCGACCAGTGTCACCGAGAAGCCAAAAAGCAGCGGCGGACTGCATGCCGAGCAACATTTCGAGTATCACCGCCAGCTCAAGCCGGGCGATCAACTGACCGTAACGGTCAAGCCGGGCAAGACTTGGGAAAAGGAAAGCAAGCGCGCCGGTAAATTGACCTTTACCGAGACCATTCAGGAATATCACGATCAGAACGGTGAACTGGTCATCACCTCACGCGGTGTCGGCGTCAAGACCGAACGCCCGGTCGATCAGAGCTGAGGGAGGAAAGACAATGGCTTTAAGCGCTAGCAATTTGAACGAAGGCGACGTGCACGAAGAAGTCGTCGTCGACGATCTGACCCGCACCCAGCTTGTGATGTATTCGGGTGCCTCTGGCGATTACAACCCGCTGCACACCGACGACCTCTATTGCAAGGAAGCGGCTGGTTATCCCGGCGTGTTCGCGCACGGCATGCTGTCGATGGGGCTGACCGGCAAGATGTTGACGAATTATGTTGGCGATGGCCGCCTGAAGAAATATGGCGTCCGATTCACCAACCAGGTCTGGCCGGGCGATACGCTGACGGCCAAGGCAACGGTTATGGAAGTCCGGGATGAGGGTGGCGACAAGGTTGTCGACCTCAAACTGGAAACTGTCAATCAGGACGGCAAAACCGTCATTCTGGGATCGGCGACCGCGCGGGTCGACGCCTAAGGCAGATACGGTGTGGCGCGGATGCCGCATAAGCCGTAATTGAGGTTGCGATGATCCGCGCCATGCCTGTCCTGCAAGTTTCCGACGTTACCGCCAGCGAGGCTTTCTATTGCGACAAGTTGGGCTTTGTCTCGCACGGCACCTGGGGCGACGGTCCCGATTTCGCGATTGTGCAGCGTGGCCGCGTCTCCTTCGCGTTGGACCGGTCTCGGGACGAGGCCGCCGTGCCGGTCAATCAATATTGGGCGGCGTATGTTTATGTCGAAGACGCGGATGCGCTTTGCAGGGAATTTCGCGATAAGGGCGTCGAGATCGTTCGGGAGTTGGAAGACACGTTCTACGGTTCCCGCGATTTCGATATTCGTGACCCCGATGGTCACATCATCGCTTTTGGCCATGACCTGGAGCCCGACGACACAGCCCCGGGGCTGATGGAAATCGAGTAAGCGGCTTAAGGCTTGGCTTGGGTGAGTTTCAACATTTTTTCGAATGACCCCGACCGTTCGAACGAATAGAGCGTGTTGTAAAGCGCTTCGGTCTTCGCGCCGAGGACCGGTGAAACGAGCCCCTCGAACTTTTCTTTCAAATCGCCCCAGGAGACAGGATTTTCCGGGTTGCCGCGCGATCTTTCAATCGAAGCGCTCACGGTTTCCCCATTTTTTAGCGTGATGTCCATGGCCGCGCCGTAGCGGCCAACATCGGCGTTTATGGAAAGGGTAACCCGGTCCATGAGGCCGCGAACTCGGGGGTCTTCCATTCTTTCGGACGAAAAATCGGCGAGTTGCACCGGGTTTCCGAGCAGGGCCACGGCAACGCAGAACGCGATGCTGAATTTGCCCTGCAAGGGCTCGGTCGGTGTCGGGTGTCCGACGAGCTTGCTACTGATCGCGGCCACCTGACAATGAATCTTTTCGATTGTACCGATGTCGAGTTTGGATCGCAGTTCCCGTGCCGCATCGATATGACCGTGAATGAGCTTGCCGCAGGCATAGGGTTTGAAGGAATTGTCGAACAGGCTTTCTCCGCTGGTGAAGGCGGCGTCGCCGAGTTTCGGCGCATCGGTTTGTACCAAACTGTCGGCAAACGCGCCCCCGGCGTCGAATAGGTGTTGCGCCGCCTCGAAGCCGCGGGAGGCGATCTCCGCCGCCAAGACGCCTTCCATGGCACCGTTGCCGGAATGAAACGGTTTGCCCATGGTGCCGAACGAGGCGGTCATGCCCCCCGCCGTTGTTGCCGCGGCGCCGAGTGCGTTGGCGGTCTGATCTTGATCAAGACCCAGCAGAACGGCTGCCGCGCTCGCGGCGGCAAGGCGGCCGAAGACGGGCGTCGGATGAAACCCCGCCGCCTGCATCCTGTTCCCGATACCACCATCGCCGAGGACGGCAGCGATCTCATATCCCGTGATGAACGCGTTGAGCGCCTGCGCCTCGTCGGCATCGTGCGCTTCCGCGAGCGCCAGCACGGCGGACCAGGTTGGCGAGCTTAAATGGCTCGGCGCATGGCCGCGCGTGTCGTCGAAGTCGAGGGCGTGCCCCATCGTGGCGTTAACGAGGGCGGCGAGGGCTGGTGCGGTCTTCGGTCCGCATAAGATTTGCGCTTTACCAACAGCACCCCAAGAGTCGACCGTTTCCCGTACCGCACGGGAAACCGGTTGATCGACGGCGCCGATCGCAACGCCCATCCAGTCGACCAGACAGCGCTTCGCCATGTCGATGATTTCGGGAGAATAGGTACGGGTGGTGGCCGCGGCGATAAAAGACGCTGCGCTATCACCGATTGGGTTCGTCATTTTGGTCTCACTCAATTTCGACGATCATTTCGATTTCAACGGGAATTTGGAATGGCAGCGATGCCATGCCGACCGCGGAGCGTGCGCACCGACCCCTCTCTCCAAAGACTTCAACCATCAAATTCGAAAACCCGTCTATTACGGCGGGGTGATGCTTGAATTCCGGGACCGCATTGACCATGCCGAGGACTTTGACGATTTGCCGAACCCGGTCGAGATCGCCGATCTGCTGTTTCAGCGTCGTCAGCATATTGAGACCGACAATATGCGCTTCGGCCTGCGCTTCCTCTACCGTGAAGTCCCGGCCGACCTTGCCCGAAGAATGCCCGTCCGGCCGGCGCGGCCCTTCGCCCGAAAGATAAACAAGGTTTCCGACAGTCGTTGCACCGACATAATTGCCGGCTGGCGTGAGCGGTTCCGGGAGTTGGATTCCCAGTTCGAGAATTTTTGCCTCTGCACCCATCCTAACCTCCTTAGCCAATTCCCGAGAGTGTGCCCGACCTGCGCTGGCACGCCAAGACGCTGTATGCTTCACTTGCCGAGAGCTTGCGTTGAGGAGGCAGGGGATGATGGAAGAACTGGCAACGGGCTATGGCCTGATCGAAGGTCCAGTCTGGGATGACGAACGAGGCCTGATCTATAGCGATGTGATCAATGGTGGTGTCAGAGCGCTGAGCGTGGATGGCGACATCAGCACCATCGTGCCGAAGCGGCGCGGTGTCGGCGGCATGACGCCGCATGTCGCCGGAGGGCTCGTTATTGGTGGACGCGAGATCATCTATGAAAGTTTCGACGGCACAACATCGGCGACCCTGTTGGGACCGGATGTGACCGATGTCGCTATCGGGTTCAACGATTTTACCACGGATGCGGCTGGCCGTGTCTGGGTCGGGTCGCTCGGCTTCAGTGTGTTTTCCGGTGACGAGATGCGTCCGGGCCATCTTCATGTCATCGATCTGGATGGATCGGTTCGCACCGTGTCGGACGGCATTATCCTGACGAACGGCATGGGCTTTTCGCCCGACGGCAAGATTCTCTACCACAACGACGCCCGCGCCGATTTGATCCGGGCCTATGATATTACCGACGATGCAGACGTTGCCGGATGGAAAACCTTCGCCAGTATTTCCGGCGGGACACCGGACGGTATGGCGGTGGCCGAAGACGGTTCGGTCTGGGTCGCGATGGCGGATGGGAACCGGGTGTCGGTGTTCGAACCAGACGGGTCGTTGCGCACCGAATTGCCGGTCCCGCTGCCGATGGTCACCAGCGTCTGCTTCGGAGGCGCGGATATGAAGGATCTTTATGTGGTGACCGGGTCGCGTAACGGGCCACGCGAAAATTGCGGCACGATTTACAGGACACGTGTCGATGTCCCCGGCCTGCCGATTGCCCCGGCGAGAGTCGCGCTGAACCCATAAGCGTTGGGGCTACGCGGCGCTCACCGGGTATCGCTCATTCCTCGGCGAGGATTTCGGCGATGCGATTGTCGGAAACCTTGATGTCGACGCCCGCGCGTTCGGTCTGCAAGGTCATGGCGACACGTGAGTCGCGGCCTTCCCAGCCCCGGTTCATCGCTTCTGTCATTTCCATCAAGGTCATATGCGCGAGCCGCATCGGCACGTCGAATTCGCGGCCGACCTCGCAGGCGAGCGCCACATCCTTGCGGGCCAGCTTGAGGGCAAAATCGGGCGGATCGAAACGGCCGGGCAGGAATTGACGCGCCATCGTGTCGAAGACCCGCCGCCGGCCAAGAGCCCCCTTGCGTAGGGCCTGCCAGAGGCCTTCCGGGTTGACGCCCGCCTTCACACCCATGGAGAAGGTTTCCGCAAGGGCCGTCTGGAGGATGTAGCCGCTGCAATTGTGAACCAGCTTGGCGACGGCGCCGGCGCCGATTGGCCCGACGTAGTAGGGCGCATCGCCCATACTGTCGAGAACAGGTAAGAATTTGTTGAAGGTGGCTTCGTCGCCGCCGACCCAGATCGCCATTTTACCCGAACGGGCCCCATCCGGCCCGCCGCTGACGGGGGCGTCGAGGGTCTGAACGCCTTTCTCTAAAAGGGCGGCGTGAATGCTGCGGATCACCGTCGGCGAGTTGGTGCTGAGGTCGAAATAGGCGCTGCCTTGCTTGAACCCTTCGATCAAACCGTTTTTGCCAAGCACTACGGCTTCGACTTCGGGAGGACCTGGCAGTGACGTTAAAACGACTTCGCTTGCTTCAGCGACCTGCTTTGGCGTGTCGGCCCAGGTCGCCCCCAGCTTCAGATGCTCCGCCGCAGCATCCGGGTTGATGTCATGGACGGTGAGCTTGTGGCCCCCTTTGATCGCATTGAGCGCGATGCTGGCTCCCATGGTGCCGAGGCCGATAAATCCGACATTCATATTGTTCTCCGCTGTTCGGGATTGTCGTTTTGACTGCTGCGAAGCCTAGCACCCTTGTCCGGACAAATACAAAGCCACCCGGTACCATCCATACCCGCTATACTGTGTGCATGTTAGAAGTCACATCTTCCATCATGCTTGCCGAAGACGAACTGACGGAGCGCTTTATCCGGGCGCCGGGGCCGGGTGGTCAGAACGTCAATAAGGTCGAAACGGCGGTCCAGTTGCGGTTCGATGCGGCGAACTCGCCGAACCTGCCGCGCGCCGTTTATTTGCGCCTCGTTCCCATCGCCGGCCGGCGGATGAACCGCGACGGCGTCATTTTGATCACGGCGAACCGATTTCGCAGTCAGGACCGAAACCGCCAGGACGCGCGCGAACGGCTGGCGGGCCTGATCCGGGATGCCGCGACACCGCCGAAATATCGCCGCCCTACCAAACCAGGCAAGGCCGCGAAACAGCGCCGGCTGGATTCCAAGAAGAGGCGCAGCGGAATCAAGAAAAATCGGGGTAAACGCGGCTTATCGGACGACGGGTAGGATATGGCGTGCTTCGTCTACATCCTGGGCAGTGACAAGGGCCCGCGGACCTATGTCGGATGGACTACCGATCTGGAGAAGCGGCTGGCGACGCACAATGCGGGCAAGGGTGCCCGATCCACGCGGGGCCGCGATTGGCGATTGCTCTACGCCGAACGTTATAAAAACCGCGGCGAGGCGATGAGCCGCGAATGGCACCTGAAGCGAGATCGTCGCTTCCGCAAACGCCTGGCCAATCAGAATTTCTGATAGGCGCCGTCGATGAGCAGGGTGTCGCCGCTGTGATAGGCGCTGGCGTCCGACATCAGGTAAACGGCGATGCCGCCAAAATCCTTACCCTCACCCCAGCGGCGCGCGGGAATACGCGGCTTCACCGCGTCGGCGAACTTGTCCCAGTTGAAGGCGCTTTCCGTCATCGCCGTTTCGATCCAACCCGGCAGGATCGCATTGGCCGTAATTTTGTAACGTGCCATTTCGACAGAAAGGGCATAGGTCATCGATACCACTGCGCCCTTGGTTGCCGCATAATGTTCGTTGCGGGCTGCACCGGACAGGGCGGCAAGGCTCGCCGTGACGACCAGCCGTCCGCCATCACCGCGCTCGATCATGTGGCGGCAGGCGGCACGGTAGGTGTAGAAGACGCCGTCCAGATTCACGCCCATGATCTCGCGCCAGGATTCCGTCGTCATTTCGACGAACGGTGTGAGATTGCCGCGTCCGCTTCTGCCGGCGTTGGCGAAACAGCCATCTACCCGGCCAAATTTCTCCAATGTTTCGGCAAAACAGCGTTCGACTTCCTCTTCCTGCGATACGTCGCAGACCATTGCGGCCGCGGGCACGCCGTGGGCTTCGATCTGGGCCAGTGCAGCCGCGTTCTTCTCCGGATTGGTTCCCCAGATGCAAACGCTGCCGCCCGCTTGTGCGATAGCGTCCGCCATGCCGAGACCAATCCCGCCATTGCCGCCGGTGATGAGAGCCACCTTGCCGGTGAGATCGAAGGGTTGATAGGGCATGAATTGGTCTCCTGCTGGTTTGTTCGCCACACCCTAACCGTCTGCAAAGAGAGAGGGAAGACGCGCTAACCTTGGCGGTGTAGTATCCGCAAATTCCAACTTCAATCCGGCATCATCTGACATGAAATTTTTGGCATTGGCGATCGAGACGCGAAGGCATGCGCATGTCGCGCCGTAATCCGCGCGTCTATTTGGTGGGGGCGGGTCCTGGCGATCCGGAGCTGCTGACGGTTCGCGCCGTGCGCGTTCTCGAACAGGCCGAAATCATCGTCTATGACCGCCTTGTGTCGCCGGCCATCCTCGACCTTGTGCCGGAGAGCGCAGAACGGATTTTCGCCGGAAAAGCGTCACGCAAGCATTTCATGCCGCAGGACACGATCAATGAGGTGCTGGTCAAGCAGGCATTGACTGGCCGGCGCGTCGTTCGTCTCAAGGGTGGCGATCCCTTCATTTTTGGGCGCGGCAGCGAGGAAGCCCTCCATTTGGCGAGCCATGGCATTGCCTTCGAGATCGTGCCTGGAATTACTGCGTCGATGGGCTGTGCTGCCTATGCCGGGATACCGCTGACTCATCGCGGTCTGGCCAAGGGTGTGCATTTCGTGACCGGGCACATGGCTGAAAACGGCGATCTCGATCTCGACTGGGTACGTTTGGCGGATCCGGACACGACTCTGGTTATCTATATGGGGCTCATGAAAATCGATCGAATTTGCCAAAATTTGATTGGCGCGGGACTTGCAGCCGACACGCCGGCGGCGGCGATCGAAAACGGCACCATGCCGACACAGCGTGTCGTCGCGTCCACATTGGATGGATTGCCCGAGCGTGTGGCGGAAGCCGGGCTGTCCGCGCCCACCTTGTTTGTCGTTGGGGCCGTGGCGGGTTTGTCAGAAACCTTGGGATGGCATTCTGTGTCGATATTGGACGAAAGCGCGACCGGCGATTGACGATAATGAATTGGTCGAAATTTTGGGGATTCCGGGCATGACGACAGCACGGCCAAATGCACCCTTCACCACATTGCGATCCTGGATCGACCGATTGGAGGAAACAGGACGGCTGGCACGCACCAAGCCGGACGTGCCCCTTGAATTTACTTTGGCCGCGATCGCTAAGCGGTGCGATGGCGAAAAGGCGACGCTGTTTCCGGCACCGGGCGGGCATGACCTTTCCATTGTTTCCGGGATTGTTTCGTCGCGGTCATGGATTGCAGAAGCCATGGGGGTCGATGAGGATGAAATGCTCGACCGATTTCGCGATGCGGTTTTGAATCCGGTTCCCTGGACGGAAGTTTCGCCAAGCTCTGCACCGGCGCAAGAAATTGTATTAAAAGGTGATATCGACGTTTCGAAGGTTTTGCCGATCCCGACCCATAATGAGCACGACAGCGGCGCCTATATTACCGCCGGGTTGGTCATTGCGGCTAATCCGAAGACCGGTTTTCAGAATGTTTCGATCAATCGCATCCAGATCAACGGCCCGGACCGCTTGGGCATTCTGATCCTGCCGCGCGATCTGCACCGATTTTACGACGCGGCGGAAGAGGCCGGCGAAGCGCTGTCGGTTTCTATCGCTATCGGTGTCGATCCTCTGACGTTGCTGGCGTCTCAGGCGATCCTGCCAATCGATCGCGATGAGTTGGAGGTTGCCGGGGCACTGCAGGGTGCACCACTGCGCGTCGTGAAATGTCAAACGAACGACGTGCGCGTGCCGGCGGAAGCGGAAATTGTCATCGAAGGGCGCTTGTTGCCGGAAATCCGGGAAGAAGAAGGGCCGTTTGGAGAATTTCCGCAATATTACGGCCCGGCGGGCAAGCGCCAGGTCATCGAGATCGATGCAATCACGCACCGCAACGGCGCGCTGTACCACACGATCGTACCAGCGGCGATGGAGCATCTTCTACTAGGCGCGATCCCGCGCGAAGCGTCGCTCATTGCACATCTGCAGCGGACCTTCCCCAGCGTCAGGGACGTGCATTTGTCGCGTGGTGGCGTGTGCCGCTACCACCTCGTCGTCAAAATCGCCAAGCGCTGGGATGGCGAACCGAAGAACATCATGATGGGCGCTTTCGCGGGCCATGCCGATATCAAGCAGGTCACGGTCGTCGACGAGGATGTGGATATTCTCGATCCTGTATCCGTGGAATGGGCCGTAGCCACACGGTTCCAGGCCGCGACGGATTTGATGGTGGTCTCCGGCGCTCAGGGCTCCCGGCTGGATCCATCCGCGGCGGATGGGCGGGCGGACAAGATGGGCCTCGACGCGACCAAACCTCTGGAAGCGGACCCGTTTACCTTTACCGTCGTGCATGTGCCGGGCGAGGACGATGCGTCGCTCGATGCGTGGCTGGAAGGCACGCAAGCATGATCGGTGCGGCGTTTTGGCCGTCATGATTGTGATATGGCGCCGGACGATCTAGCATAAGAACGCATCAACATCCCTAATTCCAAAAGGAGAAGGACTGATGGTTTCGGCTGTGCTGAACGACGCGGACGCGCCGGCCACGATTGAGGTAAACCCCTTAAGTATTCACATCGGCGCTGAAATTGGTGGCGTTGATCTGAGCAAACCGCTCTCCGCCGAGACCGTCAAAGAAGTTCGTGCAGCACTTATGAAGTGGAAAGTTATATTTTTTCATGACCAGGACATTACGCATGAACAACAGGTCACTTTCGCCAAGTATTTTGGCGAACCGACTATCGGGCATGCGGTGTTTGGCCATATCGATGGCTACCCGGAAATCTACTCCATTGCTAAGAAACGTGCGGCGAATCAGTTCGGGGCGCCGAAAATGGTCGAACCGTGGACGGGTTGGCACGCCGATATCACGTCTGCGATCAATCCGCCGGGCCTATCGATCTTGCGCGGTGTGACCTTGCCGCCCTATGGCGGCGACACGCAGTGGACCAATCTCGGTGCCGCCTATCAGGGCTTGTCGGAAACGATGCGTCGTTTCGTCGATGGCCTGCGTGGCTTGCATTATACCGCAACGCCAAATCTAGAGCCGGGGACGCAGGCCTATGAAGATTACCAGAAGCGTCGGAAGCTCGTCAGCGAACACCCCATTGTCAGGGTGCATCCGGAAACCGGTGAACGGGTGCTTTATATCAGCCCGAGCTATTTGAAATCGATCGTGGGCATGACGCCACGGGAAAGTCAGTATTTCCTGGAATTGCTCTGGGAACATGCGGTTCGGCAGGAATATACGGTGCGGTTCCGCTGGAAGGCGGGTGATATCGCATTTTGGGATAACCGGGGGGCGTGTCATCATGCGCCAACCGATATTTTTGAAGTCGAGGGGGAACGCCAGCTTTATCGGGTAACGATGGTTGGCGAGGTACCCGTTGGTGTCGACGGCACACCATCGAAGGCGATCGAAGGCGATCCCATCACGGCTTACGCAGCGGAGTGAGAACGATATGAGTAATACGGCAACGATTCATGACCTTGAAACGGCGCCGACCGAGATCACGGTCGATCCGGTCAGCATTCACATTGGCGCGGAAATTGGCGGTGTCGATTTGGCCAAACCGCTTTCATCGAAAGCGGTCATGGAAATCCGCGCGGCGCTGCTGAAGTGGAAAGTCATCTTTTTCCATGATCAGAATCTCAGTCACGAGCAGCATCTGGATTTCTCGCGGCAATTCGGCGAATTGACGATCGGTCATGCCGTCTTCGGCAATGTTGAAGAGCATCCGGAAATCTATTCGATCGCCAAACACCGCAAGGCGAACCGTTATAAGACGGGCGGGAAGATGGAAAGGCCCTGGACCGGCTGGCATGCCGATATTACGGCGGCAATCAACCCCCCCGCGGCATCGATATTGCGCGGCGTGAATATTCCGCCCTATGGCGGCGATACGCAATGGACCAACCTGGTTGCCGCCTATAACGGCCTTTCGGAAACGTTGCGTGGGTTTATCGACGGGCTGCGCGGCGTCCACCGGTTCGAGCCGGCACAAGGCACCGAGTCTTCCGAAGAGTACAGGGAACTGCTGCGGACGAAAGGCCAGGCAAGCGAGCATCCGCTGGTCCGCGTGCATCCGGAAACCGGCGAACGGGCGCTTTATGTCAGTCCATCTTTCCTGAAATCGGTAGTCGGGTTGGCGCCGCGCGAAAGCGAGCAATTGCTTCACTTGCTCTGGGAACATGCGGTTCGTCAGGACTTCACGGTTCGTTTTCGGTGGAAGGCGGGCGATATCGCCTTCTGGGATAATCGCTCGACCTGCCATCTGGCGCCGTCCGATATTTTTCAGATCGATGCGGACCGGCAGCTCTACCGCACGACGCTGGTTGGCGATGTCCCGGTCGGAGTCGATGGCAAGCCGTCGAATTCGCTTCAGGGCGAGCCCATTCTCGCTTACGCCGCGGAGTAGGCCGCACCAAACCTAAAGTGCGTGTATTACAGTATCCGGGCATTGCCGCCGCGTGCCCGGTGGGTAGAATAATGGCATGCGGCGAAAGCCGGCACGGGTCAAGATTTTAGGAGACGTTAAGTCATGGATATGATGTACAGCGAAGCGGATTTGGCATTCCAGGACGAGGTTCGGCGGTTTTTTAAAGAGAATTTGCCGAAGACCGTGCGTGAGATCGTTCGCAAAACGCCGTCATACGTCTCCAAGGGAGATATGGTCGCCTGGCACAAGGCGCTTTATGAGAAGGGCTGGATCGCTCCGGCTTGGCCTGTCGAGTATGGCGGCACTGGCTGGACGTCGACACAGAAGCATATCTTCAGCGAAGAATATGGTGCCTATGATGCGCCGCGCCTTAGCGCCTTCGGGATTACGATGGTCGGCCCTGTCATTTACACGTTTGGTAATCAGGCTCAGAAGGATCAATATTTACCGAAAATTCTCAATGGTGAGGAACTTTGGTGCCAGGGCTATTCGGAACCCGGTGCCGGGTCTGATCTGGCGTCGCTGCAAACCCGCGCCGTGCTCGACGGCGATGAATATGTCGTCAATGGCCAGAAGATCTGGACGTCGCAGGCACACAAGGCGGACCGTATATTCTGCCTCGTGCGGACCGACCCGGATGTCAAGAAGCAGGAAGGTATCAGCTTCTTGCTGATCGACATGAAGACCAAGGGTCTGACCGTGAAGCCGATCATCTCCATCGATGGCGGCCATTACCTGAACGAGGTGTTCTTCGACGATGTGCGAGTCCCTGTCGCAAACCGTATCGGCGAAGAGAATAAGGGTTGGACCTACGCCAAGTTCCTGTTGGGACACGAACGGACGGGTATCGCCGGTGTCTCGAAGTCCAAGCAGAAAGTGAAGAAGCTGAAGGAGATCGCGGCGATCGAGCGTTCGGAAGGCGGCGCGATGATCGACGATTACGCCTTTAAATCGCGGATATCAAAGGTCGAAGTTTCGCTGTCCGCGTTGGAAATCACCAACCTGCGGATGATGGCCAGCCTTGCCGGCGGGGGTAACCCTGGGCCGGAATCATCGACGTTGAAGATCAGCGGGACGCAGATCGAGCAGGAACTGAACGAATTGCTGATCGAGGCGATGGGTTATTACGCGCTGCCCTATGGTGCAAGTCAGGTCCGTCCGGACGCAAACGAGCCGCCGGTAGGTGCCGAACATGGCGTTGGGTTGATGAGCGAACGGCTATTGCGCCGGGCCGCGTCGATCTATGGCGGATCGAACGAGATTCAGCGCAATGTTATCGCCAAAGGCGTGCTCGGGCTCTAACTCATGGATAATGAGGACTTTCAAGCGCGCCGCAGCTTCATCTTCATGCCTGGGGTCAGCCCGGACATGTTCCCGAAGGCCCTCGCGACGGGTGCGGATATCGTCTGCATCGACCTGGAAGATGCGATTGCCCCCAATCACAAAGAAGACGCGCGTACCAAGACAATGAAGCTGTTCGAGACGCCGCAAGCGAAGGATGGCGTCGAACGCATGGTGCGCATCAATTGCCTGCGCACGACGGACGGTATGGCAGATGTTCAGGCGGCAATCGCCAGCTCGGCGCCGCCGCCGGCCTTGATGCTGCCAAAGGTCGCGTCGCCTGATGAGGTGAAAGCACTGGATGAATTGCTGACGGAACACGACATGCCGACCCGTTTGCATGTCATTATCGAGACGAACGCCGGTCTTGAAGCTGCTTACGACATCGCGCAATCGAGCGGCCGTATCGATGCCATGTTCTTTGGCGGTGTCGATATGGCGGCGGAATTGCGCGCCGCCAACAAGTGGGAAACCCTACTCTACGCCCGTTCGCGTGTCGTGCATGCGGCGGCGGGAGCGGGTCTGGATGTGATCGATGTTCCCTATCTCGATCTCGACGACATGGAAGGGATGGGGATCGAAGCGCAGCATGCCGCCGACCTTGGATTTACGGGTAAGGGGTCAATCCACCCCAAGCAAATCGCGCCGCTGAACGAAATCTTCAGCCCGTCGGACGCTGCGATAGCGCACGCTCGCCGGGTCATCGCGGCGTTCGAGGAAGGGGATAGTGGATTGGTCGTCCTCGACAACAAACTGATCGAGAAGCCGGTTTTGCGGACGATGTACCGCACGGTGCGCGTCGCGGAGAAGATCGCAGCGCAAAGCTGATACAGTAAAGCGCTTATTCTTTGTGGATCACCATATAGGTGTGGACATAATCCATGCCTTGGCCTTCCGGGCACTCCCTTACGAAAGTTTCGTAGGAATTGTAAAACCGGTCGATGATTTTGGCCCGTTCCTCGAGCGGCCGGTCCGTCGATAGGCCGGCAAAGAACACGCTTTCACTCCAGGACCGGAGCGTCGGGATATATTCCTTGGCGAACTTAGCCGCATCGCCGTGTTCTTCGTAATCGAGCCGGTAGGGACAGTCGATGACCCTCGTTTCGATATGGTCGAGGCGTAATCCAGCCTGGTAAACCGGATTGTTCGGGTCGATAAGGGGCGCGCTGCACTCTTCGACGTCGCGATAATATTGCGGAAAGACTGTCGCTTCATATTCAGCCATCGTGATCGTGCCGTCTTCGGCGAGTGCGCGCCACAACCGGTCGAACGTATCGAACATATCCACGCCATCGGTGCCGCCAAGATAGCGGCCTTCTTCATCGCGGCAGAAATTGACCAGAATAAGCCGTCCACCGGAAACCAGTTCCGCGGCGCGGTTGCCGAGAATTCGCATCCAGTCGGCGCGGCCCTGTTCGACATAGGCATCGCGCTCCGCGCCCTCGGCGCCAACCATATGTACATGGTTGGTGATCGGGCCGGGCCGTTCGCTGATGTAGTGGGAAGCCGTCGCGGAGAACCCAAGGTTCAATGTATTTGCGGGGAAGATGCGCTGATGAAACGACGTGCCGGATGCGAAGACATAAAGATTCTCCATGTCAGGTGCATAAGTGGCGATGTCCGTTTGGCCATGAACGATTTGAAAGACTTGGCTGAAGTCGTTACGCGGCAGATCCGTATAGGTCATCGTCAATGGTCTCGAAGGGGCTTTCGCGCGGACGTGATGGAGCGCCCGGCCAATCATGTCGATCGATGTCCCGCCATCCGCGCAACCCATATCCGCCATCGCAAACGGAGTTCCATCGTCGGGAATGTCCATGGCGTCCAGCGCTTGAAGCACCAGTGTCGCCGCGCGGTCGATGACGATCTTGGCGCCGGTTGTCGCCAGCGAGTAATAGCCGGCGCCCTTCATGCGAATATCGCCGGCGGTCTCTGCCTTCGCGCTCATGCCGTTTCCCTTTCTGGATTTCTATTTATTGTGCGCAACGGACGCAGGTTTGTAGTTGTAACCGTTGTTGCCATGGCCGGTAAGTGAATTACGCGACCGCACGAAATTGCCGCGCCGTTGTGGCTTCGGAAGCGAGGTGAAAGGAATGTTACGGAATTTGTCCGTACTAACTTGCCGTGCTGATATATCACACGTATTGTAGCCAAAATTCGGGGAAGCCCGCCTGAACGTGTCGAGCGTTTACAGTTGTAACGGAATGATAAAATCCGGCAATGGCGGCGTACTGGGGAGGTTGACCAATTTCCAACGATCGATAACACTCCGCAATAGGGGTTGCAGTGGAATCGCCAGAAATTCCAGATCGAAAACTTGCGTTCGTACATGACTTGAATCTCAAGCCAAAACTAAAACAGGGAGAACATAATGATAAAACGATTTGTAAAAGGCGCTGTCGGTGCCGCTGTCGGACTGGGGTTGGCCGCGGCCGCCAGCAGTGCCGCATACGCGCAGGCGGACTGGAGCATGGCGACCCCCTGGGGTGGCGGTAAGCCTCTGGAAGACGCGAAGTCGTTCGCAAGCCTGGTTAAGGAACTGACTGAGGGCCGCGTCAATATCACGGTGTTCCCGGCTGGTACGCTGGGCAAAGCCTTGAAAGTGACCGATTCCGTCAAGGGCGGTGTTGCGCAGGCAGGCCATAACTGGATGGGCTATGACTGGGGTATCGACAAGACGACGGTTATCTTTGGCGGTTATGTCGGCGGCCTGACTGAAGAAGAATTCTTCCTCTGGCTTTATGAAGCCGGTGGCATTGAAATGTGGGAAGAATATCGTATGCGGAAGTTCGGCGTAGTGTCGATCGCCTGCGGCATATTCCCCGCCGAGATCTTCCTGCATTCCAAGAAAAAAGTTACCAACCTCGCCGAATATAAGGGCATCAAGCAACGTACCGCCGGTGCATGGGCTGAAGTTGGCGGCATGCTCGGTGCTTCCACGGTGATCCTGCCGGGTGCGGAAGTTTACGCCGCCCTTGAGCGTGGTGTCATTGACGCAACGGAGTGGAGTTCCCCTTCGGTTAACGAGCCTGTTGGTTTCCACAAGATTGCCAAATACATCATCTTCCCGGGAATTCACCAGCCTGGCGCGACCCAAGAATGTGAATTCAACAAGAAGGCGTGGGATGCGATCTCGAAGAAAGATCAGCAGCTGATCAAATATGCCGGCGAATTACGGACATTCCGGGCCTGGCGTAATCATGCTTACAATGACCTGTCCGCCTATCGGCGCATGGAAAAAGGCGGCAACACGATGTTGCGGCTTGAGCAAAGCTTCATCGACGCCGCGCAAAAAGCCGGCAACGACTGGGCCGATAAAGTTGCCGCGAAGAATGCGGACTTCAAGAAAATGCTGAACCATCAACGTCAATTCCAACAAGATATGACGGTCTATTCGAAGATGCGTTCCGGACCGGGTACCCGTACACAGATTGGCAATATCCTCAAGTAATCTGGGTATCGGTGAAATTGAGCGGGGGCGCCGTTATGCGCCCCCGCACGCTTTCAATTCATTAACGCATTAGATTTGGGACCTTGGCGATGGAAATTGTGCTGAGTAGCCTGTCCGAAGCACACGCGCTTATAAGCTCGGGCAAACCGGCTGAGTTAGGCTGGCTTCTGGGGCTCTGTGTTGGAATTTTTTACCTCACGACCGTGATTGCTCTGTACGGGTTGGTAATGGCAGTCATTAAACGCGATATCTGGGGATTTATTAAACCGGTCGAGGCGATCGTCCGGTATTCAGGGTATCTCAGCGCCTGTCTAATTCCGATACTGGCCGTGTTGATCGTTTACGAAGTGATCTCACGGTATGCGTTTAACGCCCCGACGGCATGGGCGTTTGAGGTCTCCTATATGTTGATGGGAAGCAGCCTTATGCTTGCCATCGCCTTCTGCTCTCAGTTGCGTCGGCACATCCGTGTCGATTTCCTATATGACAATATTTCGTTAAAGAAACAGGCTCTGGTCGATGGGTTGGGCTATGTTCTGTTTTTACTGCCGATGGTCATCTGGTGTTCTTGGGGGCTTTGGGAATATTTCCTCGAAGCCTACAAAGTGAATGAGCAATCCGGCGAATCCGCCTGGAATCCGATCATTTGGCCGTTCAAATTTACCTTCACCTTTGGGTTTTATCTATTCGCACTTCAGACGGTTGTAGAGACAATCAAATGTGCTCTCGTCCTAACCGGCCGTGACGTACCAGAACCGGACGCGGGAGTATTCGGATAATGAGTATGAGTGTTGAATTCGCCCTGATGATGTTTCCAGCACTTTTGGTGCTGATCTTCTTGGGCTTCCCGGTTGCATTCTCGCTGATGGGTGTTGCGCTCGGTTTCGGCCTGCTTCGGTTTGGTGAGAACGCGATTACCCTCTTTGTTGCCAAGGTTGATGACGTCGCATCGAACTACGTTCTCGGCGCG
>JAJFJB010000413.1 GCA_021774435.1 Alphaproteobacteria bacterium
AATTCACACCAACGTCGCCGAAGTACTGGTGATGTGACACTATCTGGCACGGCTGGTTGGCCGTATCAAGCTGGCGCGACTCTTTGACCGAAGCTGCAAAATGGAAGGATGCCTAAAGGATGCCAAACAAGGACAGCGATACCGGATTGACCGCGAGCGACCATGCCATTCGCTTTACCCAGGACTCGTTTGTCCTTGATTGCCTATCCTTGGCCTATGTACTGGACGAGCCTTATACACAACGATGCCTGGAAGGGGGCGTCAACGCCGCAAATGTCACCTTTGTCACCGATGGCGATTGGGAGTCGACACTCGAAACCCTCGAAGCTTCGCTGGAAAAGATTGAGCGAAGCCCATTATTGCATCTGGCGGTAACCACGGATGATTTAGTGACCGCCCAAAAAGACGGCAAACTCGGCGTCCTCGTAGGAACGCAAGGCGCGGCTTTTGTTGGATCGGCGCTGTGGCGCGTATCGTTTATGTCCCGCCTGGGTCTTCGCAGTATTGGCCTGGCCTATACCGCAGGAAATCTGCTGGGCGACGGGTGTGGCGAAACCCGCGCAGGCGGGTTGACCTTTCTTGGGCGGGAATTTGTTGCGGCTGTTAACGAACTTCCGTTGCTACTCGACGTTTCTCACGCCGGGCACAATGAGCGTGCCGAAGTTGCGGCGCTCGCAACTGCTCCGGTTTGCACTCATTCCAATGCCTATGCCGTGCATGCGAACGACCGGAATACGAAAGACGATACGGCGCGCGCCATCGTTGATAAGGGCGGCATGTTAGGCCTGTGCGGCTTGCCGAAATCCGTCGCAGATCAAAAACCCACCCTCGCTGATATGCTCGATCATTGCGACCACTACAAAAAAACGATCGGATCGGAGAATATCGGCATTGGCCTCGATTTTACCGAAGCCTATCAGGAAAGCGGTGCGGTATTGGACGCTTCACGGGTCTGGCGGACCCGGAGGCCCGATATATTCGGCACCGTTGACGAATTTCTGACGCAAACCTACCCAACCGGACTGCATTCCATCAGATTGGTCGCGAACCTGACAGATGCACTCTTCGAACGCGGTTACACGGATGCCGAGACGGCGGGCATATTAGGAGATAATTGGTTGCGAACATTTAAGCGCACAATAGGCTAAGTTGCTGAAATTTTCACCTCACGCAGACACTATTTAGAAACCATTAAGGACTCACGCGCATAATCCGAACTTCCGTTGGCCATATAAGAATCCAAGAAGCCATAACAATATGAATTCATTAATAGGTTCGATCGCCAACGCGAGCTCCGAAGATACCTGCAGAAGAATTGTCGACGCCCTTGACGCACTCCGTATCGGCGTTGCGATGTACGATGCCGACGACCGTCTTACCTATTATAACAGTCATTTTCAGTACATCTTTAGGTCGTTTGGAGTTGTGGATAATCTTGCGGGGGCAGAATTTCGCGATTTGTTGCTGCGCAAACTCAATGCCGGTGAAATCGCCGGACCACATGTCGTGGCCGATCCAGAGGGATGGATCGAACGCCGAATCGCACATCGCCGGAATCCAACCGCTGGTCCCTTGGAAGAGAGGCTGTCCGACGGACGCTGGATTCGAATCAGCGAACGAAGCCTCAAGGATGGCGGGACGATATCCGTATACACCGATATCACCGAGACGAAGGCTGGCAGCTTGGGCTTACTGGAAGCTGTGGAGAGTGGTTCCGACGCCCTGGCGTTCTGGGATCAAAACGACCGGCTCGTTCTCCGAAACAGCTCCTTTGTCGAGCTGTTCAGCGTCGTGGAGAAGGACGTTGTGCCTGGCGTGCAATGCAAGATGATTTTGGATAATGCGGCACGGCATTTATTCGATACCGACGATATCGACCCCGAAACCTGGAGCGCCGAACGGCATCATCTGCATTTCCTGCCCCAACACCAAGAAACATGGCGCCATCGCGACGGCCGTTGGTTTCTAGTCGACGAGCATCGGTCCCGCGATGGCGGCGTCGTTTCCAGAATGTCGGATGTAACGACAATCAAGGAAAACGAACTGGCGATGCTTGAGCGCGGTACCACGCTTGCCGGCACGGTCCATCAGCTCGAAATGTCGAAGTGGATTTTCGAGCGGCAAGCCGCCGAGCATGTTGAAGCCCTCGAACAGCTAGCCCGCGCCAAAGCCGCCGTCGAAGAGGCGAGCGCAAGCCGTTCCAGGTTTCTAAGCATCATCAGTCATGAATTGCGGACCCCGATGAACGCCATTATCGGATTTTCCGAGATCTTGAAGAAAGAATTGCTTGGGCCGCTGGGCACCGAAAAATATGTCGAATATGCCGGCGACATATTCTCCAGCGCGCACCATTTACTGTCCCTGATTAATGATCTACTCGACATGTCCAAGGTCGACGCTGGCAAATGGCGCCTCAACAAGGACGATATCGATGTCGGACAGTTTGTCCGTTCCTGCTGCCGGCTGATTGCAGAACAAGCGACCGGGCGCGGCATGAAAGTGGACATTCAAGTACCGAGCGAATGCGTTATCGCCCATGTCGACGAGCGCGCACTGCGCCAAGTCCTGCTCAATCTTTTGTCCAATGCGATAAAATTTACCAGCCAAGGCGGCTCGATCCGCATCAAGGCCACGATGGAAGGTGAATCCCTGATGGTTTCAGTTTCCGACGACGGCGTCGGTATCTCTCCGCAAGACCAGGCCCGGGTTTTCCGCCCCTTCGAGCAGGGCGAAAATAATCTTGACCGAACCCATGAAGGAACGGGTCTAGGTCTCGCCCTCTGCAAATCCTTGGTCGAACTGCACGATGGTCATATTGAATTGGATAGCGAGGAAGGCCGCGGCACTACCGTCACATTCTATATTCCTCAGGAAACCAACAATACGCCGAACAATATTGAACCGGCGCAGATCGCGAATATGGTCTAGGGCTCCCTACGCAGCCGGCTAGGATCGACGATAAAGGTGATAGCGGCCCGGTTCTACGTCAGCCGGCAGCGGCATCGGTGACAAGTCTTCGACGCGATCAAGGGACTGATCGCAAAGCACAAATCCGCCTGACCGCACGAGATCTGGAATCTTAGGCCCGAGTTGGGCGACATTGCGTTCTGTCGCCGCCGCATCGCCAAAACCGATATCCGCATGCACAAGGGCCGCCCGAGGGCCGAGTTTTTGCGACGCCGTCGTCAGCGTTTCGTTCATAGGCCCCAAGAACAGATGCGCGGAATCAGGCCGGCAGTCGGGGTGTGAAGCGACTTCACGGTCAAATACATAGATATCCCTATCCGGAAACAGCGTCCGGAGATGGTCGTACGTACGCCCATTGCCCAATCCAAGTTCGAGCACATGCCCATCAAGGCCTTCCACGGCCCCGACCATGGCATTCAGACAGCTTCGCTGCGCCATAAGGCGCTTGATGACCGTATCAAGTCGCGTCATTTTGAAGTCTTACTCGGTGTTCAGGCTTGCGCTTCGGCAACCGCTTCACGAAGGCGCGTGGTTGTCTGTTCCAGGCGGTGCGCCAGTTCGCGCATGATTTCGACCGCAATTTGCGGAAACTCGATCACGAGATTGAAGAATAGGTCTTTTGTGATCCGCAACGTCGTGAGTTCTGTTTTGGCGCGTACTGTTGCGGTTCGCGGCACATCGCAAAGAATCGCGATTTCACCGACGATTTCATTCTGCTTCAAAGTTGCGACAACGAGCGGTCCGCCCGGTGTGTTGACGACAATGTCGGCCTCACCGCCGATGATGATATAGGCGGAATCTCCGACATCCCCTTGTTCGAAAAGAATGTCTTCCTCCGCATATGTCAACCGCTCGCTCGTGAAAGCGAGAAGCTTCAGTTTCGACGGCTCTATCTTCGCGAAAAGCGGAATATTTCGCAGAAGTTCGACTTCTTCCTGTAGACCCATGGCGTATCCTCCTGCGGCGTCAGCCCACTTCTAAGAGCGTCTGAAATTCTCCGCCCGCCGTACTGAGTTCATCATACGTGCCAGTTTCGAGAACGCGTCCTGATTTTAAGACCACGACCTTATCAAATTGTTGCGCGTCCGGCACGCGGTTTAAGACCCAAATTACACCTTTGCCTTTGCTGAATCGCAGAAGGTTTTCCAGAATTTTATTCTGGCTGACGGCATCGAGACTCGCTGTCGCTTCATTCACGATAAGCAAGTCGGGCTGCCGTAAAAGGCTCCGGGCGATCACAATTTTTTGCCGCTGCCCTTGCGATAGTCGGGCGCCGCCGATTCCAGCCTGGAAGTCAAGGCCAGCCATCATCACGGTCTCGCGCAGTTCGAGATCATCGACGACCTCTCCAATAAGGGCACCGACCTTGTTCTCCGCCTGCGCCTGCCCATAGGACAATTTGCCGAACAGGATATTGTCTTGCAGCGACGCGGCGGCGTTATAGGTATCGGCGTCGAAAAACGCGATATTCTGGTGCAGTTCTTCAGGCAGGTTTTCAGCAAAAGTCCGCCGCGCTTCGAGGATGCGCTGCATCATTTGATCGTCAATCAAGTCAAGCCTGTGCCGCGCGCTAATCAATTTAAATGGCAGTGAGATAAGTTGCAGGCGGTCGTCGTCCGAAAGTCCCTCCGGGCCCCGTGCAGCGCGACCCAGGATGGTCTGAAATTCCGGCAGATCGTCGGATTCGATAAAGCCGAACTGCTCGAAAAATTCATGCCCTGGCGGTAGATCGGCAAAGAGTTCGATCATCGTCTGCGCGACTTGTTTGCCCATTTCGAGGAAGTCATCGCTGAGGCCGACCTTTTCGAGGACTTCGCGGATATAGGAATGCTCCGCCAGACGCTCCAAATCAAAGGCATCGCCAACCGGCAGGCCAAAAAGGATGTTTTCCGCTACTGATGCGTTCGTGTTGTACGCGTCGGAATTGAACGGTTCGATTAGTTGCGCTACAGCCGGATCGGCAAACCGCTCCCGCAACGCGGCGCGCGCCGACATGATACGGGCGGCCACTTCGGGCTGCTCCTCCGGGTCGACAACCCCACGAAGACCAAAGCGGTAAACGTCTTCATCCATGTCCGCGTGTTTCAGTATCTCAATGACCTGATTATTGAGCGCCTCCCGGCCTTCAACCCCAGCTTCCTCAAAATCGACCCAGTCTGCGTTGTAATCGTCCTCCGAATTGCCGGTAAGCTTTGATTCCGACAGCCTAGTCTTATAAACGCCGTCTTCGCCATCCGCGTACTCTGTGGCCTGAATCGGACGATGTTTCAGTCCGTATAAAAGGTTGTCGCCGACTGAAAAGGCCTGCAAATAGGCATTAGACCCAATGTAGGACAATCGCCGGCCAGTCACCGATTCGGGCATTTGCCCAAGGTCGATCCCACCGATCGTAATCGTGCCGGACGTCTGCCGAACGAGCCGTGCCAATACCAAGCCCAATTCGGTCTTCCCGCTGCCACCGTCGCCAACGATCGCCACATGCGCGTCGACAGGCATGTCAAACGACACGCCCTCCAATGATCGCACGCCATCTTCGTCGGCCAGCCCGACATTACTGACGATCAAATCGCCCTTAACCGGCGAGGGACCTTCCGGCTCGGCATATTGCAGTTCTTCTTCGAGCATTCCTTGCGGCTCGAACTGCTCCACAACCTGTTCGTATTTGATACGCACATCTTCCTTCTGCTGATACCACATCAGCAGCTCTTTCCAGGGGCTCGCAAGATCCTTGTACGCGTTCAGTACCGCAACCAGCGCACCGACTGTCAAACCGCCGTTGATAACGAGATAGCCGCCTATGGAGAAGAAGAAAAAGGGTGTCAGCTTATCAATAAAATTGTTGAGAAACTTAATGAAAAACTTGCGCTGATAGATTTCGTACCGGATGTCGTAAATCGTTCCGAGAAGGTCACCGAAACGGGACAATTCCAACTTTGCCGCATCGTTGGCATGGATTTCATTGATACCCGATACAGACTCGCCTAGATGGTCGGCCAGACGCCGAACTTTCTGTACCCGCTGTTTGCCGAGAGCATTAACCTTCTTTTGCAGCCGCGGAATGATATAGCCCTGGATTGGGATCAGCGCCACCGCAGCAAGGCCAAGAACCCAGTCCTGGAGCATGATATAGCCAATAATCAAAATTAGCTGGCCACCGAAGAACATCGGATCGGCAAAGGCTATACCGATAAATCCGCCTAGCGGTTCCACTTCCGCTGTTATCATCGGAATCAACTCGCCTTGGCTGATTTTTTTGAAGTGCGGCGTCGGAAACCGAAGGATCCGGGAATAAAGCTGGTAGCGTAAACGGCGCAACAACCGTTCGCCAAGCCGGCCTTTAAAAACGCTGATGTAGTATTTGAAGCCACCAGTAATAAAAACCAGCGCCAGATACGAAAAACTCAAAATTAGGAGGTAGGTAACCTGTTCTACGTCGAGAGCAATTTCGAAGCCAAAAATTGGCACATCATACGGACCATCAGAGCCACCGGGCTTGATCGCCCGGTTGACGATAATTTTCGGCAGATCCAGCGTAATGAACAGAAAGGGATAAAACGCCAGGATGACGCATAAGAGAAATATCTGCTGCGAAGCGCTGTATCGCAGTATGTATTTGAAAATGGATTTTTCCATAAACCGCGATTTTTCCCCTTGGCTCCCCTTAAAACACCTTAGCCTAGCCCTGCATTAGCGTAAACTTCTAGAATTTTGCCTTAATATCATAGTATTGATGAATTAATTCTAATCTAGCGACATAAACAGGATACGTGGCATAGTACATTCGGGGGAAAAAACGGGGTCGAACCGTAACGGGGAGGGACGGGGATGAGCGGTCAACGCCGCCAGCCACGGGTATTGATTTATAGCCACGATTCATTCGGGCTTGGTCATTTACGGCGCTGCCGTGCCATTGCTCACGCCATCTGCGAGGATTTCGAGGATCTTTCCGTTCTCATATTGTCTGGGTCGCCGATCATTGGCAGTTTCGATTTCAGGTCCCGCGTCGACTTCGTCCGCGTGCCTGGCGTCATCAAGTTGCGCAATGGCGAATACACTCCCTTGACC
The DNA here is from genome assembly GCA_021774435.1 of Alphaproteobacteria bacterium. Lineage (GTDB taxonomy): Bacteria > Pseudomonadota > Alphaproteobacteria > UBA8366. The sequence continues at coordinate 7,033 of JAJFJB010000413.1, forward strand.
CTGCCCATGGCCATCGAAGACGCCATTGCCATGCGGGCATCGATAATTCGTCATACCGCGGAGGTGTTCGACCCGGACATTCTGATCGTCGACAAAGAGCCGCTTGGGCTGCGGGGCGAGCTCAAGGCGACATTAGAAGTCATGAAAAAACGCGGCGTTCATGTCGTCCTCGGCTTGAGGGACGTCTTGGACGACCCCGACTTGCTGATACCCGAATGGACACGCAAAAAAGCCGTTCCGGCGCTACAGAAATACTATGACGAGATATGGATCTACGGTCTTCCACAGATTTGCGAGCCGCTGGCGAGTCTTAATCTTCCGGCCTCGATAAACCGGAAGATGACATATACGGGCTACCTACAGCGGTTTACCGACGGGACGGCGAGCATGGAGCTGCCGGCATCCGCACGCGACCAAGAGTTTATTCTCGTGACACCGGGCGGCGGCGGCGACGGCGAAGAACTCGTCGACTGGGTATTGCGCGCATATGAAAATGACCCAAGCCTGCCGCATCCATCACTGATCGTGCTGGGTCCCTTCATGCAATCCGACCGCCGGAACGAATTCATTGCCCGCGCTGACGCGTTGCCAAATGTCGAGGCCATCACGTTCGATGCGCATATGGAAAGTCTGATCGCCCGCGCCTTGGGCGTCGTCGCGATGGGCGGATACAATATTTTTTGCGAAATATTATCCTTCGACAAGCGGGCCCTTATCGTGCCGCGCACCGTTCCACGACGCGAACAACTGATCCGGGCAAGCCGCGCGGAAGAACTGGGCCTCGTTACCATGCTGCGCGGTGACAAGGAGCGCAGCGCCGACACGATGGCCACAGCATTGCGACATCTACCGCAGCAAAAGCGCCCTTCGGATTCAGTCGTACCGGGCCTGTTAGCCGGGCTCGAAAACGTCAACATTCTGACTCGGCGCGCGCTCGAACGGCAGCCGAGGCCATCGGTAGCGGCGCGCAAGCGCGCTTAGGCTGATTTTCCGTGTCCGTTTGTTTCGTTCTGAAAGGCTATCCCCGGCTTTCGGAAACTTTCATCGCTCAAGAAATTCTGGCGCTGGAACGGCGCGGCATCGACATTCACATCGCATCGTTGCGCCAACCGACGGACAAGAAGCAACATCCGATCCAAAAAGACATTTCGGCCACCGTCCGCTACCTCCCGGAATACCTTCATGACGAACCACGTCGGGTCTATGACGGGTGGAACCGCGCGCGGCGTCTCCCCGGTTATCGCAGCGCCCTCGCGACATTCCATGCCGATTTCCTGCGCGACCCAACTCGAAACCGGATCCGACGCTTTGGTCAAGCCTGCGTGCTCGCCCAATCGTTGCCGGCAGGAACAGCACGGCTGCATGCGCATTTTCTCCATACACCGGCCTCTGTCGCGCGTTACACGGCCCTCATGACAGGCCTTCCCTGGAGCTGCTCCGCTCATGCGAAGGATATATGGACGTCGCCACAATGGGAGATTAAGGAAAAACTGGCGTCGCTCGACTGGCTTGTTACCTGCACGGCCTTCGGTGCGGCATATCTCAAAGACCTCGCGCCACGGCCCGAAATCGTCTCATTGCTTTATCACGGCCTGGACTTCACGCGATTTCCAGCACCGCCGGACAAGCGCATCCCCTCTTCAGAAACGGGTGTTCCGGTTCGAATTCTTTCGGTGGGCCGCGCGGTTGAGAAAAAGGGCTACGACGACCTTCTCGCGGCACTCTCCCTTCTATCCTCTGAACTGAACTGGCAATTCATCCATATCGGCGGTGGCCCTTTACTCGATTCACTCCAGGCAAAAGCGCAGGAGTTGGACGTTGCCGATCGCATCGAGTGGCGCGGCCCCCAGTCGCAGGACGCCGTGCTTTCCGCTCTGCGCGACGCCGATATCTTTGCATTAACGAGTAAGATTGCCGATGACGGCGACCGTGACGGGCTGCCAAACGTGCTCATGGAAGCCCAGAGCCAGGCTGTCGCGGTCATGGCGACGGCAACGGCAGGCATACCGGAACTCATTATTGACGGCGAAACAGGGCTATTGACTACCGCAAGTAACCCTGCGGCGGCGGCGAAGGCGCTTGAAACATTGATCCGCGATCCCGCCTTGCGTCTGAAACTCGGCGGCGCCGGTTTACAGCGCGTCCATACCGCATTTTCATTAGAGACTGGAGCAGACACACTGGCCAACCGCTTTGCCGACTCGATGCAACCTGCCGCGGCGTGATGCGTGTCGCCTTCTATGCGCCACTAAAGGCGCCCGATCACCCCGTTCCGTCCGGCGACCGACGTGTGGCGCGCTTAATCTTGAAAGCAATCAAGAAGGCAGGACACGACGTCTTCATCGCATCAAGGATGCGGGCCTTCGATAGCAGAGGAGACACGCGTCACCAAAATCAGATCGAACGGCGCGGGAGGGCTTTGGCTGAGCGGTTTGTTAAGCGCCATCGCGACAACCCGCCCGATCTTTGGTTCACCTATCACCTTTACCACAAAGCGCCGGATTGGATTGGGCCCGCCGTCGCCAAAACCTTTTCAATTCCATACGTTCTCGCCGAGGCAAGTATCGCGCCGAAGCAAGCCGGTGGCCCATGGGCGTCAGGACACGAGGCCGTCCGCGCCGCCATCCGATATGCCGCGCATATATGTGTGATGAACCCGGAAGATAGAGAGTGTTTGGCAAAAGAACTCGATAAAAAAGTTCATCTATCGGCATTGCCGCCATTTATCGACACCGACCCGCCACGTGCCGCAACAGAAGCGAAGCGAGATTTGAATCGCAGCGTGCTGCAGGAACGATTTGGCATTCCACCGTCGAATATTTTGATTGCGGTCACGGCGATGATGCGGTCCGGCGATAAGTTGGAATCCTATAGGACACTCGGCCGGACCATGGCGCATCTGCGAGACCTTTCGCTGACATGGCTCGTAGCGGGCGACGGACCCGGGCGCGATGACGTCGTTGCGGCTATGGGCAAGTCAAACGTCATTTATTTCGGCGCACTCGATCGAGCCGGCATAGATAACATGCATGCCGCTGCCGATCTCGCGGTCTGGCCGGCCTATCGCGAAGCAATCGGCATGGCATTGCTCGAAGCGCAGGCCTCCGGTCTGCCGGTCGTCGCGGGCCGTACGCCGGGCGTTGCGCAAATAGTAGAAGAGGGAATAACCGGCCTGTTGACGACGAGCGGTGACGACACGATGCTGGCGCTCGCGATCCGACGGCTGGTCGATGAACCGGCATTGCGACTCCAAATGAGGTCTGCTGCGATGAATAAAGCGCGACGGGAACATGATATTGCTTCTGCAACACGGTATCTCGACCGCGTGTTGGAAGACGCCATAAGGAGGGCTGCAGCATGACCTTGCTCGCGCTAATTCGACATGGTCCAACTGAATGGAACGAGACGGGCATTGTCCAGGGCCGTAGCGATATCCCACTGAGCGAAACCGGCCGCGCTTTGGTGTCCAGTTGGTATCAGCCACCGGAATTGTCCGGTTTTGATTGGGTCTCGAGCCCCCTGCAACGCGCCATGGAAACCGCGGCGATCCTATCAGGAAGTCCCGCACCCACGGACCCACGCCTTGTCGAAATGGACTGGTCCGAGTGGGAGGGTATGAAACTGCCTGACCTTCGCGCGCGGCTCGGCAATCTGATGAAGGCTTGGGAGGCAAAGGGATTGGATTTTCGCGCGCCTGGCGGAGAAAGTCCGCGCGACGTGCAGGATAGACTCCGGCCCTTCCTCGCCGAACGCGCCGCCGCCGGGCAAGCTACCGCAGTCGTTTGCCACAAAGGCGTAATCCGCGCGTTATATGCTCTCGCCGTATCGTGGGATATGACCGACAAGGCGCCAGACAAGCTGCATGATCATTGCACACACCTCTTCGAGTTAGGTGCGGATGGGTTACCGCGGCCCTATCAACTCAACGTGCCGCTCACGACCGAAGACGCATGACTTCGCCGCGTCGGGCGCGCATTCTTTTTTACGTCCAACACCTGCTCGGCATCGGCCATCAAACCCGAGCCGCGACAATCACACGCGCGATGCAGCGACATGGCCTACAGGTGATTTATGTAAGCGGCGGCTTTGCGGAAACGGACCAGAATCTTGGTGGCGCGGAAATTATTCAGCTGCCACCGGTTCGCACCGCAGACGCAGCGTTCAGCACGATGCTCGACGCTTCGGGAAACGCCATCGATGAAGCTTGGGAGGAGGAGAGGCGCACGGCACTGCTTGCCGCGTTCGAATCCGCAAGTCCCGACGCCCTTCTGATCGAAAGTTTTCCCTTTGGACGTCGGCGGTTTCGCTTCGAACTGATTCCCCTGCTGGAAGCGGCCGCCGACCGTATTCCGGTCGCTGCCTCGGTCCGGGACATACTCGTGGCAAAATCAGATCCAAAACGGACGCAGTGGGTGATCGATACCGTAGAGAGGTATTTCGACAGGGTGATCGTGCATGGAGATCCATCCGTGGCTGAACTGGGCGAAACCTTCAGCGGCGCGGATGCCATTGCCGATCGCACATATTATTCCGGTTATGTAACGACATCCGGTGTTTGTTGTGCTGACGGACCTCGGACAGGGGTCATCGTTTCCGCCGGCGGAGGCGCGGTGGGCGGGCCCATCATGCACGCTGCAATTGCGGCGCGGCCGCTCTCACGCCTTTCGCAAGCACCATGGCGCCTCATTACAGGCCCGAACCTTCCTGAATCGGAACGAATGGGCCTAGATATGTCCTCAGGTGTGACGATTGACACATATTTGGAGGATTTTCGCGGTATTTTATGTAATGCTGCCGTTTCCGTGAGCCAAGCAGGATATAACACAATAATGGACCTCTTTGCCGCGCGTACCCGGTCTGTCCTCGTACCCTTCAGCCGACATGGAGAAACCGAACAATCTTACCGCGCCGCGTTGCTCGCACGGCGCGGCCAGTTTCATGTCGTGGCAGAGGAAAATCTAACGCCGAACTCTCTCGCCGCCGCCATTGATTCTTCTCTCGATTCGCCGCCACCCGATCCTGCGGGCATCGACCTGAACGGTGCAAGCAGAACCGCAGAACTTATGGCCGAACTTGCAACTGGCCGCGCGTTTCCGGCTCCGTTATAAAATTCAGCCATGCTAGCGGCCGTACGGGAACATACCATCCCTGGATGGACAGAATTGGACACCGAGCTTGACGCGTGGCGAGCGTCGGGAATGCGCGCCACCTTCTGGTGGCGCGATGACGATGCAACACGTCCGGGGCCAAGACTTGATCAGTTACTCGATTGTGCAGGGGCACACCCCCTTTCGCTTGCGGTGATCCCGGCGCAGGCAACATCCGATTTGGCAAGTCGACTTCGATCGGCCCCCAACGTTACGGTGCTGCAGCACGGTTATGCCCATGCCAACCATGCGCCGCCGCAGGAAAAGAAAGCGGAATTCGGACCCCACAGAGACACAACATCGATGAGCGCCGAATTGGCCGCCGGCCGGACCCGTTTAAAGAAACTCTTCGGCGACCAGTTCCGGCCGATATTCGTTCCGCCTTGGAATCGATTTGCCGAAGGGCTTCCTGCCGAACTCCATGCCATGCAATTCTCCGGCTTATCGGCTTTCGGCACGCGTGACCGCGACACCGCATTGCCGCGGATGAATTGCCATGTCGATATTATCGACTGGCGAGGTGGTCGGAGATTTCTCGGAACGGAAACCGTGCTTCGCGGTTTCGTCGACCATCTGAAGGCGCGCCGGCAAGGGGCCGTCGATAGTAAAGAGCCAACGGGGTTACTGACCCACCATCGCGATCATGATGCAGCCTGTTGGCAGTTCATCAATGATTTACTGGATATGATAAAAAAGCATCCCACGGCGACGTGGATTTCATCAGCACAAGCTACCGCGGGCGCACGATGACCCACAACTATCCACTCACTGGCCTATATGGCGATTACCTTCGATCGCTGATCGGCCTCGGGTTCATGGGAACACCATTCTATTTCACACTCGGGAATTTATTCCTGATGGTGGTCTTTGGAAGTTTAACCGGTTTATTTCTTGTCTTCGGTATTCGGACGGGTATCCGCCAACTGACAGTCATCGAAACATCGCCGGAAGGAATCGCGGCAGTCGGCCCACTTGGCCGGCGGATCGCGTGGAGCGATGTTACGAAGGTCGACCTAAAGTATTTTTCGACGAAGCGCGGAAAAACCAACGATGGATGGATGCAGCTTAAAATTTGTGACGGATCCGGCTGCTTGAAAATGGAATCCACCCTTAACGACTTCGACAAAATAGCCGCGCTGACTGCAACCGCGGCGTTCAATTGCAGCGCGGAAATGACCGAAACGACGATGGAAAATTTTACCGCGATGGGTGTCACAGTAGACCTGCCGGAAGAGGAAACCGAATGACCGGAAATCTGCTGTCCGTCGAAAACTTAAGCGTTCACTTCAATCTACCCGAGGGAAAGATTGAAGCGGTACGTGACGTTTCCTTTCGCGTTCAGCCCGGCTCCACGGTCGCCCTGGTTGGCGAATCAGGATCGGGAAAATCCGTCGTGTCTCAAGCCATCATGGGCATCCTGCCCAAGGCGGCAAATATTGGTGGCGGGCAAATTATTTTCAACAACGCCGCGCGGTCTGCGCCACCTGTCGATATCGCTGCGCTGAATCCGTCTTCCGCAGCAATGCGGGCCATCCGCGGCGATCACATTTCCATCATTTTCCAGGAACCTATGACGTCGTTGTCGCCTTTGCACACGATCGGCGATCAGATTAGCGAGGCGCTGCATCTGCATCGCGACTGTTCCAAGGCGGAAGGACTCGAACTCACGGAGGAAATGTTGCGCCTTGTCGGGTTTCCAGATCCGGCGCGCGCCGTACGAACCTATCCATTCGAGCTCTCCGGCGGGCTCCGCCAACGGGCGATGATCGCGATGGCCCTGATTTGCCGACCAGGCCTGCTAATCGCGGACGAACCGACAACAGCACTCGACGTTACAATTCAAGCGCAAATTCTCAAGCTGATCGTCGACCTGCAGACCGAGCTGGGCATGGCGGTCCTTATGATCACTCATGACCTCGGCGTCGTGGCGAACATGGCGGACGAAATTGTCGTCATGTATCACGGCGAGGTCATGGAGTCGGGCACGCTCGATCATATCTTCCACGATCCGCAGCATGCGTATTTGAAAGCATTGCAACATGCGGTCCCACGCTTCGACATGGCACCGGGCGAACGGCTGGTCCCGATCCGGGAAATTGAACCGACCCGCGGATTTCTGCACGCTGCGAAGGAACCTTGGCCGGAGGGTGCCGACAATGCCGGGCCGATGCTCAAGGTTGAAAATTTGCGCAAGGAATTCACAATCCGCAAGGGTAGCTGGTTCGGCGGGGGAGAAAATAGCAGCGTCGTCGCGGTCGACGATGTCAGCTTCGATATTGCGCGCGGTGAATGCCTAGGGCTCGTCGGCGAAAGCGGTTGCGGCAAAACCACATTATCGAAAATGCTGATGCGCGCGATAACGCCCGATGGCGGCGCGGTAACCTACAATGATCGCGGTACACGATTGGACATACTTGGGCTCAGCCAGGATGAGCTCATACCATTCCGGCGCAAACTACAGTTCATGTTTCAGGACCCTTACGGTTCTTTGAACCCACGCATGACGGTATTCGACATCATTACGGAGCCATTGATCATTCACAATGTTGGCGATGCGGATACGCGTCGTCAGTATGCGCGCGAATTGATGGAGCTTGTCGGCCTGGACATACGTCACCTGAGTCGCTATCCGCACAGTTTTTCCGGTGGTCAGCGCCAACGCATCGGCATTGCACGCGCGCTAGCGCTACAGCCTGACATGCTGATTTGCGACGAACCGGTTTCAGCGCTCGATGTCTCCGTGCAGGCACAAATCCTCAACTTACTAAAGGATTTGAAACAAGAGCTCGGCCTGACCTACCTCTTTATCTCACACAATCTGGCGGTCGTGGATTACATTGCCGACCGCATCGCGGTGATGTGCCGCGGACACCTAGTCGAGACAGCGCAAAGCGAGGATATTTTCAAGAACCCTGTGCATCCTTATACGCGTGCACTGTTACGGGCGGTTCCGGAACCGAATCCAGACCGGCCACTCGACTTTTCGGGGATCATGGTAGACCGTGCGTCGAACCCTGCCGAATGGCCAGACCCATTTTCCGCCAAGGGCGACGAACGGCCCGTAATGCGGCAAGTTAGCGAAGGACATGCCGTGCGCGCTTTACCAGATGGGGATTTGAGGGCCTGGACGTCATGAAGCTTGTACTTACCGCGTTCGTTTTTAGCCTGGCGGTATTTGTATGGCCAGAAACCGCTGCGGCTTTGATTGAAACGCCGTCGCTAAAACCGTTGATCGAAAGCGGCAAGTTGCCGTCCGTCGTACAGCGCGTGCCGGCAGAACCCCTGGTGGTTGATTTAGACGGAACTGGCCGAAAAGTCGGTCGTCACGGTGGCGTTCTCAATACCTTGATGGCGAGATCGAAAGATGTACGCCTGATGGTCGTCTATGGCTACGCCAGGCTAGTAAAGTTCAACCGTAAACTCGAATTAGCACCCGACATCCTAAAAGATATCACTATTGAAAAAGGCCGTATCTTTACCCTTCACTTACGTAAGAGGCATAAGTGGTCGGACGGAAAGCCGTTTACAACTGAAGACTTCCGCTATTACTGGGAAGATGTCGCCAACCACGACATGCTATCCCCGACCGGCCCGCCGACCACCCTTCGAGTCGATGGCAAACTGCCGAAAGTGACAGTTATTGATGCCGTGACCATTCGTTACGAATGGTCTAAGCCAAATCCTGCATTTTTGCCCGCACTGGCTGGGGCACGGCCTTTGTATATTTATCGGCCCGCTCACTACCTGCGCAAATATCACGCACGCTATGGCAACAAAGAAAAACTGAACAAGAAAGCCAAGACGAAAGGCCAGCGCAATTGGGCCGCATTGCACAACAAGTACGATCACCAATACAAAAACAAGAACATCAAACTACCGACTTTGCAGCCTTGGATTAACACAACCAAAGGACCAGCCGAGCGGTTCGTCTTCAAACGAAACCCCTTCTACCACAAGATCGATGCGCAGGGGCGGCAGCTTCCCTATATCGATCGCGTGAATGTCCGCATCGCCAGCGGTAAGATCATTCCCGCGCAAGTCGGGACAGGACAGTCTGATTTGCAGGCGCGCTATTTGCGTTTCGACAATTTCACCTTCCTGAAACGAAACGAACAACGGAGCGGGTATCACACCTACCTTTGGCGGATCGCCAAAGGATCGCATATGACGTTGTTTCCCAATCTAAATGTAAATGATCCGATCTGGCGCAATATGTTGCGCGACAGGCGGTTTCGCCGTGCTTTGTCACTTGGAATCAATCGCCACGAGTTGAATCAGGTCATCTATTTTGGCCTGGCGCTGGAAGCGCAGAACACTGTGCTGCCCAGCAGCCCCTTGTTTCGCAAACAATATCAAAAGGCCTGGACGAAGTACGATCCGGATAAAGCTAGCGAGTTGCTCGATCAGCTTGGCCTGGTCGGGCGCGACGATCGCGGTATCCGCCTGCTGCCTGATGGTCGACCTCTGGAGATTATCGTCGAGTCGACGGGAGAGAGCACGGAAGAAGCGGACGTTCTGGAGTTGGTCACGGATAGCTGGCAAAAGATTGGGATCAAACTCCATACTAAACCGTCACAGCGTGAAGTGATGCGCAACCGCATCTATGCCGGCGAAACCGTAATGTCGATTTCGTCAGGCTTGGAAAATGGCGTGCCCAGCGCGGATATGGACCCGCAAGGCTTGGCCCCGACTTCCCAGGTTCATTACCAATGGCCGAAATGGGGACAGTTCTATGAGACGATCGGGCGCTTGGGCGAACGGGTCGACATGCCGAAGCCGCTTCGGCTGAAGACACTTCATCGCCTTTGGCTGGCGGCAAAAACGACCGCGGAGAGGGAACAGATTTGGCATGAAATGCTAACCATCAATGCCGAAGAACTCTACTCGATTGGATTGATTTCAGGTGTTCTGCAGCCGGTCGTCGTGCGCGACACGTTGCGCAATGTGCCGGAAAAAGGGATCTACAATTGGGATCCAGGCGCGCATTTCGGGATTTACGAGCCGGACTGCTTCTGGTTCGCGGAAACCGCCGACAATAAGACGGCGAAGAATTAGAAGACGCGAAGGAACGCTCCTCATGCTCGGCTATGTAACACGCAGAATACTTGTGATGATACCGACGCTGGTTGCGATCAGCGCGCTCGTCTTCATCATCATTCAACTACCGCCCGGCGATTATTTTACGACCTATATGAACGAACTGCAGAGCCGCGGAGAATCCGTCGACAAGGCGAAGCTGGAATTCATCAAACAGCAATACGGCTTCGACAAGCCGATGATTGAGCAGTATTTCGTTTGGCTTACGGGCATGTTGCAGGGCGACTTCGGTTATTCCTTCGAGTTCAGCCGCCCCGTCTCGGAGGTCGTCGGCGACCGGCTCTCGCTGAGCTTCATTGTTTCCTTCACGACAATCATCTTCACCTGGATCGTAGCGTTTCCCATTGGCGTATACTCCGCTGTTCGGCAATACAGTATCGGCGATTATACGCTCACCTTTTTCGGCTTCCTGGGCCTGGCCACGCCAAACTTCCTGCTCGCTCTCGTCCTGCAATGGATGGCATTTTCCTATTTCGGCACCTCGATCGGTGGCCTGATGGATCCGGCCTATATCGATGAGGGCTGGTCAATGGGTAAGGCGCTGTCCGTACTCGAGCATCTTTGGGTTCCTGTCGTCGTTATCGGCACTTCCGGCACGGCCGGTATGATCCGCCGGCTTCGCGCCAACCTGTTGGACGAACTTCATAAGCAATACGTCACCACGGCGCGCGCCAAAGGGCTGCCGCCCGGCAAGGCGCTGGTCAAATACCCCTTGCGAATGGCGCTCAACCCCTTCATCGCTGACATCGGCAACCTTCTGCCGGAAGTGATTTCCGGCGCCGCAATCGTTTCTATTGTCTTGTCACTGCCAACGACCGGACCGATGCTGCTCAATGCACTTCAAAGTCAGGATATGTATCTCGCCGGGTCGTTCCTGATGTTCCTGGCGACTTTGACGGTCATTGGTACGCTTATTTCCGATTTGGCGCTTGGCATGTTGGATCCGCGCATCCGACTTGGCGGAGGGGCGGCAAAATGAGCGAGACTCCGATGGAACATTACGTCAATAAAGGCGCATTCGATCCAAATACGGTTGTTCAGCTCTCGCCAGAGCAAGAGCGCTACTACATGGCGTCGCAGTGGCAGCTCATGTGGTGGAAGCTCAAAAGGCATCGCCTTGCCGTCATCAGTGGCGGCTTCCTATTGCTTGTCTATGCCTCAATTCTGATCAGCGAAGTTCTTGCACCTTACAATTTGCATGCGCGTAATACCGACTATCTTTACGCCCCGCCGCAATCGATCCATCTGTTTCATGAAGGCGAATTTGCTGGTCCTTTCGTCTACGGGATGAAGGTCAGGCTCAATATCAAGGAACTGCAATGGGTCTATGAGGAAGACAAGTCAAAGGTAAATAAGATTCGGTTCTTCTGCGTTGGTAACGACTATAACGGGGCCGAGTATTCATTTTGGGGACTCTTCAAGGGAACGTTCCATATCTTCTGCCCCGCTGAAGGTAGCGAACTCTTTCTTTTCGGCACCGACCGTTTGGGGCGCGATGTGTTTAGCCGGGTTACCTATGGCGCTCGGATATCGCTCACCGTCGGTCTCATCGGCATCACGATCAGTTTTATTATGGGTATAACGATTGGTGGGCTAGCCGGCTATTACGGGGGGTTCATAGATGCCGTGGTCCAGCGCGTCATCGAGATTATCCGTTCCTTCCCGTCCTTGCCGTTATGGATGGCATTGTCGGCAATCTTACCCGTAACCTGGAGCCCCATCCTCGTGTTCGCGGGCATTACGGTCATTTTGGGAATGCTCGATTGGCCAGGCCTGGCGCGCGCAGTCCGTTCCAAATTGTTGGCGCTACGTGAAGAGGATTTCTGCACCGCGGCACAATTGATGGGCGCAAAACCAAGCCGCATTATCGGACGACATCTTATGCCGAGCTTCATGAGCCATTTGATAGCATCCGCGACGCTATCGATCCCGAGCATGATCCTTGGCGAGACAGCGCTGAGTTTTCTCGGCCTGGGTCTTCGGCCACCGATAACCAGTTGGGGCGTCCTGCTGAATGAGGCACAAAACATCAACGTCGTCGCGCTTTATCCCTGGCTGATGCTTCCGGTGCTTCCTGTGGTCTTGGTTGTGCTCGCCTTCCAATTCTTGGGGGACGGCCTCAGAGACGCTGCCGATCCCTATAAGTAGGGCGGTTAACGCGACGCCAAGACAACAAGATCGACCCCGGAGGACACGCCTTCCACGGCAACCTCTTCGTGCCTCTCTCGCATTCTCGGCGCGTCGTACCCTTGGGCAGCCGCTAAATCGACGGCATCGCAGGTCGCAAGTGCCCGAGATTTTGCCGTTCGATTGTGCTTTTCGAGTTTCGCGCACAAATTCACCGGGTCTCCGATAACCGTGTATTCCAGACGGGTATCGTCACCGACCGCACCAAAGATAATCCGGCCCGTTACGATCGCCATACCGATCGAAATGGGTTGCCGGCCCATGGCCGTACGGTCCCGATTCCAAGCGTCTGCAGCATCGAGAAGCTCATCCACCGCCCGCATGGCATCTGCGGCGTAGGTTTGGCTCGGCAGTACCGCACCGAATGTCGCCAGGATACCGTCGCCAAGAAACTTGTCGATATTGCCGCCGTGCGCCTGGATAATTGGTACCATCCGCGACTCGTATTCATGCAAGAGCTGAATCAGATCGGACGGGTCCATATCATTGGCCATTGTCGTAAAACTGCGGATATCTACATTGAGGATCGCCGCCTCGCGGGCTTCGCCTTGCCCGGGTCTGATCTGTTGATCGGAATGCGTGATCTTGGAGGCGATCTCAGGTGAGAAAAACCGCGCGAGATCGGCCGCCGCCGCCGCCTCGATCACCGAGCGCTCCAGCAATTTGCGGGCCCGGACAAGCGCAACCGTCAAAATGCCCGTCACCATCAAGATTGAGATGATCTTGTCGAACTCCGCCCCGAGCAGGATGGTGTTCGACGTCATATAGGCCACGTAATCGCGCGTAATCATATTGTCCTGTGGATCGATACTGATCACGTAGAAAACCAGGACGGCCCAGCCCGCTGCAGAGAATAGGCCCGCAAACAACACAAAACGCGCCTCGAACCGCAGCGCGCGTAACGCAATGAAAATAAACACGTAAAGCAGTGTCGGTGCTTTCAAATAAAACGACGCCGGCTGATCGTATTGGATATGAAAGCTCCAGATCAGCATCATCAACAGCGTCAGGTCGGCGGCAACGGAAAGAGACAGAAACCAACCAGGCAGCCTGATCCTATAGGCGAGCCAGACACGCAGAATCGAAAACGCGAAATACGCTGCCAATGACATACCAACCGGTGTCATCCACGGGTCGATATTCGATGTCTTGGGTGAAATCGCATAGAGAAACCCGAAGGTTACGACGATGCCGAACTGTATCCAGGCAATCAGCCGCTCGGCCGCATCCTGTTGCTCGGAAATAGCCGTACGAACCCGGTCGGGCACATTTGAAACAGCGGAGTTACCGCCGAGGGATTTTATGATCGACTTCAGCATAGGTTCAATTTAAGCGCCGAATTTCAATGAGGCGAACCGGCCATAGCGGCGGCCAAGCAGTCTATAATCGCGCATAATTTGTAAAAAGTCCGTTCAAACCGCGTCACCCTTTCTTGAGCCACAAGCTAGATTCAAATGCGCCTTCCGGGAGCGGTAACGCACCCAATACACATCCGGCTACTACCGTCGCCATACGGGTCGAAACGAAATGGCTGGCGAATAAAGGTTTCCAGTTTCCGCCCGTCAAAAATGCGCCAATGCCAAGCTGTTCATTGTAGCCGCGCCACGCCCAAACAACAGGATAGTCGTCCGGAAGAAATACATCATGAATGTGAACGACGATGCCGTCGGGCAAGATTGGCAGCACGTGGTTCAAAAGCAAATCCACATCGCTGCCGGGCATGAGAATGTGGCTGGAATCGATTGCCAGAATATCGCCTGCCGCCAAAGATCCGAATATTTCGAGGCCGGCTGCCTGCACCGTTCGGCGATCGAGCTGAACATTTGGGAGCCCTTCCAATGCCGCGCGCGGTGCAGGGTCGATCGCAGAAATTTGTGTCGTCAGACCGCCATCATCGACCGCGCGGGCAAAAAACCGCGTCGAGTGACCGGAACCAATTTCGATAATTCGGGACGGACGCAGTTCGCGAACAATCGTATAGGCAATTGCACCGTCGAGACGCGGGAACCAGTCCTGGCCCCACCGTGGTGCCGGCGCGGGAAGATCCCCGATCGCAAGCAGAGACGTACGGTAGGTCTCAATCGCTTCGAGCCAGAATTCGAACACACTTTTATTTGAGTCGAATAGCGCTTCTATAGCAGCGTAACCGAGCCTGCTACCCGCAGGGGGCACCGTTCCCGCATACCGGTAGGGAATCAAAAATGCGCGGGCATCCAGTCCCAATACTGTCGGCAATCCAAACTGGAGACGGCGGCGCCAGGCCCGGAATCCCGTCATGGCTTCAGCGTCATGCCCTCACGCGCCACGATCGTTCCCGGGTGTACCGCCTCGGCCTGTTTCGCAATCTCGTCCATGAAGTCATCGTCATGGGACGGATCATGGTGAAAAATCACCAGCGTCTTCGCTCCAGCTGCTTCGACCATGCGCACGCCTTCCTGCCAGGTCGAATGCCCAAACCCTTTGAAACGAGGATATTCTTCGTCCGAATAGGTCGCATCATAAATGACGATATCGGCACCAGACACCAGATCTAGAACATTTTGGTCGATCGTATCTTCGAAATGCTCCGTATCGGTTATGTAGCAAATAGAGTTGCCATTGAACTCAATCCGATACCCGGTTGCTCGGTTTGGATGGTTCAAAGGTGCGGTCCGAATTGTCACACCTTCACGTGGCTTAAGGACATCACCACAGTTGAAATCTTCATAGATGACATCAGCCTGAAAAATTTCCGGCGGCACCGGAAATAGCGGCGCCATCATCATTTCAACTAAAACTTGCTTCAACGTATGTTCCGGCAAAAGGTGGCCGGCCCAAAGGCGAAACCGATTCCCGGGAACAAAAAACGGCACAAAAAACGGCAAACCACAGACATGATCAAAATGGCTGTGGGTAAAGAATATATCTGAGTCGACGGGTGCTTGCCCGACCAGCTTGCCACCCAATTTTCGCAAACCCGTACCGCCGTCGAAGATAACCCGGTAATCGCCGCAGATAACTTCAAGGCAAGACGTATTCCCGCCGTAACGGACGGTTTCAGGGCCTGGGCACGCGATACTGCCACGAACGCCCCAAAATGTGACGCTAAATTCCTCTTGCTTCGTCATTCCGCGCGACTCCAGCGCCTCCGTTGCGTTCACTATCGAACGTTGGTTCTTTTAGTCGCAGAAGATAACGCACCCTTGCCTCGCCGTCATGGGTCAATCATCGCCCCAACGTTTGGATTTAGCCATATGTCACCGGGAAATCAGGCTTCACGCGCGATTTGCGTGCGATTTTAACATAAGGGCGGCCAATTCTTTGTCAGAGCAGAATCGGCATCTGCGTGGTGGCCAGCCATTAACAGCCGCAAGTGCTGGCTTCTTAATCCGTCAGGTCGTCCCAGAATTCCTTGACCTTGGCAAAAAAGCCCTCAGATTCTGGGCTGAAGGAGCGACCGGCTCCCGCCGTTTCAAACTCTTGCAAGAGTTCGCGCTGTTTACGAGACAGGTTTACCGGCGTTTCAATTCGTGCCTCGACATACATATCGCCACGCTGCCGAGCGTTGAGCACCGACATGCCCTTGCTCCGCAACCGGAATTGCTGCCCCGTTTGCGTACCGGGGGGCACATTGACCTTGGCTTTGCCGCCATCGATCGTCGGTACCTCCACCACGCCGCCGAGCGCGGCGGACGTCATCGACATTGGCACCTTGCAAAATATATCCGCCTGATCGCGTTGAAACAGCCGATGTGGCGTCAAGCTCAGGAATATATACAGATCTCCGGCCGGCGCACCATTCAGCCCAGCTTCCCCCTCGCCAGAAAGGCGGATCCGCGTGCCGTCTTCGACACCGGATGGAATTTTCACCGACAACGCCTTTTCCTTTTGGGTCCGGCCGCTGCCGTTGCAGCTTTGACAGGGCTTGTCGATAACCTGGCCGGCCCCGCGGCAGGACGGGCATGTCCGCTCCACCGTGAAAAAGCCTTGCTGCGAGCGCATTTTCCCCGCGCCATTGCAGGTTGGGCAGGACACCGGCTGCGCGCCACCTTCAGCGCCACTGCCATCACATGATTCGCACGATACCGATGTGGGCACACGAATCTCTGCGGAACGCCCGCCAAAAGCATCTTCTAGCGAAATTTCTAGATTGTAACGAAGATCGGAACCACGGCGGTTGGCTCCCCTGCCGCGGCGGCCGCCCATGAACTCGCCGAACATTTCATCGAAAATATCAGCAAATCCGGAACCTGAACCGAAGTCAAAGCCGCCCGCGCCGCCGGGCCCACCCGAATTATCAAACGCGGCATGCCCGTAGCGGTCATAGGCTGCCCGTTTTTCCGGATCCTTCAAAATCTCGTAAGCGAGATTTATTTCCTTGAATTTGTGCTCGGCTTCATCGTCCCCCGGATTGCGATCAGGATGATGTTCCTTCGCCAAATTGCGGAATGCCTTCTTCAGGTCATCCGGACTGGCACTCCGCTCCGCGCCGAGTATTTCATAAAGATCTTTGGCCATCCCCACCCCTAGCGAACAGGCCGAACGGGTCCCACCACCGTCCGGCCCAAGCCACTGTAATGCCGCAAAAACGGCGCGGTCTCCGTATTGTTAACCGCGCCGCCCTGCCAAACAGCAGCCTGATTAGGCCGATTTGTCTTTGCCGTCGTCATCGACTTCCTCGAAATCGGCATCGACAACATTCTCGTCAGCAGGTGCCTCTTCGGCCGCGGGCGCTTCCGCACCTTCCTCCTGACTTGCCTTATAGATGGCTTCACCAAGCTTCATCGACGATTGCGACAATGCTTCGGTTTTCGCCTTGATGGCTTCGACATCCTCGCCCTCAGCTGCCTCCTTCAAAGCAGCGACATCGGCCTCGATCTGTGTCTTGTCTTCCTCGGAAATCTTATCGCCATGTTCCGCGATATTCTTTTCCGTCGAATAAATCAGACTATCCGCGCCATTGCGCAATTCAATCAACTCTCTGCGCTTCTTGTCTTCCGAGGCGTGCGATTCGGCATCTTTGACCATCTGGTCGATGTCGTCGTCACTAAGGCCGCCCGACGCCTGGATGCGGATCTGTTGTTCTTTGCCCGTACCCTTATCTTTGGCAGAAACATTGACAATACCATTCGCATCGATGTCGAAAGTGACATCGATCTGCGGTAGGCCACGCGGTGCAGACGGAATACCGACGAGGTCGAACTGGCCCAAGACTTTGTTGTCTGCCGCCATTTCCCGTTCGCCCTGGAAGACACGGATCGTAACCGCTGTTTGATTGTCTTCCGCTGTCGAAAAGACCTGGCTTTTCTTCGTCGGGATCGTCGTGTTCCGATCGATCAACCGGGTGAAAACACCACCCAGCGTCTCGATACCAAGGGAGAGCGGCGTTACGTCAAGCAACAGAACGTCTTTGACGTCGCCCTGCAGCACACCAGCCTGAATGGCCGCGCCAATCGCCACGACCTCATCTGGGTTGACTCCGCGATGCGGGTCACGGCCGAAGAATTCTTTAACGGTTTCGATGATCTTCGGCATCCGCGTCATGCCGCCGACGAGGATCACTTCATCGATCTCACTCGCCTTCAAAGACGCATCCTTGAGAGCTTTCGCGCAAGGATCAACGGTCCGCTGCACCAGATCATCAACCAGCGCTTCGAGCTTGGCGCGCGTTAACTTCATATTCAAGTGTTTCGGACCCGACTGATCCGCGGTAATGAACGGTAGATTGATTTCCGTGGACATCGAACTGGAAAGTTCGATTTTGGCTTTCTCGGCCTCTTCCTTGAGGCGTTGCAGCGCGAGTTGGTCGCCGCGCAGATCAATGCCTTGCTCGCGTTTAAACTCGTCACAGAGATATTCGATGATCCGCTGGTCGAAATCTTCACCGCCCAGGAATGTGTCGCCGTTCGTGGACTTCACTTCGAAGACACCATCGCCAATTTCGAGGACCGAAACGTCGAACGTGCCGCCGCCAAGATCGTAAACCGCTATCGTTCCTGCGGCCTTCTTCTCTAGCCCATAAGCAAGGGCGGCCGCGGTTGGTTCGTTAATAATTCGCAAAACCTCAAGGCCCGCGATCTTGCCGGCATCCTTGGTCGCCTGCCGTTGAGAATCGTTGAAATAAGCCGGGACGGTAATGACCGCTTGCGTAACGGTATCGCCCAAATAGGCCTCAGCGGTTTCCTTCATCTTCTGCAGAATAAAGCCACTAATCTGGCTAGGCGCATAGGATTTGCCATCGCCACCTTCAACCCATGCATCACCATTGTCGCCTGCGATAATATTATAGGGCACAAGGGCCTTATCCTTCTCAACCTCGGCATCGCCGTCACGCCGGCCGATCAGCCGCTTGATCGAAAAGAACGTATTGGTGGGGTTGGTAACAGCCTGACGCTTGGCAGAATGGCCAACGAGGCGCTCATCGCCATCCGCGAATGCGACCATTGAGGGCGTCGTACGATGACCCTCGGCGCTTTCGATAACTTTTGGGCTGGTTCCTTCCATAACGGCGACGCAGGAATTGGTCGTTCCTAAATCAATGCCGATGACTTTGCTCATAACAATTTACCCTCTTCTTGAAGCAGCCTTTGCCAACCTGCCGTGCAGCCTCGGCAAATGCCCTTTTGCTTTGGTTCACATAAATTTTATCGACAGACGCTCATATGGGAACGGCGCAAAAGGGCTACAAGCCACAGAACTACATAAATTTAATCTTAATGACCCTGAATTCGCGGGAAAAACGGCGTCAAACCCACTTCGGCGGTCTTTTTGGGAATTCAGTTCCAATCAGGCTGTCGTGTCAACGTGCTCTACATCATCTGGGGACTCGTCCGGCTGACCTTTGGCGACGCCAACCATCGCTGGCCGAAGCAGCCGGTCGTGCATGATATATCCCGGTTGCATGAGCTCGACAACCGTTCCTGCCGGCTGACCGGTATTTTCGAGTTCGAACATCGCCTGATGTTTCTCATAGTCGAACTTTTCGCCAAGTGGCAATATTTGTTGGATCGAATGCTTTTCAAACCCAGCCAACAGCTCTTTTTCGGTCATTTCGACCCCAACGACGAAATTTTTGACAATTTCATCACTTTCCCGCAGCTCATCCGGCACCGCCGCCAGAGCGCGATACAGATTATCGGCGACATTAAGAAGATCCTTCGCCAAGCCACTTGCGGCATAACGCAGCGTATCTTCGCGTTCTCGCTCCGTACGCCGACGGATATTTTCCGTTTCCGCCATAAGGCGCAGCATCCGGTCGTTTGTGGCTGCCAGTTCGGCTTCTAATTCTGCGATCCGCGTCTCGGGAGTCACGTCCTTTTCCGCCACCTCGGCACCAGCCGATTCAACGGTTTCTTCCTCGATTTCCGACTCTTCTTCGGCTTCGGGCCGTTCTTGTTCCATCATTCCTTTTTCCTCAAGGTTCAGCCGATCACGCTACCGACAATCTTTGCCGTGTAGTCCACCATCGGAATAATGCGTCCATAGTTCATTCGAGCGGGACCAACAACACCAATTGCGCCGACGATCTCTTGGTCGCTGTTGGAGAAGGGCGCGATGATCACCGAGCAGCCCGCCAGTGAAAACAACTCATTCTCAGCGCCAATAAATATTTGAACGCCTTCCGCACCGTCGGTTGCCTGTATCAGGCGCAATAAAGCCTCGTTTGTTTCCAGTTTCTGGAATAAGGAGCGGATCCGCTCAAGGTCCGCCATACCCGTGACATCGTCGAGAAGATTGGCCTGGCCGCGAACGATTAAGACGTCTTGGCCCACACTGCCATTAGACCAAGTTGCCAGCCCAGCTTCGACAACGCTTCGGCTCAGCGCATCCAATTCTGCGCGTTCTGCCTCAATTTCCTGGCGCACCCGTTCTTGTGCCTCCGGTAGCGTGCGCCCAGCGACATGGGCCGAGAAAAAATTACTGGCCTCAATCAAACTCGACGCGGGCATTCCCAGCGGTAAATCAATGACGCGATTTTCGACAAGGCCATCCTGGCTGACAATGACCACAAGCGCGCGGCCCGGCCCCAAATTGACAAATTCGATGTGCTTCAACGGAGCATCACGCTTCGGCGCAACGACAAGACCAGCACAATGAGACAAGCCTGACAGCAGCGACGAAGTCTCTTCCAAAACCTGGTTTAAGGTGCGGCCCGTGGCAGCGCATTGCGCTTCGATATTCTTGCGGTCGGTTTCCGTCAGATTGCCGATTTCAAGAATTCCATCGACGAATAGTTGCAATCCCGCATCCGTCGGCATCCGCCCCGCGGATGTATGCGGCGCGTAAAGCAACCCGCTCTCTTCAAGATCCGCCATGACATTGCGGATCGTCGCCGGCGACAGCGCCATGCCGAGCTTACGCGACAGCGATCGCGACCCGATCGGTTCGCCGGTCTCGACATAGGCCTCTACGACAAGCCGCAGGACCTCTCTGGAGCGTTCATTTAAATCCGGAGCCATAGTGCTGCGGAATGTAGTAACGCCCCTGCAAAGCGTCAATGAGTGCGCGCTGCCGTAATTTCACGGCGCATGCCGCTTGAGGAACGCGACAACCTGCTCGCGCTGGGTATCGATATGCGCGGGACTCTTCCAATCGTTCAGACATTCCGCTCCCGGCAATATCGCCGCAAGCTCTTGCCCGACCACGGCTGGATGCGGCGTATCGTCGCCGGGGGCAAACAACAAAATCAGATCGCGTAACCCGTATTCCTCGTAATGAATTTCCGCGCCGTCACGCTGTAATATCGGCATGCTCGCCACTCTAATTTGATCGCTGCTCCTGATGTTAGCCCATTCAGAAGGATAAGACGATCCGCTGGACAGCAGCACCAACAACGACTAGCGTCCGCGCCAATCCATATGAATGAGGAAACACATCATGAAGCGACCATCGGGCCGCGCGCTAGACGCATTGCGCGACGTCAGTCTTGAAACCGACGTTTCGAAGTATGCGGAAGGCTCGTGTTTGGCGAAATTCGGCGAAACTCACGTTTTGTGCACCGCCAGCATCGAAGACAGCGTACCGCCGTTTCTCAGAAATACGGGACGGGGCTGGGTTACGGCGGAGTACGGTATGCTGCCACGCTCGACCGAGACCCGGATAAGCCGACGCCGCGCGGCGGAATCCGGCCGCACCCAGGAGATACAGCGTCTGATCGGGCGTAGTCTTCGCGCGATTACGCGCCTCGACGGATTTGGCGAGCGGCAAATCCGGATCGATTGCGACGTGCTGCAAGCCGATGGCGGCACGCGCACCGCTTCGATTACGGGCGGCTATGTCGCACTGCACCTTGCTTTCCAGCACATGCTTTCGATCGATGCGATCAAGGAAATTCCGTTTTCCAATTCTGTTGCCGCAATTTCCTGTGGCTTGTGGGAGGGCGATGCCGTGCTCGACCTTGACTATGCGGAAGATTCGACGGCCCAAGCCGATGCCAACTTCGTTTTCACCGGCTCGGGCGGCATCGTCGAAGTTCAGGGAACCGCCGAAGGGGACCCGTTTTCCCATGATGAATTTTTTGCCCTGATGGAATTGGCGAAAAAAGGCGTCGATGAACTGGGCGTTCTGCAGAATGCGGCCTTGGGCTTATAGGCCTTCGCGGGCGGAAGAAGAGCAGGATGACGCGTCAATTCAAGGAAGACCGACTGGTCGTCGCAAGTCACAACCCGGGCAAAGTTCGGGAAATTGCCGACTTGTTAAGCCCGTTCGGCATTGCGTTGGTTTCCGCAGCGGAACTTGGACTGCCGGAGCCTATCGAAGACGGTCTGACCTTCCAGGCAAATGCGATAATCAAGGCGAAAGCAGCAGCCGAACAGGCAAACTTGCCAGCCCTGTCAGACGATTCCGGCCTCGCCGTAACGGCTCTCAATGGCGAACCCGGCATCTATTCCGCCCGCTGGGCCGGCCCCGAAAAAGACTTTCAGCATGCCATGCAGCGAATTGAGAACGAACTCACCGGAAAATCAGATCGCAACGCCACATTTGTATGCGCCTTGGCACTGGCTTGGCCCGACGATCATATAGAAGTTTTTGAAGGGACCGTCGCCGGAGCACTGGTCTGGCCACCGCGAGGCGGCCGCGGATTCGGCTATGACCCCATGTTCCTGCCGACAGGTTACGACGAAACGTTTGGCGAGATGGCGCCAGATCACAAGCATAAAATCAGCCACCGCGCGGATGCGTTCCGGCAACTCGTTGCTAGCTGTTTTTCCAAGACCTAGGCCAATGGCACCGACCCAGGCAACAACCCCGACCGCGTTTGCCCTGTATATTCACTGGCCATTCTGTTTGTCGAAATGTCCCTATTGCGACTTCAATAGCCATGTCCGGGAAAATATTGACGAGGCGCGCTGGTGCGCGGCCTTGCTGCGCGAACTCGAGGGTATTGCCGAACAAACCCGCGGGCGGGAAATCGCCAGCGTGTTTTTCGGTGGTGGAACGCCCTCCCTCATGGCGCCATCCACGGTGGCGGCCTTGCTCGATAAGATTGCCGCTATCTGGTCGGTTGCGCACGACGTAGAAATTACTCTTGAGGCCAACCCGACATCCGTCGAGCGGCAAAGACTTTCTGATATTCGCAGCGCGGGCGTCAACCGGGTCTCGCTTGGCGTGCAAGCTCTTGACGACGAGGCGCTTTCTTTCCTCGGACGAGGCCACAGCGTGAAGGAAGCTCTGGCTGCCGTCGCGGAGGCGGCTCGCCTATTCGATCGCTTTACGTTCGATCTTATCTATGGCCGCCCGGACCAAAGGATCGTGGATTGGGAGGAAGAGCTGCAACGCGCCTTGTCATACGCTGGCGATCATTTGTCCGTATATCAGCTCACACTGGAACAGGGCACGCCGTTTCACGCGCTTTGGCGGCGCGGCAAGCTGAGCCCACTGGCTGAAGACGCCGCCGCCGATTTGTATGACGTCACGCAGCAAATCCTGGAAGATACGGGAATGCCAGCCTATGAAATATCGAACCATGCCGCTCCCGGTGCGGAAAGCCGTCATAATCTGATGTATTGGCGCTACGAAGACTACGCGGGTATCGGACCAGGTGCGCACGGACGTCTCACGCACGCAGGGAATAAAACAGCGACGCAACGAATACGCAGTCCGGAGGCTTGGCTGGCACAAGTCGAAGCTTGCGGTGTAGGTACCGAGCCTGGGGAGAATTTATCAACAGAAACGCAAATCGCGGAAGCCGTGTTGATGGGTTTGCGCCTAGCCGAAGGAATTTCGGAATCTCGCATTCGGTCAATATGCGGCGAGAGTTTCGACTCCTTGTTTGATCGGTCCCGGCTGGTTTCCCTGATTGATAACGATTACATCGTGCGGTCCGCGGACAGGATTAAAACAACACCAGCAGGACGAATGCGCCTCGACGCTGTTATCGCACATCTTTTAAATTAGTGAATTAAATCCACTAATTCGTCACTTCGGCGAAATTTTGCGGTGCAGACCGACGCTCTGACACGCCCTTTCGCGTCACTTCATGAATCGTGAACGCGCGTTCCGCAATACCCTCGGGCATAAGGCGGAAGATGCCGTCCACACCGAGAAATCCATTTTCATCGGTGAGCGCCGTCAACGAATAATCCGGGCCGTTTTCACTTTGGGCCAAAACAACGGCTAGCGCGGTCGCATCATAAGCCAATGTCGCCAACCGCGGCGGGGGACGACCGAACGCCTTGCGGAACCGTTCGCCAAACCGTTCGCGTTCTTCGGTAGGCGATCCGGCAAACCACGCGCCGATCAATGCCGGCTCAGAGCCAAGGTTCGGAATCAAATCCCATGACCGCAGCCCGAGGAGCCGAACGGCCGGCTGATCGACATCGTAGTAGGACAGCAATGAAGACAAGGTGCGAAGCCGTTCACCTCCTTCGGGAATGAGCACCGCGTCATAAGGCAATGCCCCGATCGTATCCAGCTTCTCAAGCCGGCGCAGCGCCTGAATGGCGACTTCGTCGCCTTTTTCCGTCAGCGCCTTGCGTTGCGCCAACAAGGCTTGATGCCGGGTGGTGTAGTTGGCGAACGCCTTAACTTCGCCGGTCAGATCCGGAGCGGCCGGATCGTAATACATCGTCCGCACGATCTCGCCGCCCGCCCTTTGCGTAACGCCCTGGGCGGCCTCAACGACAGCTTTTCCGTAATCGTCGCTAGGCGCCAGTATGGCAAGTCGGGACAAACCCTCCGTGAGCGCATATCCAACGACGGCTCTGACCTGCTGGCGCGGGACGAAGCCGAGTATGAAAACGCCGTTGCCTGCAACCTCACGCGAATTCGAAAACGCGACAATGGGAAGGCCAACCTGACGGGCAATCGGCGCGGCCGCATTCACCGCCTTTGCATGCAATGGCCCTAGAATTAACTGGGCGCGCTTCTTTATCGCTTCCGCGGCCGCCCTTTCCGCACCCGCCGCGGTACCGCCTGTATCAAACGGCATCAGCGTAAAATTCTTGTTGGCCAGCTCGAACATCGAAAGCTGCGCGGCGTCCAGCATCGCCTCGCCTAATGGCGCACTCGGCCCGCTAAGCGGCAACAAAAGCGCAACCCTGGCTTCCTGCGGCGGTAATGGCCGGGTTGGCGAGATCGGATCCTGTGTTGAGAGCGCAGCAGGAGCCCCAGCCGGTTTTGCCGGGGTAGATTTGGCCGCTTCAACTGCTGGTTTGGAGGCAGCAGGTTCAGTTTTCGGTACTTGCGCTTTCGGTTCGAATTTGCGGAATTCAGGTTGTTCTCTTACCGTGTTTTGAACACAGCCAGCGATGCAAAACAAAAAGATCGCGGCGACCTTAAAAAATCG
The DNA here is from genome assembly GCA_021774435.1 of Alphaproteobacteria bacterium. GTDB lineage: Bacteria > Pseudomonadota > Alphaproteobacteria > UBA8366. The sequence continues at coordinate 32,230 of JAJFJB010000413.1, forward strand.
CGGCAATACTGACGGTTGGAAGGAATCCACCCGACAGTGTGAAAACCTGTTATTCATCACCGCCTCGGGCCTCGCTGACAGGTTTGAGTGCATGACGCAGGACACTAGTGAGCCATTGAAAATAAGTAAACCGACGCCGGGCCTATACATTGTCGCAACGCCCATCGGCAACCTTCGTGATATCACGTTGCGCGCGATTGACACGCTTGCCGCCGCCGATGTTATCGCGTGCGAAGATACACGGGTCACCGCGAAACTTCTATCCGCCCACGAAATACCAACCGCAACACTTCCATATCACGAGCACAATGCGGCAAAAATGCGACCGATCTTGTTGCAACGGCTGCAAAAGGGCGAGATCGTCGCGCTGGTCAGTGACGCGGGGACGCCGCTGATATCGGACCCCGGATTTAAGCTTGTCCGCGATGCGATCAAAAATGATGTTCCCGTGACACCAATCCCGGGCGCGAGCGCCCCTTTGACCGCCTTGGCGGCTGCGGGCTTACCGACGGATCAGTTTCTGTTTGCCGGGTTCTTACCCGCGCGAGCGGCGCAACGGCGCGGTATTTTGCAGACGCTCACATCGATATCGACGACATTGGTGTTTTTCGAATCACCACACAGGCTCGTCGCGTGTCTCTCCGACATGAGCAATGTATTAGGGCCCCGGCAGGCCGTAATCGCACGCGAGCTGACAAAGCGTTACGAAGAATTCCGCCGCGGAGCGCTTGACAAACTCGCCGCCCATTATGAAGAAACCGGCAACCCCAAGGGTGAAATCGTCATCGTTATCGCGCCGCCGGCCGAAATCGAGACTGCGCCGGAGGACATCGATAGTCTTTTGCGGCAGGCACTTGTTAGCATGAGCGTCCGCGATGCCGCCGCGACAGTCAGTACCGCGGCCAACAGGCCGCGCCGCGAAGTCTATGCCCGTGCTCTTGAAATCGATGGCGAGGAATGATCGATGGCGCCATCCGCCAAGCGGAAGAGAGCGTGGCAGCGCGGACGGACCGCAGAACGCATCTGTGTGTTTTGGCTAATTTGTCTCGGGTACCGGATCGTGTCACAGCGGCTCAGAACGCCGGTTGGAGAAATCGATATCGTCGCCCGCCGAGGAAAAACGCTTGCCATTATTGAAGTCAAAGCTCGGTCAGACAAGGCGAAGGCACTCGGCTCCATTTCACCCCGTCAACGTAAACGGCTGCAGCGCGCGGTGCAGTGGCTCATTGCCAGCCGCCCCGATCTTTCATCCCTTTCTATCCGTTTCGACGTCATTGCCATCGTCCCCTGGCGTCTGCCGGCTCGCGTAATTGACGCTTGGCGACCGGAAGCGGACTAGGTAGAAGAGGGTCATGAAAGTGCAACACGACACTGACGGGTTCCGGGTTGGACCATGGCGACGTTGGGCGCCCCGCACTGCGGCATTGGTGCTGGTAATAAGTCTTTCCGGGTGTGTCGGCGTCGCGGTGGGCGCCGGCGCGACGGCCGGCACCGCGGCGATGCAGGAACGTGGGTTTGGTGGTGCCGTTGATGACACCGTTATACATGGTAAAATCACCCACGCTTACTTGGAAAACGACGTCGCTTTCAAACTTGTCGCCGTCAAAGTCCATGAAGGCCGTGTCTTGCTGACCGGAACCGTCCCCAAACCAGACGACCGCGTTGCCGCCGTGCGACACGCCTGGAGCGTCGACGGCGTAACATCGGTAATCAATGAAATTTCGGTCAGCGACGATAGCGGCGTTCTAGACCTTGCGCGCGACAAATGGGTAAACGCGCAGCTTCGGCTCAAAATCACCTTCGACGGAAATATCAAAGCAATCAATTATGCAATCGATACCGTCAACGGCACCGTCTACCTGATGGGAATTGCGCAGAGCAATGAAGAGCTTGCCCTCGTGCGCAATCACGCCCGGAGCATTGAATATGTGCGCCGCGTGATTAGCCATGTCCGCGTAAAAGAATCCACGACCAGCTAGGCACGGGCATCATGGCTGCCGACAAAGAAACGACACGCCTGCTAAGCCAGATTGGCAGCGCGCCAAATGACCCGTTCGATCTGGGAGAAGCAGCGCTGGCACTTGCATCTTTCGACCGTCCCCAGGTTCCGTTGGACAGGTACCGCAACCATCTCGACGAACTTGGCAGCGACGTGAGCCAGTTGGTTAACGGCGCCGCCAACCCGGATGATCAGCTCGCGGCCCTCAATAATGTGCTGGTCGACAAGCATGGCTATGTGGGCGATCAGCTGAACTATGACGATCTCCAAAACGCGAACCTCATTCGCGTTATCGATCGTCGGAAAGGTCTGCCGGTCGCACTGGGTATTCTGTACATCCACACAGCGCGCAGCCAGGGTTGGGCAATCACGGGCCTCGCTTTTCCCGGTCATTTTCTTCTTCGCCTCGGCGACGGCGCCAACCGCTTGGTTCTTGACCCCTTTCACTCCGGAATTACGCGCGCGCCCCATGAATTGCGGGATCTGCTTAAAGCAATGTCGGGGAATGACGCCGAATTGCGGCCCGAACATTATGCGGAAGTTTCGGACCGCGACATTCTGCTCCGATTGCAAAACAATATAAAACTACGGCTGATTCAACAAAAAGACGCCATAGGCGCTGAAGCCGTTATCGCGCGTATGCTCAAAATTGCGCCCGAACAGTCCTTACTATGGTGGGAAGCTGGGCTGCTGAATGCGCAAGCCGGACGACTGCAGGCGGCAATTCAGTCAATCGAACAGTTTATGGAACGGGAAACGCGCCCGCAGGCGCTCCATGAAGCGGTTTCATTGCTGCAGAAGTTACGCGGCGAATTGAACTAGTGGCGCTTGCCTCTTTTTCCAAGCATGCTATGTGAAATTTCTAGTTCACACAGTTTTGCGTTGGTTTTGGTGTAGGATTTCGGTCAAAGTAAAATACAGAACATATATCGGTCAACAAAACCGGAACAGGGAGATGCTGAAATGAGAGGAACCTTTCTAACGATAGCGGCTTTGGCCTTCGGTCTAACGTCGGCGGCGGGCCAATCAGCCCTCGCCGCAAACGTTAAGGTCACGCCACTTGGCAGTCAGGATGGCGAATTCTGCCGCCTCGACAGGGCCTTGATCTTCGAAGATCCAAACGGCACCCGCGTGCTTTATGATGCCGGCCGCACGGTCGCCGGCGCCAACGACCCGAGACTGGGCAAGATCGATATCGTGCTGGTGAGCCATGTGCATGGCGACCATCTCGGTGATAAACATATAAAGGCCGTCAACGTCGGTACATGTTCGAAACCCAAGTTTGAAGTCTCCGCGACACCGAATTCGAACAGCGTCAACATTGCCTTCGGCAAAACAGCAAAAATCGTAACAGGCAGCGAAATACCGCGCGTGCTCGCCGGAAAGCTGAAAAGCCTCGGCGGCAATCCCAAGGACTCGATGCTGGCGCGCTTCGGCTCCATGAAAACCGTCGGCGGCGTGGGTATCACGACAGTCCCGGCCGCTCATAGCAATGGCCTCTCGCCAGGGTTCATCGGCGGCGATCTCGGCAAGGATCTGAAGGCATCGGGGCTCACAGCCTATGTCGGGCCGCCGACCGGTTATGTCCTCAAATTCACGAATGGACTTGTTGCCTACTTGTCCGGCGACACCGGCATTACCGCCGAGCAGGACTTGGTCGTTCGGGGCCATTACAAGGCTAACCTCGCCGTGATGAATATCGGCGACACTTTCACGACCGGCCCGGCCGAAGCAGCCTACGTCATCAATTCGTTGGTCAAACCAAACGCCGTAATCGCCTCGCACGCCAATGAGGAAGCGACAAACGGCGGAAAAGTGCGCGCCGGCACCCGGACTGAAAAATTCATCAAGGCCAGCAATGTGCCTGTACATGTTCCATTAAGCGGCAAGACGATGGAATTCGATGGCAGCGGGAAGTGTGTCGCAGGCTGTTAAGTTGAACAACTACGAATGATTTGGGGCCCCGCTTCGGCGGGGCCTTCTTTACGAGAGGATCGGGTTATGGATTGCAGAATGGATGGCCGAACGGCAATTGTAACTGGTGGCAGCATGGGTCTAGGCCTGGCTATCGCAGAAGAGTATGCGCGCTCGGGCGCCAATGTCGGCATGGTCGCGCGTCGTGCCGACGTGCTCGATGAGGCGAAATCGAATATTTCGAAAAACGCTTCGGGCAAAGTCGATGGGTTTGTATGCGATATGAGCGACGCCGCCGCTATCGGACCGATGTTCGACGCGGTAACCAAGTCGTTGGGAGCTGTCGATGTGATCGTGAACAATGCCGGCTCGTCTCAACGCAAGCCATTCTTGGAAATCACTGACGAGATGTGGCAGAGCGATTTGGAACTGAAGCTGTTCGGCGCGATCCGACTGACACGTCTGGCCTTCCCCGGTATGATCGAGCGCCGTTGGGGCCGCATCATTAATGTGCTGAATGTGGGGGCGAAAGCGCCGCCGGCAGGGGGCGCACCGACCGCCGTGTCGCGCGCCGCCGGTATGGCCTTGACCAAGGTCCTAGCCGGTGAAGGCGCGCCGCACAATGTTCTGGTGAACGCGTTGCTCGTAGGCCGCATCGTCAGCGATCAGATCGCGCGGCGACATGCCGACGCGGACACAAATGTCAGCCTTGAAGATTACATCGCGGAAGCCGGCGAAGCTATTCCGATGGGCCGTATGGGCACGGCTGCAGAGTTCGCAAACATCGCAACATTTTTGGCGTCCAATGCCGGCTCCTATATCACGGGCACCGCGATCAACGTGGACGGCAACCTATCGCCGATGGTTTGAACGCTGGCCTTATAGAGCGTGGGCTGGGCCGGATGCGGGTTGGCTAGTATAGTCGCCAAAACAGACTGAGACAGGAACCGAGGCCATGAGTCTAAACGTCGCTATCCAGATGGATCCCATCGACTCAATCGATATCGAGGGAGACAGCTCTTTCGTGCTCGCACTCGAGGCGCAGCGGCGCGGCTACGATTTGCACTACTATCTGCCGAGCGCTCTGACTTTCCGTGACGGAAAAGTGTCTGCCCGGTCACAGGCATTGAAAGTTAAACGTGAACACGGAAACCACTTCGAGGTCGGCGCAATGGAGTCGCTTGATCTTTCGGAAATGGATGTAATTTTGATGCGGCAAGACCCGCCATTCGACATGTCCTATATCACCGCAACGCATATCCTCGAACACATTCACCCCAAGACGCTCGTCGTCAACGATCCGGCACATGTCCGCAACGCGCCCGAAAAGATTTTCGTAACGCGCTTTCCAGAACTGATGCCACCCACCTTGATCACGTCGAGCCGCGAAGAGATTCTCGAATTCCGCGCCGAGCACAAAGACATCATCGTGAAACCACTCTATGGCAATGGCGGCGCCGGTGTCTTTCACATCCAGCCCGGCGACGAAAACTTAAGCGCACTGCTTGAATTGTTTACCGAACTTTACCGGGAGCCGATTATCGTCCAGCGCTATCTGCCGGACGTGCGCGCCGGCGACAAGCGCATCATCCTGGTCGACGGCAAAGCCGTAGGCGCGACCAACCGTGTGCCGCCAGAAGGTGAGGCCCGCTCCAACATGCATGTCGGCGGCACACCAAAGCCGACGACCCTGACACCACGAGAAGAAGAAATCTGCGAAACCATCGGACCGGACCTGAAAAGGCTGGGTTTGATCTTTGTCGGCATCGACGTGATTGGCGATTATCTGACCGAGATCAATGTGACGTCACCCACCGGACTGCAGGAAGTGAATCGCTTCGACGATGTCTGTCTTGAAGCCGATATTTGGGATGCTATCGAAGCACGTCTTGCGGGTTAGAAGTTTTACGACCGTCAACTAATATCAGTTCCGGCGAATTTGCCCCCTAATTGCGCGGCGGCAGATCTAGACGTCCAGTCCAAATGATGCTGCGTCCTGCAGCAAAACACCCAGCCCCTGGCTGTTATAGGACAGCGCGGATTGCAGGGCACTTTCGAAGAGGAGTTGACGTTTTTGCTCTTCGAGGAGAAAACGCCGTTCCGCCCCTTCCTTCTCCGCCTGTATGCCCGCCGCGACATCGCGGTTATCATTGATTTGATTTTGGCTAAATTCGACCGCGACTTCCGCTCGAGTCAGTTTGCTTTCAAACAGCGATATCTGGACGCGCAATGTCGATAGAGCAGCGTCGGTCTCCTCCAGCGCCTTGTCGCGCAATGTCGGGTCTTGAAAATTTCCGTAGAAATAGGAATGCAGAACGCCGATGCCTTTGCGCTCAAGCGTTCCGGTCAGGATCGGAGACCCGGCCCCGGAACGCGTAATCGACAAGGCGCCGGTGTCGTGATCGAACACGACCGTATCGTCATCTTGCAGCAGCGTGCCTGTGTCATTCGGATCCGTATTGGGAAACTGGACGAGAGAGGATCCGAAGATATTCGGCAGGAATGTATCGCCACCCCCGTCCGTAATCACATAATCGGCCCCGAGAAATTTGCCAGCGTAGGTGGTGGTTACCAGAGAGCCAGGTCGGATTTGCACCTCGAGATCGTTGGCGTCGAAAATATCCCTGATGCTGGCACCAATCAAATTCACGCCAAGATTACCCGCCCCTTTTGCGCGCAAGTTCAGCTTGCCGATTTTCTGATCGAAACTGTTCGCCAAATCGCGCTGTGCCTCAGCGCTCGTGCCGACTTCTTGCGCGTTAATGATCAGTTCCCGTGCTTCAAGCAATATGTTTTTCATCTCGGTGAGACGGGTCACCGCCTTTTCGATCGTTTTCACCGCCCGGTTCTGGCGAACCTTGAGTTTGGAAAACGCTTCGACTTGCCGGGTGGACTCGCGAGCCTGCGCATCGAGACGGGCCTGGTCGG
>JAJFJB010000414.1 GCA_021774435.1 Alphaproteobacteria bacterium
TGCGGCAGCCCAAACGGTCCGCGGGGTAATGTAACCCAATATGTATGAAGATGCTGCAATACGGTCCCTTTTTCCCGGTCTTTGAAAGCTTCGATGGAAAAAAGTGATCTCGTTTGCTCGTCGAAACCCACTGTTTCCGACATTGTTTCAAGAGGCTTATGCAATTTTATGTTCCTTACTAGACGCTTAAAATAATATCGGTTCGGGAATAATATTTACGGAAATCAATTTCTGTACTGTAACACCGAAATCACTAACAGTTACCAGTCCACTTTTACATTCGGTGTATGGTTTGCGACCTTGGGTACCTTAAAAATATTTAGTTCAACACATTGTAGATTATTCTCTGTTCCTTAGGCAATTCTATTATTCGTCACAACTTTGGTAAGCAGCTTAATCCTGTAGTGCCTATTGTAGTATCGACAATAGCCGCATCAGCGGTCGTTGGGTCATTCACGGGCATTTTTCCCAAATTGGGAATAAATTTCGAACGCCCGGCTTCTGAGCTGTCTTATATTGTGTCCATACACATCAGTTCCGTTGGAGACACTAATGGAAATAACAAAAGAACTCTGCAATCGCATCACCAAAATGGGGTACGATGAGATTTCGGACCCCGCAAGGGTTGCAGCGCGCAGGCTTGTCCTTGATGGACTGGCGGTTGCCGTCGCAGGTTCGAAGCAAGAAGCCGCGCCCGGCATACTCGCCGCGCATTTGCGCGAGATGGGTGGTGTCGAGGCTGCTTCTGCAATCGGGTTCGGATTTCGCACATCTGCCGTGAGTGCCGCTTACATAAATGGGGTCAGCATGCACGTGCTCGATTTCGAACCGATGTGGAATCCGGCAAATCATCAGCTCTCAACAACACTTCCCGCGGCATTCGCTATCGCCGAAGCGCGGGAGTTGGGCGGACAAGCCGTGCTGACCGCGTTGGTCAAAGGGATCGAAATGCAGGGATGGATACGCCAGGCATCGCATCAGTTCGAGGCGCGTCAGGCCCGCTTTCATCCGCCGAGCCAGGTGGGCCCGATGGGGGCTGCCGTCGCGGCCGCGCATATGCTGGAGCTCGATGTGACAAGACTTCGGAACGCATTGGGAATTGCCGCCTCCCGGACCGGTGGACTGCTTGCGAATGCGGGGACGATGACCAAATCGACGAACTGCGGGGTTGCCGTCTCGGCGGGGCTCGATGCTGCGATGCTCGCGGCGCGTGGATTTACGGGCAATCCGGATATATTCGAAGCCCATCAAGGCTATGTTGATGGCCTCTTCGACGACGGATTTGTGCTTGAGGAATTGCTGAATTACGGACCGCCGTTTCGGGTCGTCGAACCCGGTTACGCGATCAAGATGTTTCCAAGCCAGTATGGAACGCACTTTGCGATTACGGCCGCGCTTGAGTTGCATGGTCAAATTGACGATCCGGCGGAAATCGAGGCCGTCGAAATTGTGGCCCCACAGATGTTTTATATCGACAGGCCGCAACCGGTAACGGGCTTGGCGGGTAAATTCAGCTGGCAATATGTGACGGCGTCGGCCTTGCTTGACGGCAAGGTGAAGATGTCGACCTTTGAAGATGAACGGCGCTTCGCCGCGGATATGGAGGCCGTGTTGGGCCGTATCAGAGTCGATATGCGGGCTGATATCCCGGCTCGCTTCGATCAAATGTATGTGGAGACCACTGTTCGACTGAAAGATGGTACGTCGGTAACAGCCCGTTGTGACGGTCCGCGTGGAAAATGGGGCGGCGAACCGATCACGGATGCGGATCATCTAGTCAAGGTGCGCGACTGTCTGGCTGTGCGGTTGACCGATAGCGATGCGGAGCAGGTTATCGCACTTGCCGGACAAATCGACGAGTTGGCTCCGGCTGAGATTAAAGAACTGATGCGATTAGTCTCGCAGCCTTAGAATATATTCTTGTTTTGTTCTTGTCAGTGAGGCCGACTCGCGTCACTGATAGGCTGCACCGCAAACCCGTGGCAAATCAACGGTCCCCAATTCCATGACTGACCAATTATCCAACCGCGATGCACGCCGTCTTTTTCTGAGTCGGCACGGTTTGTCAGAACCCGTGCATCGGAAGCTGACGGCAACGCAGCTGGAAGAGCGAATCGAGCAGATTGGTTTCGTGCAGGTAGATAGCATCAATACGGTTGCCCGGGCGCACCATATGATTCTGCATGCTCGGAATCGGACTTATCGGCAGAAACAATTGACCAAATTGATCGAAAAAGACCGGTCAATGTTTGAAAACTGGACGCATGACGCTTCTATAATTCCGAGCCAATATTTTCCGTATTGGCGTCCAAGATTTCGAAAGACGGCGGCGCGATTGCGTGAGCGCTGGCAAAAATATCGCCGCCCCGGGTTTGAAGCTGAAGCAGAAGCCGTCCTCGAAAGAATTTCGGAGTCCGGGCCTGTCATGGCGCGGGAATTGGGCGGTGACGAACCAAAGCAGGCGTCTGGCTGGTGGAATTGGCACCCAAGCAAGACGGCGCTGGAGTATTTGTGGCGCACGGGTGTTTTGGCTGTGTCTCGACGTGAAGGTTTTCAGAAAGTCTATGATTTGACGGAACGCGTGATTCCGGAAGGTCATCTGGCGGATGAACCCGACGAAGAAGCCGCGATTGAATGGGCTTGTCGCACGGCGTTCGCGCGGCTGGGCTTCGCCACATCGGGTGAAATTGCCGGATTTTGGGAGTCGATCAGCGCCGCGCAGGCCGCGGATTGGTGCCGGCGCAATGTCGGCAAGGGCATACGCCGCATCGAAGTGGAAGCTCTCGACGGATCGAAGCCGCGCGAGGTTTTTGCTGTCGAGGATATTTTCGAACAGTTGGAGGAAGTCCCGGACCCGTTGCCGGTCCTTCGAATTCTATCGCCATTTGATCCAATGATTCGAGACCGTGTACGCGCCAATCGACTGTTCGGATTCGACTACCGGATTGAAGTTTTTGTGCCTGCGGCGAAGCGGCGCTACGGGTATTACGTTTTCCCCTTGCTTGAGGGGGACCGATTTATAGGCCGCATCGATATGAAACATTTACGCCAAGACGGGAATGTATTGCATGTCACGGGCCTATGGTTGGAACCCGGTGTCCGTTTCGGCAAGGAACGAGGGAAAGCGCTAGCGGCCGCGCTGGATCACCAAAGGCGGTTTTGCGGCGCGGATAGCGTTACCTTCGCGGACGGCTACCTGCACCTCGAAGGATAGGCAATGCAGCAAAGGCTCGTTGCCCCGTGAAATTTATCGGAACCTCGCAATCAATGTCGGGCGCCATTCTTTGGATGATGGGGGCCATTCTATCCTTGACCACGATGGCGGTTGCGGGACGCGAGCTTGCGGCTGAGATGTCGATCTTTGAGATCATGTTCTTCCGAAACGCAATTTGCCTGGCGATCATTTGCTTGCTGATTACGCGGTATGGCGGTCATTTGTATCGAACGCGTCGGCTTCGAATGCACGGCTTCCGGAACGTTATACATTTCGCGGCGCAGGCTGCCTGGTACTACGGGCTGGTGCATTTGCCCCTGTCCGAAGTCTTTGCGATCGAGTTCACGGCGCCAATCTGGACGGCGATTTTGGCGGCCCTGTTTCTATCTGAATCGCTGACCGCGAAACGGTCTGTCGCGATATTGCTGGGCTTTGTCGGAATCATGATCATTTTGCGGCCGGGAATTGCCATCATCGACCCGGCGGCCTTTGTCGTACTCGGTGCCGCCATAGGCTTTGCATCAATGTTCGTCATCACGAGGTCGATGGCGTCCAGCGACAAACCGCTGACGATTCTGTTTTATATGAACCTCGTGCAACTGCCGCTCAGTCTTGTTCTGATGGTTCCGGAGTGGGTGATGCCTTCGGCTAATGCATGGCCTTGGATTGCAGTAACGGGGCTTGCCGGATTGAGCAGCCACTATTGCTTCGCCAGGGCATTCGCGTTGGGGGACGCTGCCATTGTTGCACCCATCGATTTCCTGCGATTACCGTTCGCGGCCGTGCTGGGCTACCTCCTCTATCAGGAGCCTACCAGCATCTTCGTGTTTATTGGCGCTGGGGTAATACTCGCCGGGAATTTGCTGAACCTTCGGGCAGACAAAGATGCCTGATACGCGTCTCCTCTTGCGTCTGGACGGCTTTCAGCGGAGGATTAGGGACACGCACAATTGAAGAGCTTGAGTGAGGCCCATGAAGCAGGTCAAGATTCCGGCGGCATTCATCCGCGGCGGCACAAGTAACGCAATCGTCTTTCATGAGAAAGATTTGCCGGCGGATCGTGCGCAGTGGGATGCAATATTCCTGGCAGCGATCGGGAGCCCCGATCCCAATGGCCGTCAGTTGAACGGCATGGGCGGCGGCATATCGTCCTTGAGCAAAGTATGTGTCGTCGGACCGTCGACGCATCCGGATGCGGATATCGACTATACCTTTGCGCAGGTCGCCGTCCGGGACGCGGCCGTCGATTACGCTGGAAATTGCGGAAACATGTCGTCGGCCATGGGACCCTTTGCGGTCGATGAGGGCGTGATTACCGTCAGCGGCGAAGAAGCCTTGGTTCGGGTTCATAACACCAACACCAAGAAAATCATTCACGCACGTTTCTCGGTCGATGAAGGGTATGCGGCCGTAGATGGTGTGCTCGAATTGCCAGGGGTCGCCGGGACCGGATCGCCGGTGCGCATGGAGTTCGTGCAGCCGGGCGGCGCCGGGACGGGGACGTTGCTGCCCACCGGTAATGTGATCGATAGGCTCGACGTAGACGGTTACGGTACCATTGATGCATCGCTTGTCGATGCCGCCAATCCCGGTGTTTTTGTCGCTGCGGCGGACCTTGGCCTTGAGGGCCGGGAAATGCCGGCGGATCTAGATGCGAACGAAGCGTTGATGGCGCAACTGCAGGCAATCCGGAAGGCCGGTGCTGCGGCGATGGGATTGAAGTTCTCGCCCGCGCTTCCCATGATTGGGTTTGTCGCGCCGCCGATGGATGCAGAATTCCTCTCCGGAGAACGCGTGGCGGCGGATGATGCTGATCTAGTCGGACGCATGGTCTCGATGGGTAACATCCACCGTGCATTGCCTCTTACCGGCACGTTATGCATGACCGTAGCGGCCCGCATCGAGGGCACGGTGGTTCATCGCGCCGCGCGCGATACGACGGACCTGAATGGTGAGTTGAGAATTGTACAGCCTTCGGGGGTGATTGTTTGCGCAGCGGAGATGCGGAATGAGGACGGGCATTGGCATGCGGAGAAAGCGGCGGTTATGCGAACGCAGCGCCGTTTGTTTGACGGGTTTGTTTACATTCCGGCATCGGCCGTTGCAGCCTGAGAAACAAATTTTGTGACCGAATGGAGTGGAGGGCGTGGCGTATGACCTATCGTAATATTGAAGTTTCTCCCATCGCAGGCGCGCTTGGCGCCGAGATCAGCGGCGTCGACCTTTCGCAGCCCCTGGGCAATGAAACCTTTGCTGAAATTCGCAAGGCCTTCGACGAGAATCTGGTGATCTTTTTCCGTGATCAGACGATCACGCCGGAACAGCATCTGGAATTTGCCGGGCGATTTGGCGCTTTTGATATTCACCCGTTCGCTGCAGGTCTGCCCGACCATCCAGAAGTGTTGCCTGTCATCAAGGAAGCGGATGATGCCGGCACCAATTTCGGCGGCCTCTGGCATTCGGACGTCACGTTTTACGAACGTCCGCCATTGGGCTCCGTTCTCTATGCGCTGGATGCGCCGGCTTATGGCGGCGATACGATGTTTGCCAATCAATATCTTGCTTACGAGACTTTGTCCGAAGGCATGAAGGAGATGCTGGATGGTATGACGGCGGTCCATAGCGCGACGCGGGTTTACGGGAATAGCGGCACATCTGTTAATAAATACGGGCCGGGCGTTAAATCGATGAAGATCCGAACAGGGGACGATGCCGACGATACCGTCGAGCACCCGGTCGTCCGCGTTATCCCGGAGACGGGGCGCAAGGCTCTTTTTCTCAACCGGACCTATACGATTCGGTTTTCAGGATGGACGGAAGCGGAAAGCGATCCGCTACTCGAGTATCTTTGCAATCATGCGGTGAAGCCGGAATTTACCTGTCGCTTTCGTTGGCGGGACGGCTCGATCGCCTTCTGGGATAACAGGTGCGCGCAGCATTTTGCTCTTAACGATTATCACGGCCAACGGCGTGCGATGCACCGGGTCACAATTGTTGGCGAACGTCCAATGGCGATTGAGGAGAGCGGTCGAGCGGCAGCGTAAGGCGCTAGGCGAGCAGAACGGCAGCACCCCAAGCGATCAAGATCACACCGCTGCAGCGGCTGATCCAGTGACCGTAAGGCGCGACCTTTTCAACGATGACGTAGAGCGTGAGCCCTGCGATCCATCCGATGTTCATGACGCCGCCATAAAACAGCAGCCCCATCAGGACCCAGCAGCAACCGAGGCAAAAGGAGCCATGCTCCAGCCCCATGCGGATCGCTCCCCCGGTGCCGGACCGCCATTTGTGGGCAAGGTAATGGAGTGGTGAGCGACAATGCCTTAGGCAGGCATACTTTAGCGGCGTCATCTGATAGATGCCCGCGCCGATCAACAGTGCCGCCCCAAAGGGAATACTCGCGCTTTCCATCATAGGTGACAAAAGCGAGGCAGCCTCAAGGGACCATTGCAGCATCGTCGCGAGGAAACTGAAGACGCCCCAGGTCAGGATATAGCTGGCGGCAAAGATACCAGTCGGCACGGCGGCATCTCCGCGTTCGCGGTTCTTACGGTTAACGGTCGCGAACATGAGGATCATCGGGGCTGCCGCCGGTAACATCATCGCCACCATCATGACCCACCACATGATGAACATGAGCAGGAAGTAACCCGGCGTCCAGACCATCCGCATTGCCATCATGTCACCGGACATCGTCATGCCGGCTCCGGCGAACAAATACAGCCACGATGTTGCCGCGACGGCGGCAAGGCCGCCGATTACGACGAAGCGGTCACGACGAAGGGTTTGTTCCAGAATGGATGCGGCCATGCTCAGGCTTGATTTTTAAGCCGACCCGCCAGTTCTAGAAAAGCGGGAACCGCAAGCCCGGCAAAGACGAGGGCTGTGGGAATGTCAGTCTCGCTGAACCAGCCAGCTTCGTTCAATACGTTCAATGTGCCGACAGTTTCCCCCTGATGGGAGACGGGAATATTGATGATGGATTCGCAGCCGAGCGAAATAATGATTTCGTGGTCGAAAAATATCTCCCGAATATCGTCGGCGTCATATCCAATATACGGTACCCGTTCGACCAATAGATGTTGTGTCCAAGCGGTTTCGTTGGGCGGCTTCCGGCCACCGACGGGGTAGGCGACGGGATTGCTGGAATAGTATCGCTCCGTGCCGCCCGTATCCGCATGGTAGAGCAGTGCCGTAAATAGCTTGTGGCCGAATACGGCAGCCAAGGCCGTATCCAAAGCCGCGAGGACATCATCGGGGGAGTCGGCGTCGGCGACCGCCGTTGCGACAGCGTGGAAATGGGGTAGAGCGTCTGTCGTTGGTTGCTTGCTCATGGGCGTCACTCACGTTGGGAATTGGTTAAAACCAGGTTTTTCTTTGATGTAATAATGTATTATATCAACAGGTTGATGGGTTTTTAGAGGATATTTATAGCGCTTGCCGGTGCTATTTGTAGATTTGCGGCTATAATTCTCGGAAATCGAAGACATTATCGAGAGAGTAATTGAATGCAGGTGCGTGTGGAAGCCGCGAGCGGCAATCCCGGTATTGCTATGCCGGGCGGTCCCATCGCCGGGCCGGCGGCATGGTATGGCAGGGACCTTGAAAATTCGACGGCGTGGATTCATCAGATTTCCACGCAAGAGTTGGAAGAGCTCGATGCTGCGCTCGACGCGGTTAAGGCCGGCAACCTCGATATCGCTGAAATTCGCCGCGCGGATTTTGCCTTACCCACGTTTGGGAAAACGCTCGACGCGCTGCGAGGCGACGTCTTGCGTGGTCGGGGTTTCGTGTTGCTCCGCGGGTTACCCATGGATCGGTATACGTTTGAGGAAGCAGCGATCCTCTATTGGGGCGTTGGCTGTTATTTCGGCAGCGCCGTGCCACAGAATGCCAAAGGCCATTTGCTGGGACATGTCATTGACCTTGGCCGGGACCCGCAAGATACGAGCGCGCGGATCTACCAGACAACGGCGCGCCAGACATATCATGTAGATACGTGCGACATCGTCTCACTTCTTTGCGTTCAAAAGGCGAAGTCCGGCGGGTTGAGCAGTTTGGTGAGCGCGGTGACGATTTTTAACGAGATGGCCAAAAGGCGTCCCGATCTGGCGGCCGTTTTGTTCGATACTTTCGACGCGGATCGTCGCGATGAAGTCCCGCCGGGGCGTAATCCTTACTATTCCGCGCCTGTATTCAGTTGGCATGACGGGCTTCTAACAACGCAATTCGTGCGCCGTTACATCGAATCCGCGCGCCGTTTCTCCGACCTGGATCCGTTGACTGATGTGCAGATTGAAGCGATGGATCTGTTCGAGAAGTTGGCCGATGAGCTCTGCTTGTTCATGGATTTTGAGCCTGGTGATATGCAGTTCGTGCACAATCACCAGATACTGCACGACCGCACCGAGTTCGAGGATTTTCCGGATAAGAAACGGCATCTGCTGCGGTTGTGGCTATGTCCGCCCGATGGCAGGCCTTTGCCACCAAGTTTTGAAGACAAATATAACGGCGATATCGAAATCGGAAACCGGGGCGGGATGTATATCGACGGTGCCACGCTGCACGCGCCGCTGGAACCCGTGTAAAAGTTATGGTCTGATGTGAACGCAAATTTTGTATGGAGATGGGTATGACAAAACCGACAGGTTCATTCGTGGCGATGATTACGCCCTTCAATCGCGACGGCTCGATCGATTATGGTGGGTTTCGTACCCTGCTGGATTTCCAAGAATCGAATGGCACCAGTGCCGTATTGATCATGGGATCCACTGGCGAAGTGTCGATGCTGAGCCAGGAAGAGCGGCACCGGGTCGTCGAGGAGACGATGAAGTTCAAAACCGGCGGCATGCAGTTTTTCTACGGTTGCACCGGAAACAATACGCAGACCACGATCGATTACGTGCAACACGCCGCCGCCGCGGGGGCGGATGGTACAATCATCGCGGCACCGGCTTATATTTGCGCACCGGAAGCCGATATCGAACAGTTTTTCTTCGATGTGGCGGAGGCCAGCGATATTCCTGTCGGCATTTACAACAACCCGCCGCGGGTGACGACGGATCTATCCGCCGAAGCCATACTGCGTTTGGCCGAACATCCAAATATCGTTGTGAACAAGGAGTCCACGGGGCGGGTTGGACAGGCAGCGAAACTGGCTGCTGGAAATCCGGACATGTCGTTGATGTGCTGCGATTCACCGAATCTGGGATTGGTTGTACCGACAATGTCGCTCGGCGGTCATGGTACGGCGAATATGTCGGGCAATATCATTCCGGCTGAAATGGCTGTGATTTCCAAGCCTTGGGAGAGCTTTGAAGATGCGGAGAGTTTCAAGGATATGTGGCTGCACATGCTGCCGATGCTGCACTTCACTTATTCGGCAATCAATCCGGTGCCGGTGAAATCGCTCATGCGTGCGGTCGGTTTACCGGCGGGTGATTTGCGGCGCCCCTTGACGGGCTTGCAAGGCGAAGCCTTGCAGCGGGGGCTCGACATACTGCGTGAGCTGGGTTTGGCCGAAAAATACGGCTTCACGCTTGCCGCGGCAGCGGAGTAAATCTCTATCGGCGACGCCTAGTTTAGCTCTACGCGTCGCCGATCATTTCCCGCAGCATCCCATTGAAGATGTCCGCCGTCTCATACATGACCCAGTGACCGGCACTCGGGATAACCCGAAAATCGATGTCGGGATGACTCTCCCGGAATAAAGCTTCGCGCCGTTCCAATCCGGTGCCTGTCGCGTCATCCATTTCACCATAGATCGCGTTCATCTTTGCCTTGATGGTGGGAAGTATGCGCGCGAGTGTGTCCGTCCGGGCGATGGTCGGGCTTTTGACCCGTGCCCGTTTGACGGTTTGCTGCTGTAGATAAAGCGCCAGGTCATCGATCTTCGACGCATCATGAAACATGATGACGGAGAGGTTGTGGCGATGTGCCTCAACCAGCTCTTCATCCGTCATATGGGAACGAATTTTAGCCAATGGCGGCCGCTCGCCCGTGCGGGCGATCCCGAGGCCGCCTGGCGCGATCACGACGAGATTGCGAATCCGCTCCCCTTGGATGGCCCCGACATGGCCGCCGAGCAGGCCGCCGAACGAGAACCCTGTGAGGTCGAATTGAGCCGGGGCCGGAATTATTTCGTCAAGCCCCGCGGAAATTATGCCGGCCAGTTTTTCGGCGGTATGCGGCAATGGTACGGAAGCGGAATCCCCCAACCCCGGCATATCCGGCACGTATAGGCGCCTGGATTGGGACAATGGTTCGATATTATGGACCCAGTGTCGCCAGGACCCATAGCCACCATGCAAGAGGACCAATGGCGGGCCGTTACCCCACATCCGCCAAATCATCTCACCATCGCAACACGGTGTCGTCGCGCGTTCGGCCGACTCTTCGAAACGGCGTTCGATTTCCACTGGAGACAGGTCAGCCTCGATCATTGAATCCATTCTGATTATTTCCGTCTTTTTTGGGGATTGAGGATTACGGGCGGCACGCGTCGGAGAGTGCCTCGGGATTCACGGTGCAGGCGAGATCTATCTTCTCGCCGTCCAGTATTTTATAGGCGTTCTCGACCGCCATCACACCCATCCGCTCAAAGGACTCATGAGTCACGCCGGCAATGTGCGGGCTGAGGATCACGTTCGGGAACTGCCAAAGAGGATGATCGGTCGGCGGCGCCTCAATGTCGAAGACATCTATCGCGGCACCTGCGATTTCGTTGTTCTCTAGCGCTTTTACCAGAGCGTCTTCATCGACAATACCGCCACGCGCGCAATTGATGAGATGGGCGGTCGGTTTCATTTTCTGGAAACAGGCAGCATCGATCATGCCGTTCGTTTCGGATGTTCTTGGACAATGAATGCTTAGAATATCGATTTCACTGATGAACTCATCGACAGCGTTCGCACGGTCGACACCTTCAAAGAATTCGCTATCGTCGAGATAGGGATCATAGGCCGAAATTGTGACATCGAACGGTATCAGGAGCCGCGCCAAGGCACGGCCGTTTCCGCCAAAACCAATTAGCGCGACATGCTTGCCGCGCAGCTCGGTGCCATAATAGCTCGCTTTTTCCCATTTACCTGCCCGTACGCTCGTGTCGAGCCGGCGAAAATCTTTGAGCTGAGCGATGATCATGCCCAGCGCATGCTCGGCGACAGACTGCGAATTCGAATTGCGGCCGTTCACGACGGGAATCCCTTTGGCGGTCGCATGGGCGACATCGACATTGTCGACGCCGATCCCGTTCTTGGACAGTACGCGGAGGTTCTCGGAAGCATCGATGACCTTGGCATCGATTTCACCGATCCGCACGATGATGCCGTCGACCTGTTCCCGAGTGACGATGTCGAAAATGATGGAATCCGGTGAGCCGTCGGGCACCGTGAAAACCGTCGCGCCTTTCTCATCGAGCAATGCCATGGCCTTGTCGGCAAGGGTCGGTGCGGATATCAGAATCTTATAGCCCATCAGAGTTTCTCATTCGGTCCAAGAACGCCGTTGGCGCGCAGGGGGGTGATGATGTCGAACGGCCATTTATCGCCGGACTGGATTGCATCGAAAATATCCTGTTCGGCGTCAACCCGCTTGGCCGCGCCTTCGAGCGCAATCGCTGTCATCTCCGGCGGAATGACAATGACGCCGTCACTGTCGCCAAGGATAATGTCGCCAGGGTTTACCGGCACGCCGCCGCACGAAATCGGTTGGTTCACTTCGCCGGGACCATTCTTTTCAGGGCCGCATGGATTGGCGCCGCGGCTGTATACGGGCCAACCGAACGCGATCAGTTCCTTGAGGTCGCGGATGGGGCCATCGACGATAAGTCCAGCAACGCCCTTCGCTTTCGCCGCGCGCGCCATGAGATCACCCCACAGGGCACAACTCTGGTCCCCCTTGGCATCGATAACAATCACGTCGCCGGGTTGTGCAATTTTCAAGGCAACATGGGCCATAAGGTTGTCGCCCGGTTTTGTGCTCACCGTTATGGCCGGGCCACATAGCCGTGTCTGCATACTGACAGGTGAAATGCCCGCATCCATGTTGCCCCGGTGCGCCAAGGCATCCCCGATAATCGATGCGGGAAACTGCGCCACTCTATTCACAAGTTCGGGCGAGGGCCGTTCTATCTCGGTGACGACGCAGAAACCGGGCCTTCCTAACATTGTCATTATCTATCCCATTTCGGGGTGATGGGGACGCGACACGGTCGAACCTTCCGCAACGGTGTTTATACTGTGCGGGACCAAGAAACAAAAATCCTGGAGTGGGTATAGATGGCAACGAAGAATTCCGACGATATTGAATCCGTAGGACTGCTCGGTCTTGGTGAAGCGGGGACCGCTATCGCGCGCGGTCTCGCCGCACAATGGCGCGGAGAGGATACGGCGCGCCGCATCCTCTCGGTGGATATCGCACAGAGTGACAACGTTCGCGGTCCGGCGATCAGTGATCGTGCGCGCGAGATCGGTGTGGAGATTGAAAGCCACTATACCGACGCTTTGCGCGCCGCGGAGATCGTGTTTTCCGTGGTCACCGGCGTTGAAGCGCGCAATGCCGCGGAAAGCGCGAAATCGATCTTGCGCCCCGGCACGATATATCTCGATGTGAATACGCTGACCGGCAAGCAGACCGCCGATATCGCCAGATCGATGGAGGAAGCGGGCATAGACTATGTCGATATCGCGGCGATGGGAGGCTTCAGCACATACGGGTATAAGGCGCCCTTCGTGCTGTCAGGGCCGGCAGCCGAGCGCGCGGCGGTGTGGATGCGGCCGCTTGGGTTCGATGTCAGTGTGATGAGCAACCGGGCCGGGGATGCCTCTGCGGTAAAGATCATCCGATCCATCATGGTAAAGGGCCTTGAGGCTCTAGGAGTCGAATGCTTCGTCGCCGCGCATCGCGCCGGGCTAACGGAAGAGGTGCTGGCCTGCTTCGCCGATATCGATGACCGCACCTTTGCCGGCATGGTGACGTCGCTGACGTCGAGCCATACCAATCATGCCAAGCGGCGCATGGAAGAAGTGGACAAGGTGATGGAGAACTTGGCCGAACTGGGGATGGAGCCGATCATGTCCGATGCGACGCGCCGGTCCCATGCCCGAACCGTAGCCGCCGATATCGCCTTTGCCGATGGTGTGAACCCGCCATTCGAGGACGCTGTTAAGCTCTTGAGCGAGAAAGTCGTGAAGGGGCTTTAATCCAAATTCATAACTAAAATTTCGAGGAGGAAGATGTCATGACTGCCGATATAAAAATCTACAATCCCGATACGCTGGGAACGCCGCTCGGGCAGTACTCTCAAGTCACGCGCGTGAAGGCTTCCGAGTTTCTCTTTATTGCGGGTTCCTTGTCGGCGGACAAGGAAGGCAACTCCGTGGGTATCGGCGACTTCGATGCGCAATGCGCACAGGTTTTTGGCAATATCGAAAAGGCGCTAGCCGCTGAAGGTGCAGGGTGGGGCAACGTCGTTCAGTTCACGACGTACCTGGTGCACAGTCAGGACATTCCGAACTTTATGCAGTACCGCCTGCGAGAGTTCCCGAATTTCTTCCCTAACGGTGCCTACCCGCCGAATACGCTGTTGATGGTAGACCGCCTGGTGCAGGAAGAGTTTCTGGTGGAAGTGCAAACGATCGCGGCTGTGTAAGTCTACAATCTCAACTTTTAACCCGGGTGCTTAACTCTGTGTCGGCAGATTTGATTCTGCGTCGGGATCAAGGGGGTAGACCGGCCGGCGTAAATTCTTCCAAGGGAATAGGCTGTAATCGGATGTGCAGGTGCCCGGGCCGGAAACCATGACAATATGCTCCGCCAGCGGTTCGAAGCCGGCCCGAAAATGCTGCCGCGTCTTAAGCAGGACGTATTTCTTGCGCGCCGGATCGATGCCCATATGCGTGAAAGCACCTACGTCGAACGGTTCGTAGCGGCCCTCGCTGACAACAATTTCTACCTTGCCGGTGTCCAGCACGGCGCACCGGCCAATATTGAATTTCACCCCGGTGAACATGGGCCCGGTGATCGTGAAGGATCCATCAGTAACGCGCCGCACGGTCCCGGTTACCTCGAGCGGTTTTCCCTTCAACCCCATGGCGGGCATGTCGACCTTGCCGCC